>CAVFYN010000179.1:0-4965 GCA_963626425.1 Bacteroidaceae bacterium
TTGCCACGGAGGGAGGGGTGCCGGGGAGGGGCGGCTTTGTGAAAAGCCCCTCCCCGGCTCGCGTTTTCTTGGGTACTTCTTTTGGCGAGACAAAAGAAGTACCCCGCCGGAGGCACAAACAGACCGATTGCGGCGGCAGCTGCCGAAAAAACGTGTCATCCTGAGCGAAGCGCAGCGGAGTCGAAGGATCTGCCCGATTGCGGTATGCTTTCGTGTATCTCCAGCGCTGGAACAAAACGCAAGACTACCGTAATCGGGCAGACCCTTCGACTGTGCTCAGGGTGACAGGTCAAATTGAGCGCACGCCGCAATCGGCCTTGCGGGCGACCGCGAGGGTCGCCCCTACGGGGTCCAACCATTCAACCGACCCTTGCACAAAATCAACACTCCAACCCCTCAGTCAGCTTCGCTGACAGCTCCCCTTGCACAGGGGAGCCCTGGCGCGCACCGCAATCGGCGCGAACAAAAAACGGAGGCTCCCATTCGGGAGCCTCCGCGATTTTTTTACTCGAGCACGTACACCGTGCAGTTTCTTCGGCCGAACTGGATGCATTCGTTCCAGGTGTTGAAATACAGGTCGACGATATTGCCCTTGATGGCGCCGCCGGTGTCCTCGGCGGTGCAGTAGCCGTAGATGTACTGGCCGTCGTCCGTGACGATGTACAGCCGCGAGCCGAGCGGGATGACGCGCGGGTCGACGGCGATGGCGCCGACGCGGGCGGTCGTGCCGGTGGCGGTCGTGCCGGTGTAGCCGACGCAGGTGTAGGCCGTCGCCTGGCAGGACAGGACGCTCTTGACCGAGAGGACCTCGCCCGTACTTGTCGTGACGGTCGAGCCGGTGAAGCTCGGCGCGCTGCTGACGCTCACGCTGGCGCCGGACGACGAGGCGGCCGGCGTTGACGCGCGCAGGGCGGGCTGGGCGGCGGGCGTCTCGGGGACGTAGTCGACGGCGTCCGTCGCGGCGAGGTGGATATTGTGGTTTTCCGCGTCGCGCTCGGGGCTGCACAGCACGACGGCGTCGGACGCGCGGGCGGTGATCTCCTGCGAGACGATCTCGCGCGAGACCTCGGCGCCGTTTTCGTAGCGGACCTCGTAGGTCGTGTGTACCGCGCCGTCGCGGCCCTCGGTCAGGATGACCTCCATGCCGGGCTCGAGCGTCGCGTCCTCATAGGTGACTGTCTGGTAGGGGATGACCTCGTCGGCCTCGACGGTCTCGATCTCGATGTGCGTGATGCGGATGACCATGCCGTCATACGTCTCGTCCGTCGGGCGGCAGTCCATGCGGTCGAGCGGGGAGAGCGCAATGCCCTGGCGCGCGAGGATGTCGGCCACGGTCTCGCCGTACGAGCCGACCATCATGAGGTCGTCGCCGTAGTAGATGGAGATGAGCTGCGCGCGCTGGATGACGATCTCGGTGCTCTCGCCGGTGTCCTGCAGCGTGATGGTATCGGAAGCGCCAAGGGAGATGCCGGCCTCGAGCAGAACGGAGGCCGGATCGGTCGACGACGAGGTGTGCACGAGCACGGTGCTGCCGTCTGTGATGATGTAGGTCGTCTGCGCCTGCGCGGGCAGGGTAAACATGCCAGCCGTCATGGCCAGAAACAGCGCGAAGGCCGCAAGGTGACGCGCTGCGCCGGAGCGGAGTTTTTTCATCATCGGGATCCCTCCTTTGCCTGAAAATTTGAAGTGCCGCGGATATGGTTACAGGCATGATACAAAGGTAACATATTGTAATATATCGCTGACAATCTACAAGTATAACTATTTGCGAAAAAAAGTCAAGCTTTTTGCTGATTTTTCAGGAAAGGCCAAACTTTTACGGGCGAAAAACGGCAACCGGCGATGCGCAATATCTGGCCCGCCTGCTGTCGAAACGGCACGATATGTTGCATAAATAGTTACAAAATGGTTAACATAACCAAAATGAAAAAATCCGTGTTTGACAGGCGCTTTTTTTCGTGGTATATTGCTCATGAACATTGAAATTGGCAATGAAGGAGATACCGGGCACCGCGCGCGGCGACAGAGAGGGGCGGCCATTCGGCTGGAAGCTGCCCCGGCAGATGCGGCAGCAGCCTGACCACTCCGGAGCCGCCCGGACAACCGGGACGGGCCCGCCCGTTACAGCGGCCAAAGAGCGACGGTGCGCATGCGCCGTAAGCAGGGTGGAACCGTGAGATATATTTGTAATGTATCCCACCCCTGATTTCATCATCAGGGGTGGGATTTTTTCACCCCGAAACATTCGAGGAGGGACAGATCATGTCCGAAGAAAACCTGTATACCTTTGAAAACGAGACGTACCGCAAAACGTACTGGCACACGTGCAGCCACGTCCTGGCGCAGGCCGTCAAGCGCCTGTACCCGGAGACGAAGCTCGCCATCGGCCCGTCCATCGACAACGGGTTCTACTACGATCTCGACTCCGAGACCGTCTTTACGCCCGAGGTGCTCGAAAAGCTCGAGGCCGAGATGCGCAAGATCTGCAAGGAGAAGCTCAAGCTCGAGCGCTTTGAGCTCCCGCGTGCGGAGGCGCTTGAGCTCATGAAGGACGAGCCGTACAAGGTCGAGCTCATCAACGACCTGCCGGAGGACGCCGTCATCAGCTTCTACCGCCAGGGTGAGTTCACCGACCTGTGCGCCGGCCCGCACCTCGACTCCACCGGCCGCATCAAGGGCAACGGCATCAAGCTGACGAGCTGCACCGGCGCTTATTGGCGCGGCGACTCGAGCCGCAAGATGCTCCAGCGCATCTACGGCGTCGCCTACCCGAAGAAGGAGCAGCTTGACGAGTACCTGCAGATGCTCGAAGAGGCCAAAAAGCGCGACCACCGCAAGCTCGGCCGCGAGCTCGGCCTGTTCATGCTGACCGAGGAGGGCCCCGGTTTCCCGTTCTTCCTGCCGAAGGGCATGGTGCTGCGCAACGCGCTCATCGACTACTGGCGCCAGGTGCACAAAAAGTACGGCTATGTCGAAATTTCGACGCCGATGATCTTGAACCGCGCCCTCTGGGAGCGCAGCGGCCACTGGGATCACTATAAGGACAACATGTACACGACCGTCATCGACGGCGAGGATTACGCCATCAAGCCGATGAACTGCCCGGGCGGCATGCTCGTCTACGCGTCCGAGCCGCATTCCTACCGCGACCTGCCGCTTCGCTGCGGCGAGCTGGGCCTTGTCCACCGCCACGAGCTTTCGGGCGCGCTGCACGGCCTGTTCCGCGTCCGCTGCTTCACGCAGGACGACGCGCACATCTTCATGACGCGCGAGCAGATGAAGGACGAGATCAAAAACGTCGTCCGCCTGTTCGACGAGGTCTACTCCACGTTCGGCCTGCACTACGAGATCGAGCTGTCCACCATGCCGGAGGATCACATCGGCACGGTCGAGGAGTGGGAGGAGAACCAGGACATTCTCCGGAACGCCATCACCGAGATGGGCAAGACGTACGTCGTCAACGAGGGCGACGGCGCGTTCTACGGCCCGAAGCTCGACTTCCACATCGAGGACTGCCTCGGCCGCACGTGGCAGTGCGGCACCATCCAGCTCGACAGCCAGCTGCCCGAGCGCTTTGAGCTCGAGTACACCGGCGCCGACGGCGAGAAGCATCGCCCGATCATGATCCACCGCGTCGTCTTTGGCTCCATCGAGCGCTTCATCGGCGTCATCACCGAGCACTTCGCCGGCGCGTTCCCGACGTGGCTGGCCCCGGTGCAGACGACGATCCTGCCCATCACCGACCGCGCGAACGACTACGCCGAGCAGCTCAAGGCCAAGCTCGACGAGGCGGGCGTACGCGTTGAGACGGACCTTCGCAATGAGAAGATCGGCAAGAAGATCCGCGAGGCGCAGATGCAGAAGATCCCGTATATGCTCGTCGTGGGCGACAAGGAGGCCGAAAACGGCACCGTCTCCGTCCGCACCCGCACCGGCGGCGACGAGGGCGCCATGAGCGTCGAGGAGTTCCTCGCGAAGATCCAGGCGGAAATCAAAGACAAAAAGTAAGCAACTCAAACGGGACCCGCTTCGCTGGGCTCCCGTTTGAAGGGGATTGCGCCCTGACTGCGCGCATAATTGGGGACGCCACAGGCGTCCCCAATTCCACACTTGCAGGGCGTAAGGTATTTTTTCCGAGGTACACGCCCCCGGAAAAAATGATTCTGATCTTATTTCGCCGCTGCGGCGGCGAAACTCTGTGAGGCTTTTTTGATAAGAAGAACCGGCGCGGCCCAAACGGGGCCGTGCCGGTTCTTTTCACTTTTTAGAGACGTAGACCATACGGAATGAACGCTTGACAAAAGTTTGAGACCGAACTAAAATGAAAGCACCCACAACAAAAGGAGGAGAGCTTCCGTGAGACCCTGGATCAGATCCATTGACCAGCTCGGCTTTGTCGTGCGCGACCTGGACGCGTGCGTGCGGCTGTTTGCTGACCAGTACGGCATCGGGCCGTGGACGATCGTGAACTTCGGCGCGCCCGGTGAGGAGAACACCATCCCGATCGAGGACGTCGTGCTCTGCGGCGAGGGCGTCGGCACGTATGCCATCCGCTGCGCCGTGTGCGATATGCCCAATGGCGTCCAGCTCGAGCTCATCGAGCCGCGCGACGACAAGAGCATTTTTGCAAAGTACCTGGCCGAGCACGGGCCGGGACTGCAGCACGTGTCCGTTGTGCTCGCGCAGCCGTTTGACGACGTGATGGCGCACCTTCGCGCGACGGGGCGGTTGGAGCGCGGCCAGATCGCGACGGTCGACCGGCAGGAGACGTGCGTGTTCGCGGATTTTCGCGATACGCTCGGCACGTGCATCGAGCTGCACAAGCGGCCGGAGACGTTCCGCTTCCCGGACGTGCAGCCGGAATTCTACCCGGCGTCCGGCGAGATGCCGGCGGGCACGGAGCCGCTTTTCACGGCCGTGGAGCAGATCGGCATCGTCGTGTCGGACCTGAAGGCTGCCGTCGCG
>CAVFYN010000180.1:0-2611 GCA_963626425.1 Bacteroidaceae bacterium
GCCTGAAGATCCGCAGCCTCAAGGCCTACGCAGTTTGAGAAAGGAGGAAATGATATGTTTTCGAAAATGACGTTCAGCTTCACCAAGCACTTCAAGATCTTTGCCATCATTTCCGTCCTGCTCGTCGTGACCGGCATCGTGGGCCTGCTGTGCCTGCCGTTCGGCGTGCGCCTTTTCAACTTTGACATCGACTTCCTCGGCGGCACGACCATGCAGTTCGAGCTGCACACGAAGGTCGACCGCGCCGTGACCGACGACGTCGCCAAGATCGTGCAGGACGTCGCGGGCATCAAGCCGTCGTCCGTCATCTCCGGCGGCGACTCGGGCACGCAGGTCATCATCAAGAGCGCCGAGCTCGACTCGGCCACGCGCGACGCCGTCTTTGACGCCGTCTGCGAGAAGTACGGCATCGAGGGCGAGTCGCCCATCAAGAGCGACTACGTCTCCGCGTCCGTCGGCTCGGACCTGCGCAACGCGGCCATCACGGCGTCCGTCGTCGCGGTGCTGCTCATCCTGGTGTACATCACGTTCCGCTTTGAGCTGCGCTCCGGCATCGCCGCGGTCATCGCGCTCGTGCACGACATTCTTGTCATGCTCAGCATGTACATCATCTTCCGCATTCCGTTCAACATGAACTTCATCGCCGCCGCGCTGACGATCCTCGGCTACTCCATCAACGCCACGATCGTCGTGTTCGACCGCATCCGCGAAAACCGCAAGCTCGACAGCAAGAGCGACTTCGCCGACGTGGTCGACTGCAGCATCTGGCAGACGATGACCCGCAGCATCAACACGACGGTCACGACGCTGTTCCCGATCGTGCTGCTGCTCATCTTCGGCGTGAGCTCCGTGCGCAACTTCGCGCTCCCGCTGACGATCGGCATCCTGTCCGGCTGCTACTCGTCCGTGTGCATCTCCGGCCCGGTCTGGAACCTGCTGCACAAGAAGAGCAAGAAGAAAGCCGCGTAAACGAAAAACCCAAAAGCCCCGGCATCCCATGCGGATGCCGGGGCTTTTTGCGCGCCGTCATATCGCGGCCGGACGGGCCATATGCTTTAGCGGTGATGTTGCTATGGAACTCGATCTTACGCCCATCGCGCGCATCCTGCCCGAAGCGGCGCGGGGCGCGCTGGATGCGATGGGGCGCGCGCAGCGGGAGGCGCTTGAGGAGCTGCGGCTTCGCGCGGGGCAGGCGATGACGGCGGTGTTTTCCGGGCACGAGAGCGTCCTGCGCGGCCCGGGCGGGCCGGTTCTTGTGCGGCCGGAGATGCTGGGCGCCGTCGTGGCCGCGGCGTGCGCGCAGTCGGTCTACGCGGCGAAGGAGCAGATCGCGCAGGGATTCGTGACGCTGCCGGGCGGGCACCGGCTCGGGCTGTGCGGGACGGCCGTCCCGGCCGCGGGCGGCGGCATCGGGACGATCCGGGAGTTTTCGTCGCTGTCCGTCCGCGTCGCGCGGCCGTGTCCGGGATGCGCGGACGCGATCTTTGACCGGCTGCGCGAGCACATGGGCAGCTGCCTCCTCATCGGCCCGCCAGGCAGCGGGAAAACGACGGCGCTGCGCGAGCTGACGCGGCGCATTTCCGACGACGCGGGCCTTCGCGTCGGTCTTGCCGACGAGCGCGGCGAGGTCGCGGCGGCCAGCGGCGGCGCGCCGCAGCTTTTTGTCGGGCGGCGGACGGATGTCATGACCGGCGCGGACAAGTCGGACGCGCTGATGGCGCTCCTTCGCGCCATGAACCCGCAGGTGCTCGCCGTCGACGAGATCAGCGACGAAAAAAGCGCCCGCGCCGCCGAATATGCGGCCAACTGCGGCGTTTGGCTCATCGCGACGGCGCACGCGCATTCGCGCGGCGACCTGCTGCGCCGCCCGCTTTACCGGAATCTGATGGAGCGGGGCATTTTTGACTATCTCGCCGTGCTCCGGCGCGGCGAAGCGCCGCGCGTCGAGCGGCTGGAGCGGCCATGACGCGGGCGCTCGGTTCGCTGCTTCTGGCGCTGTGCGCGGCGGCGCTCGGCGCGATGAGCGCGCAGCGCGTGCGCAGGGCAGACGCGCTGCTATCTGACCTCGAGGCCGCGTGCGCGCGCATGGCGGCGCTTTTGGAGTTTCAGCTCCTGCCGCTGCCGGAGCTGCTGGAGGCGAGCGCGGCCGGGCTCGGACGGCAGGCGGAGCAGTTTTTCTCCGCGGCGGCCGCGGCGCTGCGCGCGGACGCCTCGTGCATGTGCGCGCAGGCGTTTTCGCGCGCGGGCTGGCCGGACGGGCTCCCGGAGGAGGCGAAGGCCGCGCTCGGCGCGCTCGCGGGCAGCCTCGGCCGGACGGACGCGGCCGGGCAGGTGCGCGCCATCGCCCTGTGCGAGCGCCGCCTCGGCGCGCTCGCGGCGCGCCATTGCCAGGAGCGCGCCGGGCGCGTGCGCTGCCGGTACGCCCTCGGCCTCGGCGCGGCGCTCGCGCTGACGATCCTGCTACGATAGGCGGTGGAGTATGAACATTGATCTCATCTTCAAGATCGCGGCGGTCGGGATCATCGTCTCGATCCTCAATCAGGTCCTCTCGCGCTCGGGCCGGGAGGAGATGGCGACGATGACGACGCTCGCGGGGCTCGTTGTCGTGCTC
>CAVFYN010000181.1:0-844 GCA_963626425.1 Bacteroidaceae bacterium
TGCTCCTCCTTTCAATCTGCGACCACGTTGTTGGGTCGCAGATTGTGGCTTTGGCGCGTTCCTCTATTTCGCCGCGCCGCGCAAAAAAATCCCGCCGCCCCATCGGGCGGCGGGATCGCAATCTCTTACACGACCTTCCCCAAGAACTCCACGAGCCTCGGGTTTTTCGGGTTTCCGAACACCTCGTCCGGGGTGCCCTGTTCGGCGAGGATGCCGTCGGACATGAACACGACGCGGTCGCTGACGGCGCGGGCGAACTCCATTTCGTGCGTGACGATGACCATCGTCATATGGCGCTCGGCAAGTCTCTGAATGACGCGGAGGACCTCGCCGGTGAGCTCGGGGTCGAGGGCGCTCGTCGGCTCGTCGAAGCACAGGATGTCCGGGCTGAGCGCGAGCGCGCGGGCGATGGCGACGCGCTGCTGCTGGCCGCCGGAGAGCTGGTGCGGGTAATTTTTCTCGCGGTCGGTCAGGCCGACCTGCGCGAGGAGCTCGTGCGCGTTTAGCTCGATGTCCCGCTCGATGGCGCGGCGGTTTTCACGATAGTCCGGCCGCTCACGGGCCAAAAGCCGCGCGGCGAGCGTCACGTTCTCGAGCGCCGTATACTGCGGGAACAGGTTGAAATTCTGAAACACCAGGCCGAAATGCAGCCGCGCGCGGCGGATGTCGGCCTCGCGCCGGTCGGCGCTTGCCGACGCGTCGAAGATCGTCTGCCCGTCCACGGAGATTTCGCCCGCGTCGGGCTTTTCCAGGAAGTTTAAGCAGCGCAAAAGCGTCGTCTTGCCCGAGCCGGACGAGCCGATGATCGTCAGAACCTGCCCCTTGTCCAGCTCCAGGCTCACGT
>CAVFYN010000181.1:904-4577 GCA_963626425.1 Bacteroidaceae bacterium
CGCTGAGCACGCGCGTGTCGCCGAAGCGCTTGCCGAGGTGGCGCACCTCCAGAAATGCCATGCCGTCCGCCTCCTTACTTGAAATAGTCCAGCCGCCGCTCGAGATAGCCGAACAGCAGCGTCAGCAGGCCGTTGAACACGAGATAGTACACACCCGTGTAAAAAAGCGGCCAGATAAAGCCCTTTTTGATGAACGATTCGCCCATCCAGATGAGCTCGTACACCGAGATGACGCGCACGAGCGCCGTGTCCTTGACGAGCGTGATGCACTCGTTGGCCATGGGCGGGACGATGCGCTTGACCATCTGCAAAAGCGTGACCTTGAAGAAGATCTGCGCGCGCGTCATGCCGAGCACCTGCCCGGCCTCGCGCTGCCCGGCCGGGACGGACTGGATGCCGGCGCGGTAAATTTCGGAGAAATAGCACGCGTAGTTGATGACGAAGGACAATAGCGCCGCCGAAAACCGCGGCAGCAGCGGCAGGCCGAACAGAAGTCCCGGCCCGTAGTAAATAATGAGTACCTGCAGCAGCAGCGGCGAGCCGCGGATGATCCACACGAACACCTTCACAAGGCAGGAAAGCGGCCGGAACCGGCTCATGGAGCCGAAGCAGATGACAAGCCCCAGCGGCAGCGCGAGCAGCAGCGTCAGCACGAACAGCCGGAGCGTCATCCCAAAGCCCTCGAGCAGCGTGAGCGAAACAGTCGAAAACACAGGCGGGCCTCCTTACATGTCAGATCCCCCATGCGGCCGCGCCGCATGGGAAGCTCTCAGCAGAGTTTCGCCGCCCGCAGGCGGCAAAGCCGGGCAAAGGCAGAGAGTTTTGCCTCTCTGCCCCTGCTCGGATATGGTTAGGTAGGTGATCTCAAAAATCAGTCCGTGATGAGCGCGGCCTGCACGCCGTACGTTTCGGCGACGGACTCGACGGTGCCGTCGGCGGTCGCGTCGTCCCAGAACGAGTTGAACTCGTCGATGAGGTCGGAATTTTTGCGGAAGCCGACGCCGTATTCCTCGCTGTTGAGGCCGACGGTGTAGGTGAGCGTGTCATAATCCGTGCCCTCGCCGACCATGGCCGCGGCCATGAGCGAGTCGATGACGCACGCCTGGACCGAGCCGGAGGCGACCTCCATGAGGGCCTTGGCCTGCGTGTCAACGGCCGTGTACTCGATGTCCAGCGCGTCCAGCTCCGCCGCGCCGGCCGAGCCGTTCTCCGCGGCGAACGTGAGCGATTTGATCGCGTCGACCGTCTGGCAGTCAGCCGCGATGTCCGACTTGACGACGACGACCTGCGCGTTGTTGCAGTACGCCTCGCTCACGCCCATGAGGCCCTTGACCTCGTCGGTGATCGTCATGCCGTTCCACACGACGTCGACGGCCTTCGTCTCCAGCTCCGTCGCCTTCATGTCCCAGTTGCCGATCTCCTGGAATTCGACGTCCACGCCGAGATGCTCGGCAAATTTCTTGGCCATGTCGGCGTCAAAGCCGATCCATTCGCCGTTGTCGCCGCGGTAATCCATCGGCGCGAAGTCCGTGATGCCGACGATGAGCGTGCCCTTGTCTTTGACGTAGGCCATGTCGCTGTCGTCCGCCTTGTCCTTGCCGCACGCGGCCAGCGCCAGCACGCAGCACAGCGCCAGCACGGCCGCCAGCGCGCGAGTGAGCTTTTTCATGATCCCATTTCCTCCCGAAACCGCCCGCGGGCGGCGTTTTATCTTGGTAGCATGGTAGCATGGTAGTCAACTAAAGTCAACCGTTTTCCGGAGCCAGGAGGGATTTTTATGCGATGTATACAAACCCCGCGGAAAGGGGAGGGGAATTTTAATGAATGATGAGGGGGGCCGCCCGGCGAATTCCCGCCGCGGTCCGTATCCTGAACGTAGGGCGGGATGACCCCATCCCACCGAGGACTGCGCCGCCGTGTCTGCACCGCGCCGGTTGCGGAATCCGCTATCCGAATGGCTCCCCTGAAAGGGGAGCTGTCGGCGGAGCCGACTGAGAGGTTGAAACGCTGCCGTATTGCAGAGTGCGTCGGAAATTCGATACCGCGCAAAACCTCTCCGTCACGCCTTGCGGCGTGCCACCTCCCCTTTCAGGGGAGGCTTGGGCGCGTCCCTTCATTTTGCCGCCCTCGCGCAAAAAACCCGCCCCGGCCATTCGGCCGGGGCGGGGCTGCTTCCAAACAAAAACTACGCGATCGAGCGTTCGCCGCCGGCGGCGGGGTCGCTCAGTTCGCGGACGGAGCCGCGGTAGAACAGGGCGACGGTGCCGGGGCCGACGTGGGCGCCGGTGCACAGGTCGTAGTACTCCGTGACGATGCCTGCGACGTTCACGCGCGCGCGGATCTGCTCGGCGAGGTACTCCGCGCCCTCGGGGTTGTCGCAGTGGGCGATGCCGATCGTCTGGTGCTCGGGGTCGACGATCTGGCGGGCGAGGCGGTCGGCGAGGGCGTCGAGGGCGCGCTTGGCGCCGCGCTCCTTGCCGAGCATGACGATCGTGCCCTCGCGGCTGGCCGCGAGCAGCGGCTTGATGTTCAGCAGCGTGCCCGCCAGCGCGACGAGCGGCGAGATGCGGCCGCCGCGGCGCAGGTATTTGAGGTCCGCGACCGTAAATTCGTTGATCATCGTCAGGCGCGTGTCCATGAGATAGGCGATGGCCGCGTCGAGCGACGCGCCGGCATCGCGCATTTTCGCGATCTCCACGACGCCGAGCCCCTCGCCGAGCGAGGCGCTCATGGAGTCGATGACCTCGATGCGGCGGCCGGGGAAGCGCGCGCGCAGCTCGTCGGCGGCCAGCTCCGCCGCGTGGCACGTGCCGCTCAGGCCGGAGGAGATGCCGACGAACAGGACGTCGCGGCCCGCTTCCAGCTCCGGCTCGAACGCGTCCAAAAACGTCTGCATGTTGACCATCGTCGTCTTGACCTCCGCGCCGGCGCGCATGGCGGCGTAGAACTCGCGGCAGGCGCGCACATGGTCGCGCCCGCGGACGTAGCAGAGAAAGTCCTTGCCGCTGATCGTCGAGCGGTACGAGACGGCGCGGATGCCGTACTGGTCCATCATGGCGTCGGACAGGTTGGACGCGGAGTCGGTGATGATCGCATAGCTGTACATGACAAATGCCTCCAAAGCCGCGGAGTGGCTTTAATCTAATATCGAATATCATATTACCAGATGAATTCGATTATATCAAGCCCTATTTCTTCCCAGCGCGGAAAGTTTACACTCCGGACACAAAATTTTGCCGTTTTTTCCCGTCCGCGCGCGGAAAATCCTTTACAGGCACGGCCGGAACTTGTATGATATGTTCAGAATCCAAGCAGCTTGCTGCGCCAGGAGGCGGCAATATGACGAAAAAAGAACAATTTATGGCGTACCTGCGCCGGACGCCCGGCGTCGACGCGCCGGAGGGCTTCCCGTTCCTCGACCTCGGCCCGTGGCCGGAGGGGCTGCGGCCGATCGGCTCATCCATGGGGCTGATGATGTGCGGCCTTGTGCAGATGCTCGACGCGCCGACGTGCGAGCGGCCGATGGTCGGCGCGGGCTACGACGTGTTCGGCGTCCACTGGTCGGCCACGGCCGAGATCAGCCACTACACGCCCGGCCAGACGCCCATTTATTCGGACATCACGAAATGGCGCGAGCAGGTGCGCGTGCCGAACGTCGACCGGCTCGACTGGG
>CAVFYN010000182.1:0-15690 GCA_963626425.1 Bacteroidaceae bacterium
CGTGTTCGGCGTCCACTGGTCGGCCACGGCCGAGATCAGCCACTACACGCCCGGACAGACGCCCATTTATTCGGACATCACAAAATGGCGCGAGCAGGTGCGCGTGCCGAACGTCGACCGGCTCGACTGGGACACGTTCCGCCGCTATGCCGACGCGCTCGACCCGGACAAGGCCGTCGGCGTCACGCTTTTCAGCGGCGTTTTTGAGCGCGCGACTGTCCTGACGAGCATGCAGGAATGCCTCATGGACGCCATCGAGGAGCCGGAGGACTTTTCCGACATGATCGGCGCCATCGCCGACTACAAGATCGCGCTCATCGAGAAGATGTGCGACTATGCGCCCATCGACATGATCACGTATCACGACGACTGGGGCACGAACAATTCCACGTTTTTGAGCCCCGCGCTCTGGCGCGAGGTCATCCGCCCGCACACGCAGCGCATCTATGACGCCGTGCGCGGCCGCGGCGTGTATCTGTGCCAGCACAGCTGCGGCTGCACGTCGCCGCTGCTGCCGGACATGATCGAGATGGGCGCGGACGCGTGGGACGCGCAGCGCTCGTGCAACGACCTGCTCGCCCTGCAAAAAGAGTACGGCGACAAGATTTTCCTCATGGCAAACGACGTCCTGAACGCCGGGACGCCGAAGGACGGCGACCTGCCGCCCATCACGACGCCGTACCCCGCGTGGCAGGAAAAGCCCGAATTCCTCTATACTTAAAATAAAAGGAGACACCACCATGGATATGAGAGCCTGGCAGCGCGGCCAGATCGCCGCGGCGAAGAAAAAAGCCATCCCCGTTCTGACGTTCCCGTCCGTCCAGCTGCTCGGCATCACGGTGCGCGAGCTTATTTCCGACGCCGACACGCAGGCCGAGGGCATGGCGCGCATCGCGGAGCGCTGCGACACGGCCGCGGCGCTGTCCATGATGGACCTGTCCGTCGAGGCCGAGGCCTTCGGCAGCGAGATCCGCGTCGGCGACCACGAGGTCCCGACCGTCGTCGGCCACATCGTCGACGAGCCGGAGGACGCGGACCGCCTCGCCGTGCCGAGCGTCGGCGCGGGCCGCACGGGGCTGTACCTCGACGCGATCGTCAAGGCGAAAAAGCGTATTTTGGACCGCCCCGTCCTCGCGGGCGTCATCGGCCCGTTCTCGCTCGCCGCGCGGCTGATGGGCGTGAGCGAGGCGATGATGAACTGCTACGAAGAGCCCGAAATGGTCGAGGCCGTCATGGAAAAGGCGACGGAATTTGCCATCGCCTACGCCCGCGCCTACCGCGAGGCGGGCGCGGACGGCATGGTCATGGCCGAGCCGGCCAGCGGCCTGCTGTCGCCCTCGCTCATGGAGGAATTTTCGACGCCCTATGTCCGCCGCGTCATCGAGTCCGTGCAGGACGATTCGTTCGCCGTCATCTTCCACAACTGCGGCGGCTCCGTCGTCAAGGCGCCCGACCAGATCGCCTCGCTCGGCGCGATGGGGTACCATTTCGGCAACTCCATCCGCCTGCGCGACATGCTCGCGGCCATGCCGTCCGACGTCATGGTCTGCGGCAACGTCGACCCCGCCGGGACGTTCTGCAACGGCACCCCGGAAAAAATGCGCGCCGACACGCTCGCGGTCTTAAGCGACTGCTGCGAATTCCCGAATTTCATCCCCTCGTCCGGCTGCGACATCCCGCCGACCAGCCCGTGGGAAAACATCGACGAGTTCTTCCGCACGGTGGGGGAGTTTTATCGGGAGAAGTGAAGGGGGCGGTGCGCGTCTGCACCGCGCCGATTGCGGTACACGCCTTCCGAATGGCTCCCCTTTTAAGGGGAGCTGTCGCCGGAGGCGACTGAGAGGTGGGCCATCGTTTTTACTGCGCGCTATTGATGGTGCACGCAAAACCCTTCGGTCCCACCTCTCCGTCACGGCGTACCGCCGTGCCACCTCCCCTTCAAAGGGGAGGCTTTGGCGCGCGCGCCTATTTCACCGCGCCCAAATAGCGCGGCGCGTCCCTCCGGCGGGATGGGGTCATCCCGCCCTACGGCCGGAATACGGGCCGCGGCGGGAATTCGGCGGGCGGATGATATCCGCCCCTACGACTGCGGCGGGGCGTCTGCACTGCGCCAATTACGGTACGCGCCTTCCGGCTGGCTCCCCTGAAAGGGGAGCTGTCGGCGGAGCCGACTGAGAGGTTCAAAGGCTTTCGTTTTGAAGAGCGTTCCCGGAAATTCGCTGCCGCGCAAAACCTCTCCGTCACGGCTTCGCCGTGCCACCTCCCCTTTCAGGGGAGGCTTTTTGGCGCGTGCCGAAATGGGGCACTGTGAATAGTGAAGAGTGAATAGTGAATAAGTGATGTGCCGCTTCGCGGCGGAACAAAAAACGCCCCGGCTCGAATTTTCGGGCCGGGGCATCTTTATCCAATTTTCACGACTCCGGGATCTCGTACCCCTCGGGGAAAACGACCGTGAGGAGCCACTTCATCGGGGTCTCGGCGTAGACGGCGTGGGGGACCTTGGCGGGCATGACGAGGGTCTGGCCGGCGCTGACGATATGGCGGACGCCGCCGACGGTGAAGCGGCCGGTGCCCTCTAACATCGTGACCATCGCGTCGCCGGTGGAGTCGTGCGTGCCGATCTCCTCGCCGGCGTCGAACGAGAACAGCGTGATGCTCAGCGCCTCGTTCTGGGCGAGCGTGCGGCTGATGACCTGGCCGGGCTGGACGGAGACGAGGTCCGTGAGGGAAACGACCTTCTCGTGGTCGATGTTTTTGATATAGGAAGCCATGGAAAACATCCTTTCCGGCGCTTTTGCGCCATGTGTTCCATTTATTATACCCCGATTCCGGCGAAAGTCAAATTCAGCCGAGCTGGTCGGCGAGGTCGCGGTACGGGCTGTCGGCGCACGAGCGGGCCGGGGCGGCGGCGATGTGGGCGGTGAGCCGCTTTTTTGCCTCCTCGGCCGAGATGATCGTGCCCGCGCCCGCGACGCAGCCGCCGGGGCAGGCCATGCCCTCGAGCAGGCAGCCGTCGTATTTTCCGGCCTTGGCCATGGCCAGCAGCTTGCGGCATTCGCGCAGGCCGTCGGCGCGGACGGTTTTGACCTCCAGCTCCGGGTGCGTGCGGTGGAGCAGCTCCTCCACGGCCTCGGCCACGCCGCCCGCGGCGGCAAATCCGCGGCCAAGGCCCGTCCCGTCGGCAAGATCCGGCGCGTCGGGCAGCGCGGCAAAGTCGATGTCCTTCGCGCGGAACATGCCCATGAGCTCCTCGTAGGTCAGGACGAAATCGACGTCGCTGCGCAGCTCCTCCTGCATGGCCTCGAGCTTTTTCGCCGCGCACGGGCCGATGAACACGACCTTGCAGTTCGGCCTCTCGCGCCGGACGAGGCGCGCGGTGTAGATCATGGGCGTGTAGGTCATGGAGATGTTGCCCGACTCCTGCGGGAACAGCCGCCGCGCCATCATCCGCCACGACGGGCAGCAGCTCGTCGCGAGGAATTTCTGCTTCTCCGGGACTTTTTCGAGGAAGTCGCGCGCCTCCTCGATGGCGCACACGTCCGCGCCGGAGGCGACCTCCACAACGTCGGAAAAGCCGAGCGCGCGCATGGCCGCGACGAATTTCGGCACGGTGACGTCCTTGCCGAACTGGCCGACGAACGACGGCGCGACGATGGCCGCGACGTCCGCGCCGCCGGCGATGGAGCGGATGACCTGGAAGATCTGGCTCTTGTCGACGATGGCGCCGAACGGGCAGCTGACAAGGCACTGGCCGCACGAGACGCAGCGGTCGTAGTCGATCTTCGCCTTGCCGTTGTCGTCGAGGCCGATGGCGTCCATGCCGCACGCGGCCTGGCACGGGCGCTCGATGAACACGATGGCGTGGTACGGACAGGCGGACGCGCAGCGGCCGCATTTGACGCATTTTTCCTCGTCGATGGTGCTCCGCCCGTTTTCAAAGCGGATGGCCCCGCGCGGGCACACGCGCTGGCACGACCCGGCCAGGCACCCCTGGCACAGCTCCGTCACGCGGTAGCGCTTCGTCGGGCAGGCGTGGCAGGCGTAGGGGATGATGTTGACGAGCGGCGGCTCGTAATACTGCTCGGCGATGGCCGCCTGATCCATGCCGTCGGAGATGAGCGCGCGCTGCTGCACCGTCTGCAGCGACAGCCCCATGGCCAGCCGCACGCGCTCGCCCGCGATGGCGCGCTCTAAAAACACCGACTCGCGGTGCAGCGGATTCTCGCCCGGCACGATCCGGTACGGAATGTCCTCCGCGTCGCTGATGTCGCCGCTGTAGGCCATGCGCGCCACCTCGGCGAACACATTTTTTCGGATCTCAGTGATCAAAGACGGGATCCCTCGCATCCAGATGCCCTCCCCATCGGCCCGAAGGGCCGGTTTTTCTTGATTGTACCATAGGAATGGCAAAAACTGAAATCCAATTTTATTTTTCAAACCACTTTTTTCGGTTTGTTATGGGAAACGGAATGGTGAGGAGGGGGAGATTTGAGGGGATAGGGAAGAGTGAATAAGTGGAGGTTTTCGGCGGGGGCGAAACAGAACGCCGCGCCAAGGCCTCCCCTTTTAAGGGGAGGTGGCACGCCGAAGGCGTGACGGAGAGGTGAGACCGAAGGGGTTTGCGAGCAGTATCGTGCGGGCGCTGGTGAAGGACGATGCCTTACCTCTCAGTCGGCTTCGCCGACAGCTCCCCTTAAAAGGGGAGCCATCCGGATGGCGGGTTCCGCAATGGGCGCGGTGCGGACGTGAAGGCGCAGTCCTGTAGGGGCGGATATCATCCGCCCGTAAAGGCCGATTGCGGCGTGCGGCAAAACAGGATGTCATTCAGAGGGCGTGAAACGCCCGTGGAATCTTGCCGATTACGGTAAGCCGATTGCGATCCAGCGAAAACGAAAACACGTGTCATCCTGAGCGGAGCGAAGCGGAGTCGAAGGATCTGCCCGATTGCGGTATGCTTTCGAATACATCCAGCGCTGGAACAAAGCGCAAGACTACCGTAATCGGGCAGACCCTTCGACAAGCTCAGGGTGACAGGTCTAACCGGGCGCTTGCCGCAATCGGCGCGCAGCAGACGCGCTGGCGCGGGCCAGGCGTGTACACAAAACCCCCGCCGCGGCCGAGCCGCGGCGGGGGTTCCCGTCAATATTCAATCCTCAAACTCATACGTATCAATAAACTCCACCGCGTTATATCCGGCCAAGCGGCCGGAATTGACGGCGAAGCCCATGGTGGAGCCGGGGAAGTAGAACATGTACGTGTCGCCGAAGATGGTGCAGCAGTCCGTGCCGGCGGAGAAGAGGCCGGGGATCGGGGTGAAATCCTCGCGGATGACCCGGAGGTTTTCGTCGGTCTTGATGCCGCCGAGCGAGCCGTAGCCGGACGGGTAATACTTGCAGGCGTAGAATTTTTCGCCCGTGAGCTTGTGGAGGAAGCGCGATTTCTTGCCGAAGTCGAGGTCGCGGCCCGTGTCGCAGAATTCGTTGTAGCGGTCGACGGTGCGGCGGAGCTCCGCGGGGTCGACGCCGAGCTGCGCGGCCAGATCCTCGACGGAGCCCGCGACGAAGAAGAACTTTTCCTCGCGCGTGACGCCCATGAGCGGGTTCGCCTCGGCGACCTGGCCGCCGTCGAGATATTTCTGCACGGCCTCGTCCCATTCCGAGATGCTGTTGATATGTTTATGGTACGAGTTGCAGTCCACGCCGTGCGCGCGGTAGAAATCGACGACGTCGGAGGAGATGATGGAATACCCGACGCGGTTTTTCTGCTGGGCGATGGCGTTGCCGGCGAACGGCGTGACGGACATCATGTCCTCGTTGAAAAAGCGGCGGCCGAGCAGGTTCACGACGAGGTTCGGCTGGCGCATCATCATGTCGATGGCCGCGCCGCCGAAGCGGGCGGGCGTCTCGTACGTCATTTCCATGACCATGGGCGTCTTGCCCGCGCCGATGTCCCACGCCATTTTCATGCCCTCGCCCTTGAGGCCGGGGATGCGGAAGGAGAACAGGTCGTCGCCGTGGCGGTAGCCCATGTACTGCTCGATCATCTCGGGATTGTCGCCGAAGCCGCCCGTGCAGACGATGACGGCGTCGGACTCGGCCGCGTATTCCGTCCCGTCCGCGCCGACGGCATAGACGCCCGTGACGCGCGTGCCGTTATACTCGATCTTTTTGACCGTCGTGTTGAACACGAACTGCACGCCCTGCGCCGTGGCGTAATCGTAGAGCGCCTTGACGATGATGGACGCGCAGCGCGGGACGGGCTTATTGGAGCCCGGGACCTTCGGCACGTGCCACGTGGCCTCGGAATCGTCGAAATATTTGAACGCGCCGAGCCATTCGACGCCCATGTCCTCGATCCACTTGACCGTGCTGCCCGACTGGGCGTAGAGCTTGTGGACGAGGGCGGCGGGCGCTTTCCAGTGGTTGAAGTTCATAAAGCGCATGAACGCCTCGTCGACGGTCAGGCCGATGAGATTGGCCTTCTGGATGTGCGACTCGACGGCGAAAAAGCCCATGCCCATGTTGGCCGCGCCGCCGACGGTGCTCGTCTTTTCAAAGACGGTGACCGACGCGCCGCGCTCGGCGGCCGCCGCGGCCGCGCACAGGCCGGACATGCCGCCGGCGATGATGATGACGTCCGATTCGAGCTTTGTCATTGAGATCCCTCCGTGTAGTTTGGAATTGGCCGCGCTACCCGCGGCAGAATTTCACAAGTCCGTCGAAAAAGCTGCGAAGATACGGCGGAAAGCCCATGTCCGTCCGGTGGCCGATGCAGACCATGCGGCTGAGCTTTTCGTCGCGCAGCGGCACGACGCGCACCGGCTGCTCCGCCGCGGCAAGGCCGGACACGGCGCGAAATTCCTCGAGCGCCGTCGACGAGACGACGCCGACGCCGTACCCGTGGCCGACGGCCGAGGCGATGAGCTCCATGTCGTACCCGTCGTATAAAAGCTCCGGGTCGCGCCCGGTCAGCGTCGCGAGGTTCTGCACGATGTCGAGCCCCTCGGCGACCGTGACGTTGCAGAGAAGGCGCTCGCCCTTGAGGTCGTCGAGCGTTAAAAACGGCTTTTCCGCGATCGGGTTCGTCTCGGGCACGAGGATGTCGAGGTTCGATTCGTACAGCGGCGTCCAGACGATGCCCGGCGTGTCCGGGATGCGGATGGACAAAATGAAGTCGAACCGCCGCGCGAGCAGCTTGTCGGTCAGCCGGTCGAGGTCGGTCGTGTAGACCTTCTGCGCCACGTTCGGGTGGCGGAGGAAAAAGTCAGCCAGGTACCGCCGCACGGGGCTGGCGGGGTCGAACGTCATCGTCGAGCCGATGGCAATGTTGCCGGAGGCGCCCGTGTGCAGGTCGCGCATGACCTGCCGCGTCAGCTCGAGGTCGGCCAGCACCTGCTGCGCGTAGCGCCGGAGGACGCGGCCGTCGTGGTTGAGCACGATCTGGTGGCCGATGCGGTCAAACAGCGCCACGCCGAGCTCGGACTCGAGGTTCGCGATGGACTTGCTGAGCGTCGGCTGCGTGATGTTGAGGAGCTCCGCGGCCTTCGTCATGTGCTCGGTCTTGGCCAGGACCATAAAATATTGCAGCTGGTTGACTTCCATGGGGACCCTCCGTTCTTCTCACTTGAGTATATCAGCCCCGGACCGTTCGGACAAGGACAGTTCGGGATGAAAGCTTTGCATCGTGAGCATAGCCAAAAGCAATTGGACTTTTCTTTTGTTAGAATGATATAATTTTATCGCGAAAGTTTCAAGCGATTTGTGCAAAAAAGCAATTTTCTCCGCGAGTTTTGGTGGTCTGCGGCGGCGCGCCGCTTATCATAAATCTATTCTAAACGGAGGCACACAATGAAAAAGCTCACAAAACTGCTCGCATTGCTCCTCGCGCTCGCGATGGTCTTTTCCGTCCTGACCGCCTGCTCGGACAAAGACGACACAGCCCCGGGCGACACCTCCGACCCGGCCCCGGCCGGGGATCAAGACAAGGCGCCCGAGGACGACAAGACTCCGGACGAGGGTCCCGCGCCATCTGGCGGCGATGAGACGCCCGCCGCGCCCGTGGAGCACACGCTCACGATCGGCTCGGCCGTCAAGAACGACACGTTCGACTTCCGCACCTACACCGACAACCCCACGCAGATCCGCATGTGCTATGAATACCTCATCGACGTCCTGCCGAGCGGCGAGCTGGAGAACCAGCTGGCCGAGAGCGTGGAGTACGTCGACGACTATACCGTCAAGATCGTCGTCCGCGACAACGTCTATTTCACGCACGGCCAGAAGCTGACGGCCAACGACGTCATGGAGACGTACAAGGCCTGGGCCGCGTTCGGCCGCGAGAGCACGTTCTGGGAGGCGTTCGACTGGGACAACTGCCGCGTTGAGGACGAGCGCACGCTCTACTTCGCGTTCAACACCGTCTACGGCCCTGCCATCAGCTATATGTCCTGCTGGGCCATCTTCCAGGCCGACGACATCGCGGGTTACACCGCCGACGACTGGATGTACGACCCGAACGGCACCGGCCCGTACATCTGCACGGAAAATATCGCCGCCTCGACCATCTCGTATGAGCGCAAGAGCGCCGACGCCTACTGGGGCGACCTGCCGCAGGCCGAGAAGGTCACGTATAAGTACTACTCCGAGCCGAGCGCCATGTACATCGACTTTGAAAACGGCACGCTCGACGCGGCCTTCGGCGTCGGCACCATGGACGCCGAGCGCGTCATCGCCGGCGACTGCACGGACTTCACGGACTATGACCTCGTCTCGGCCAAGGACGTCACGCGCATCCAGCTGTGCGACACCGCGCCCATTTTTGACGACGCGCGCATCCGCGAGGCGTTCGCCCTCGCGCTCGACGTCGACTCGCTCGCCGTCGCGAACTACGGGCCGCTCTGGATCGAGGCCACGTCCATCCTGACGACGAACGTCCAGTATTACGAGAACGTCGGCAAGAACACCTATGACCCCGAGCGCGCGAAGGCGCTGCTCGCCGAGGCCGGCTATCCGGACGGCGGCATCGAGCTCACGCTCCTGTGCGACACGGGCAACCAGGTCCTCGCCGAGGCCATGCAGGCGTATCTCGCCGCCGTCGGCATTACGCTGAACGTCGAGACCTATGACATCGGCACGCTCATCGGCATGTGGAAAGAGGGCAAGAGCGACGTCCTCATCGGCGAGACGATCGACGGCGCGTACTTCTCCGACCCCGTCAACGTCTTTGCCAACTACGCCCCCACGAGCACGACGGACTCCATGTCCATCAGCACGCCCGACTGGGACGCCGCCTATGAAAAGGCCACCCACAGCGTCGACTCCGCCACGCGCGCCGAGGGCTACGCCTTCATGCAGCACTATATCTTCGACGAGCACCTCGTCATCAACGTCTGCGAGCGCACGAAGATGCTCATCTGGAACAAGGATAAAATTGCCGACTTCCCGCTCGGCAATCCCGCTAATCCCACGTGCTTAGACGTTGTTTTCGTCGGCTGAAACTGCCCGCGGCGCGGGGTCTCCCCGCGCCGCGCATCCAATCCCCTTACAGAAAGGAATTTGCATATGTCCAAACGCTATCCGTACCTCTCCGCGCCGCTGTGCATCCGCGGGAATGTTTTGAAGTCCCGCCTCATCTACCCCGTCGCGCAGCCGCACTTTTTGCAGGGCGATGAAAATTATCCCGCCGGGCAGACCATCAGCTATTACGAGTCGCGCGTGCGCGGCGACGGCGCGGCGCTCATCTGGCTCCAGGACCTGACCGACCGCCAGCAGCGCACGCAGCCGCTCGACTGCGGCCATTTCAGCATGTACAACATTGACGACAAGGGCGCGCAGAACGGCATCAACCACTTTACGGGCAATATGCACCTGTACGGCACGTTCGTCAGCCCCGAGCTGAACATCGGCCGCCGCATGGGCCTCAGCTGCAACGACCCGGCGTGGAACGTCGCGCCGCCGCGCGGCACGCCGCCCTGGTGCAAGGACCCGAAGGACCTGCTCGACCGCGACGGCAACCCCGTCCCGCTCTCGCTCGACATGGCCAAGACGACGCAGATGAACTTCGATGGCCCCATCCCCACGGAAGAGGACGCCGAGGCCGGCGAGCGCGTCAATCCCATGGGCCGCCTGAAATATATGTCGCAGGACGTCATCGACGAGTACCTGGACAAAATGGTCGAGCACGCGAAGGCGTGGAAAAACCTCGGCGCGGACGGCGGCTATCTCGACCTCGGCGCGAACTACCCCATCGGCCAGTTTCTCCGCGCGGCATACAACCACCGCACGGATGAATACGGCGGCTCGCTTGAAAACCGGATGCGCCTGCCGCTCATGCTCATCCGCCGCCTGCGCGCGGCGCTCGGCGAGAGCTATCTCCTCTCGCTCAACTGCCCGGCCATCTGCGCGGAGCCCGGCGGCGACGGCATGACGCTGGGCGAGATTGCCGTGTTCTTGAAAGAAGCCGAGCCGTATGCCGACCTCGTCCACGTCCGCGTCTCCGGCGTCGACCACGACCCGGACAAGGGCTGCCCGAGCGCGGACGCGAGCGCGTACTTAAAGTCCCTCGGCGTGAAAATGCCCATCGCCATCTGCACGCCGTACAAGAGCCTTGACCTCATGGAGGCCGAGCTCGCCTCCGGCCGCGCGGATTTCATCGCGCCGGGCCATATGTTCATCTGCAACGAGGACCTCGGCGTCCTCATCCAGCAGGGCCGCGGCGAGGACGCCAACCCCTGCATCGAGTGCCACTGCTGCCGCGGCACGAGCTCGACGGGCGACTGGATGAGCCAGTGCACCATCAACCCCGAAATGGGCATCGAGTACCGCAAGCCGTTCATCGAGCGCCCTGTGACGAAGCAAAAGCGCGTCGCCGTCATCGGCGGCGGCCCGGGCGGCGTCAAGTGCGCCATGTATCTCCAGGACCGCGGCCACACGCCCGTCATTTTCGAGGCGACGGGCGAGCTCGGCGGCCAGATCAAAATGGCCAACTTTGCCGCGTTCAAGTGGGAGCTGAAGCGCTATCTCGACTTCCTGAAAGCCCAGGTCGAAAAGCGCGGCATCGAGGTGCGCTACAACACGACCGCTGCGCCGGACATGATCGCGGCCGAGGGCTTTGACGCCGTCGTTGCCGCCGTCGGCGGCAGCGCGAAGGCGCCGGACATCGAGGGCGTGGAGCACGCGCGCTGGGATCCCATCAACATCTACGGCCATGAGGCCGAGGTCGGCCGCACCGTCGTCGTCATCGGCGGCGCGTCGAGCGCGTCCGAGGCCGCCGTCTACCTCAGCCAGTGCGGCCACGAGGTCGTCCAGCTGAGCCGCAAGGAGTGCATCGGCTACGACCTCAACCCCATCCGCTCCATCCCGTACATGAACATCCTCGCCAACAAATCCGGCGTCACGACGTACCATTCCGTCCGCACGACGAAGATCGAGCCGGGCCGCGTGACGTACGTCGACGCGGGCGGCACGGAGCACACCGTCACGTGCGACGACGTCGTCGCCGCCGGCGGCATGACCCCGAACGCGGAGCTCGCGGCGAGCTTCCGCGGCTGCGCCGACGAGTTCTACATGCTCGGCGACTGCCGACAGAATGGGACCATGCGGCACGCGATCCGGGACGCCTACGCCATCGCGATGCAAATTTAAGCGAATTGGATGCCCGTGCGCGGGCACCCAATTCAAAGGGCCGTTTCAACCAACAAGGCCGCGCCCCGGGCGGGGCGCGGCCTTTGTCTTTATGGAGGTGCTTCATGCTCATCGACGCCTACGCCCACACGATGCCGCAGCGCTACCGCGACGCGCTCGCGCGCCTGGGCATCCACGACCATGACTTCGTCCCGCCGTACCTGTGCGACATGGATGCGCGGCGGGAATTTCTCGCCCCGCTCGGCGCGCCGCGCTGCGTCGCCGCGCCCATGCAGCTGCCGCTGCACCTCGACCTGCCGCGCCAGACGGTCGCGGAGCTCGCGCGCGTTTATAATGACGAGGCCGCCGAGCTTCAGGACAAAAATCCCGACCTCATCTGCGCGACGGTCGCCGCCCTGCCGCTCGGCGACATGGACGACACGCTGCGCGAGGCCGAGCGCGCCCTGACGGAGCTCCATATGCGCGGCGTCCTGCTGCCGTGCAACTACCGCGGGCTCGAGCCGGGCTGCGGCGAGTGGCGGCCGCTCATGCGCCTCATGGCGCGGCACGACCTGCCCGTCTGGCTCCACCCGTGGCCATTCGCGTCCAGCCGCCCGCTCATGCCGGATTCCGGCGGCTGGGAAATGCTCGCCGACACGGCCGACGCCATGGTCCACGCCGTCTGCTCCGGTCTTTTTGACGAGCTGCCGGACCTGAAGATCGTCGTCCACCACGGCGGCGCGTTCGTCCCGTTCTTCGCGGAGCGCCTTCGCGCGCAGTATTTCGCCGACTACGGCCGCGCCGGCCGCCTGTACGACCCGTCCGTCCCCGCGCCGGACCACACCGCGCCCGACCGCTGGTT
Source organism: Bacteroidaceae bacterium (assembly GCA_963626425.1). Lineage (GTDB taxonomy): Bacteria > Bacillota > Clostridia > Oscillospirales > Oscillospiraceae > CAKTOF01. The sequence continues at coordinate 12,484 of CAVFYN010000182.1, forward strand.
CGCCCAGCTGAAAAATTTCTACGCCGACACCGCGTTCTACGGCCGCTGCACCCCGCAGATCAACGCCGTTTTGAACTTCTACGGCGAGGACCACGTCCTCTTCGGCACCGATTTCCCCCTCCCGACCGCCGCCGAACTCGAGCCCGCCATCGCGTCGCTCGCCGAGGCCGATCTTGCCGACGAGGGCCGCGAAAAGGTCGCCCATGGGAATATCGAGAGAATTTGCAAGCTGATATAAAACAAGGCGGCTGCCCATGGCAGCCGCCTTTTCCTGCGCAGAAAAATAGAAGCCCGCGCCAAAGCCTCCCCTCCTCATTAAAACCGCCCACGGGCGGGAATAAGGATAGGGGGCTACGGCCTGAAAGGGGAGGTGGCACGGCCGGAACGGCCGTGACGGAGAGGTTTTCCGCGGCCCCGAATTTTCGACGCGCGATGCAAAACCGGCCGCCTTTTGAATCTCTCAGCCGCCTCCGCCGCCAGCTCCCCTTTCAGGGGAGCCATCCGGAAGCCGCATCCCGCAATCGGCGCCCCGCAGACGCGAAGCCGCAGTCCCGACAACGCGCCGCATACCGACTGCCTGCAAAATAACGAAAAAAGACACGACCGAAGTCGTGTCTTTTCAATTGGTGGAGCATTGTCCACAGCACTCGAACCTAAAACCTCTTCACAGGTAATGGAAATATGAGAGCAAGAATCGTCCCGCGGCCACAAATTTTCAATTCTTGAAAATTTCCTGTCCTTTGGGACAGCTTCTTGTTGGGGCGTGCCTGCCCCAACCCCTGCTGGATACGAGTGCAGTAAATCGGAGAGGTTTTTTATTCCTCTGCCATTGCGTACTGCACAATCATGGGGTCATCGTATTCTGCCCACATGGACTTGTTCTCGTCCAATGTTCGGAGCTGCTCCATCTCTTCTGCCGTTAAAGCAAAATCAAAAATGTCCAAATTCTGCTTCATGCGCTCTATATGTACACTTTTAGGAATCACGACGATGCCGCGCTGAATATGCTGACGAAGTGCCACCTGCGCAGGTGTTTTTCCGTGGGCATCTGCAATTCGCTTTATGCTTTATCATCGGATTTTCGAGTACTTCTTTTAACCTGTGCTGTGCAAGCGGCCCCCATGCTTCGTGCTGGATGCCATACTTCTGCATCCACTCGTGCAGGTCATATTGCTGCCAGAACAGATGTGTTTCCACCTGATTAACGGCTGGAACAATGCGGTTAAAGGTTGCAATATCTGCCATGCGCTCCGCACTAAAATTGGAAATGCCGATGGCTTTGATTTTTCCCTCATCATACAATTCTTCCAGTGCACGGTAAGCTCCGTAGTAATCCGACAGACATTGATGAATCAGCACAAGGTCAAGATAATCGGTCTGGAGCTTACGGAGGGACTCTTCGATTGAAGCCTTGGTTTTCTCATAGCCGAACTCTGTTACCCAAACTTTTGTCGTAATAAAAATGTCCGCGCGCCGGATTCCTAATTCTTTCATGGCACGCTGGATGCCGTCACCGACTTCTTTTTCATTATAGTACGCCTGTGCGGTGTCAATCAAGCGATACCCCGTTTCCAGCGCATTGAATACACATTGAACGGTCTGCTCTGCTGGAATCTCAAATACGCCGAAGCCGACCATCGGCATCTGAACACCGTTATTCAGGGTCACGTATTCCATTCTAATCGTTCCTTTCAAATCAATTGTGATACAGCGGACGAATGGAACAATTAAAATGGCTTACCCTTGGCGAAAAACTTGTTGAACAGCTCCTGAAAGCTCATGGCGATTTCCCCTATAACTTTCGATTCGTTGAGCTGAGTATACCATATTTTCCAGTGAAAAAACAGGCTGATATAGCACAAAATGCAGGATGCCACCGCTATGGTGATACCCTGCCTTTGGCACGGGTCACAAGTTCGAGCGGGAGCTTGCCCCATGCCGACCAACAAAAAAACCTACGACTTACGTCGTAGGTTTTTCCGTTGGTGGACGATACAAGACTCGAACTTGTGACCTCCCGCACGTCAAGCGGATGCTCATACCAGCTGAGCTAATCGTCCGAACACATGAGGCATTATAGCGGGCGGGAGGCGGTTTGTCAAGGGGTTTTTCTGAAAATCAGGCATTTCCGGAAAAATACCAGGCGAGGAGGTAGTCCGTGACGGCGCCGTAGGACTGGACGCCGAGCTCTTCGGAGAACGTTTTGAGGTAGGCGTCGTTCACTGCCTGGGCCGCGGTCTGGACCTTGCCCTCGAACTGCCGATAGTGCGCGCCGGCGGCGCGGATGTCGGTCTGGAGGCGCGTGCCGGCGGCGTCCCAGAGGGCCTGGGCGGCGGCGCGGTCGACGTCGTAGAGCGCGTTGTAGCAGTGGATGAACGCCGAGTAGTACCCGGAATACTGGAACTCGACGGACGGGTTGGCCGTGCAGGCCAGAAAGCCGCAGAAATTCGCCTCGTCCTCGGCGGCGCAGCCCATGCGGTGGCCGATCTCGTGGCACATCGTCTGGGGAAGCGACGAGGCGAACGTCTCCGGGTTGACGCAGCTCTCGCCCGTCAGGCAGACGAAGATGCCCGTCGTGCCCATGTAGCTGAACGCGCGGCCGGCCCAGAGGCGCTTGACGGGCGCGCTGGAGCCCTGGAAGACCTCGTACTGCTCGGCAAGGACCGTATAGCCGTCGTTCGCGTTTTTGGCGAGAGCGGAAAAGTCGGACAGCTTCGTCGTCCCGTCCGCGTTCGTGGGCAAAAGCTCGGCCAGCGCGGCGGCGCGGTCTTTATAGTAATACGCGGCCTCTTTCAATTCCTCGACGCTGTACTCCCGGACGTCCAAACCGAGCTTTTCGCCGAGCGTCGGGCCGAAGTGGTTCAGGCCCCACAGGCCGACGAACAGGAAAATGCCCGCGCACACGGCCAGAAGCACGCCGGAGAGCCAGCGGACGAGCCCGTGATGCCGCACGATGACGCGCACGAGCGTATAGATCGCCCACAGCACGGCCAGGACGATGAGCACCTCGAACACCGGGAACGGGAACACGCCCGTCACGGCCGCGATGGCGGCCACGGCGCGGCGGGACAGGGCGGGATAGAACGAAAAAACAAATTCGGGCGCGTAGACCGCGCAGGCGACCATGACGCCCGTGAGCACGAGCAGAATGGCCGACGCAATGGCCCGGCCGATGGCTTTGAACATGGGGATCTCCTTTCGGGAACG
>CAVFYN010000183.1:0-2041 GCA_963626425.1 Bacteroidaceae bacterium
GAGCAGCAGCGCGAGCCCGAGCGCCGCGAGCAGCAGCACATAGCGGTATTTCCGCGCGAGGCCCGCGCATTTGTCCGAAAACTGCCTCCAGCTGCTCTTCATGGCGACCTCCACTCCTGTTTTTCCTCCGGGATGGCCAGATTGTCCTCGATGATCCGGATGAGCGCGCGGCGGGACGCGGCGTCCGCGCTGCCCGTCACGGTCACGGACGCGGGATACGGGTACGCGCCGGAGTCGTCGACGCTCACGTCCGCCGTGAGGTCCAGGCCGAGCCCGGCCGCTTTGTCCAAGATATATGCTTCCGTTTTCTGCTTTATGAGCGATGCGATGATCGCGCGCGAGCGCACCTCCACGCCGCTTTGCGCCGCGTCCGTCTCAAGCGACAGGCGCGACACGGCGCGCGAGATCGCCGTCACGTCCAGCGTCCCGAGCGGCGAGAGCGCCACCAGGATCAGCACGAGCCCGCACGCGAGCCGGCACACGCGCCGCACCGGCCCGTCCGGCACGAGCGCGAGCACGAGCGCCGTCAGCATGGCCGCGGCCACGACGGCGAGCAGATAATCCCGCAGCGCCGCGCTCATACGCTCACCGCCTTCATCGCGCACACGCACGACACGAGCAGCATCAGCGCCTGCGCGCCCGTCATCGCGAGCAGGAAGCCCATGCACGACGACACGGCGTCGATCATCCCGACGAGCCGCTTTTCGCCGATGGCGGCGCCGAGCGCCGCGGTGAGCTTCAAAATAAGATACTGCGCGCCGATGCGCACAAACGGGTACGCGCACAGCCCGAGCACGACGAGCATCCCGAACACGCCGATGCTCGTCCTGAGCAGTCCCGCGCCGACGAGCACCGTCTCCGACGCGTCGGCGATGATGGACCCGACGACGGGCACCGCGCCGGAAAACGCGAGCTTCGCCGCCCGGATCTTCGCCGAGTCCGCCGAGCCGGAGATGACGCCGGACACGGACACGTAGGCGATGTACCCGAGCACGAGCCACTTCAGGCTGTTCGTGATGACCCACGAGATGAGCCCCGCCATCCGCCCGAGCGTCTGCCCGCCGACGGCGGCGTCCGCCGCGCGGAGCGCGAGATACGCGTACACGAGCGGCAGCAGCAGCCGGTCGGTCAGGTTGATGAGAAGGTCGGAAAACAGCACCGTCGCGCCCGACAGCGCCGCCGAGCCGCTCACCGCGCCGGTCGCGGCCGTCGCGGCCGTCATGGCCGGCAGCAGGACGTTGGAAAAAACGCGCACCTGGTCGAGCGTCTCGCCGCCGAGCCGCAGGAGCGAGCGCAGACTCCCCGCGCACGCGGCCGTTATGGCGAGCACGCCTGCAAGCGTCACGGCGTCGACCGGCGCGTCGGGCGCGAAATGGCCGACAACCGCGCACAGGAGCACGATGGCCAGGATCCGCGCCGCCGTGCCCGCCGCGGCACGGATCGCGCCGCCGCTCTGCCCGGCAAGGTCGGTCAGGATGCCCTGCAGGCCCGTTGAAAAGTCCGCGTCCGCGGCCGTCATGCCGCCGAGCGCGTCCGAGACGCCGTCCGGCACGGCAGCGTCGAGACTGCCCGTGTCCACAAGGTCCTCCGCCGCGGCCGGGAGCGTCAGAAGCGCGCACAAAAACGCAAGTATCGCGAATTTCCGCAAAGTTATCCCTCCAGCAGCTCCGCCACGAGCTCGAGCACCGCCTCCATGAGCGGCAGCGCGCAGTAGAGCGCCGCCGCCGTGCCGCACAGCGTCACAAGGCGCGAAAGCGCGCCCTCGCCCGCGTCTGAGCACACCGCACCGCACAGCTGCGTCACAAGCCCGACGGCCACGACTTTGAGCAGCGGCGTCAAAAACGCGCCGGACAGCCCCGCCGTCTCCCGCAGCCGCGACGCAAAGCTCAGCACCGGCCGCAGCAGCCCCGCGAATGCCGCGCCGAGCAGGCAGCAGCACGCGAGCGACAGCGTCAGCGCCAGCGCCGCGTTCTGCTTTTTGATGAGCGAAATGAGGATGGCCGCAACGACGGCGGCCGCGCCCGCGCGCACGAGCGTGTCC
>CAVFYN010000184.1:0-385 GCA_963626425.1 Bacteroidaceae bacterium
GTAGAAGAAGTTGTACATGGACGCCGAGACATTGTGCTCGCCGACGGTCAGCGCGGGGCTGCGCGAGGCGAAGAAGCCGTTGTTCACCATCATCAGAAGCACGAAGGCGACAACGAACAGAACGGCCAGGGCGATATATAAAATGTAGATCGGCCGGAAGCCGGACTTTTTCTCCGGATTTTTTGCCAGTTCGCCGGACTGATACTGCTCCTGGCGCTTTTTCTTTTCGCGGGATGCGCTCATATTAGGTTCCATCCTCTCATCATTTGCGTTTTGCTGCGGCATGGCCGCGACTTGGGCTATTATAGACGATTGCGCGCCCGAGTGCAAGTCCGATTTCCAAATACAGGCCCGGCAGCGCGAAAATTCACAGATTGTTCAGGAA
>CAVFYN010000184.1:395-1620 GCA_963626425.1 Bacteroidaceae bacterium
GTATCATAGCATGGGTGAAAAGCGCGCCCGGCGCAGAGGCTGAAAAGCGAAAACCGGGCAGGGCCAGACAAGAAAACATAGAAAATCACCCGTTGTATAACGGGTGATTTCGCGAAGCGTATAAAAAACAGGTTCCCCGCTTTGGCCGTTCGGACCCAGTTATAACCTGCACGGTTCGGGCAGGTGGGGTGTCTCTCCGAAAGATCATAGCTTCCAACTTCCAGCCGCGGTCGAAGCCGGGCCGGGAGGCCTGCTATCCCATCCGGAAGTCCGACGCCCCGATAACTTGATGTGGGTTAAAAAAAGATCCGTCACGCACCAAGCAGGGAATCTGCTTTTGATAAGATGAAATTATTATTCTTCGGTCTCGTCGTCCTCGGTCTCGTCGAGGAAGAGCTCATAGACCGTTTCGAGCTCCGCGTCGTCCTCGATCGTGCAGAGGATCTCCTCGCCGTCTTCGACCACGACTTTGAGAATGCTCACGTCGAGCTCCTCGTCCTCGTTTTTCGGATCGGCCAGCGTGACGATGAGATACTCCGCGCCGGCGTACTCCACACGCCCGAGGACCTCAAGCTCGTAGTCGTTGCCGTCGTCGTCTGTGATGGAGAGAAAATCGTCTCCAAACAGTTCGCTCATTGCAATGCTCCTTTCGTGCCTCAGGTATGTTCTTTGTACCTGCATTGTAATGCGCCGGGCGCGGAAAATCAAGTGGAATTTTCCGCTCGGATTTGTGAAAATTATGAACCAAGGTCCTCGAACGCGCGCGTCAGTTCGGGAAAAGTGCTGAAATACAGGCCTTTTTCAAGCATTTCGCGGTCGGCCTGCCGCAGCGACCGGACGGGCGTATCCGACCGGAAAATGCACGAAAATTCCGGCAGGCGCCAGGCTGAGAGCGTGCCGCCGTCCGCGCGGAGCACATAGCCCGCGCCGGAATAAAGCGCCGCGGCCGAAAGCGCGAACGCGAGCGCGAAAGACTTCCAGTGCATGAGCGCATCCCTCCGCGCGTAGTCTTTCCCGGACGGGGAAAAATACACGCGCAATTGCCGCATAAACCAAGTTGACAGCTATGCTATAATGATAGAACGGTAAGATTTAATTTGGTATCACGCGCCAAAGGCGCTTTGAACGATCAGAAAGGCGGGAGACTATGGCGGAAGAACGCAGCCACAGCGTCCGGCACGGATTTGCCGTGGCCGGGAAGGTCATCGGCACGCTGTTTCTCGTG
>CAVFYN010000184.1:1630-7154 GCA_963626425.1 Bacteroidaceae bacterium
ATTCTCACGATTTTGATCTTTATGTGCATTTTCGTCGTCTACGTGAAAAAAGACCTGGCCAGCCAGGCCGATTTTTCCATGGACGGCTTCGCGCTCGACCAGACGTCGGTCATTTATTACTATGACAGCGCCACGGGCAGCTACCAGGAGCTGCAGAAGCTCTACGGCTCGGAAAACCGCATCTGGGCCAGCTATGAGGAGATCCCGAGCGACCTCATCTTCGCCTGCATCTCCATCGAGGACAAGCGCTTCATCGACCACAAGGGCGTCGACTGGCTGCGCTCGGCCCGCGCGTGCCTGAATATGTTCCTCGGCGGCTCGTCGACGTACGGCGGCTCGACCATCACCCAGCAGCTCATCAAGAACCTGACGGGCGACGAGGAGGTCACCGTGCGCCGCAAGCTCGTGGAGATCCTGCGCGCGCTCGAGTTTGAAAAGAGCCACTCCAAAGAGGACATCCTCGAGTGGTATCTCAACACGATCTACCTCGGCGAGGGCTGCTACGGCGTCAAATCCGCCGCGGAGGTCTACTTCGGCAAGCAGCTCGGCGAGCTGACGATCGCCGAGTGCGCCAGCCTCATCGCCATCACGAATAACCCGTCCATCTACGATCCCTATATCAACGAGGACAAGAACATCGAGCGCCAGCGCGTCATCCTCTATCAGATGTTCGACCAGGGCTACATCGACCGGTCGGAATACGAGCAGGCGCGCGGGCAGGAGCTCGTGTTCACGAACACGAGCGGCGACTCGGACGACGGCAGCGAGAGCGGGTACTATTCCTACTTCGTCGACCAGGTCGTGCGCGATGTCGTCAGCGACCTCATGGAGCAGACGGGCTATGACTACAAGATCGTCTACCAGATGGTCCTCTCCGGCGGCTACAAGATCTACGCGACGATCGACCCGGCCGTCCAGGCGGCCGTGGACGAGATCTACACCGACCTTTCCAACATCCCCGCGACGGAGAGCTATCAGCAGCTGCAGTCCGGCATCGTCATCATCGACAACCAGTCCGGCGACGTTGTGGCGCTCGCCGGCGGCGTCGGGGAGAAGACGGGCAGCCTGACGTACTCGCGCGCGACGCAGAGCACGCTCTCGCCCGGCTCGTGCATCAAGCCGCTGAGCGTGTACGCGCCTGCGCTCGACCTCGGGCTCATCACGCCCATCACGGTCTATGACGACTCACCCTATTCGTTCACGGACACGTCCACATGGCCGAAGAACACCGACCGGACGTACCGCGGCCTTATGACGGTCACCGAGGCGCTCGAGCGCTCGACGAACACCGTCGCCGTCAAGATCTGCGACGACGTCGGCGTCGAATATGCCTACACGTTCGCCAAAGAGCAGCTCGGCCTGTCCACGCTCGTGTCCGAGCGCACGATCGGCGATAAAGTTTATACCGACGTCGGCCTTGCGTCCATGGCGCTCGGCGGCCTGACGAACGGCGTGACGGTCGAGGCCATGGCCGCGGCGTATGAGACGTTCGCCAATAACGGCGTCTACCGCACGGCGCGCACCTACACGCGCGTTGTGGACGCCAACGATAAGATCGTCCTCGACAACAAGCAGGATTCGCACCAGGCCGTCAAGGAGATGAGCGCCTGGTATCTCACCGATATGATGCAGTCCGTCGTCGAAAACGGCACGGGCACCGGTGCGCGCCTGGACGGCATTTCCGTCGCGGGCAAGACCGGCACGACGACGTCGGACTACGACCGCTGGTTCTGCGGCTACACGCCGTATTACTGCGCGGCCGTCTGGTGCGGCTACGATGAGCCGGAGGAGGTCGTCCTGACCGACACGACGGCCAACCCGGCCGTGACGCTCTGGCACAAGGTCATGGAGCTCGTGCACGAGGACAAGGCCGACCGCTCGTTCCCGCAGCCGTCGAACGTCGTCGAGGCGAGCTACTGCGCCGACAGCGGCCTGCTCACCACGTCGTGGTGCGAGCAGGACGTGCGCGGCAGCCGCGTGCGCAAGGCGAAGCTCAGCCTGTACGACGTCCCGACTGGCACGTGCGCCACGCACGTCGCGGCCGACATCTGCGACACGTCCGGCCATCTGGCCAATTCGTACTGCGCCGGCGTCCCGGGCAACGGGACGCACAAGGTCGGCCTGCTCAGCATCGACCGGTACTTCCCAGTGCCGAACGTCGTCGTGGGCGACCAGCAGTACAACGTCAACAATTCCAGCGCGCCGGCGGGCTTCTATCCCGCGGCCAGCTCGACGGGCGACGCCATCACGATCGAGTGCTACGTCCACAACGAGGACAGCATCCCCAAGCCCGAGCCCGACCCGGAGCCCGAGGTCCCGGACGGCCTGGAGGGCTACGGCGACGACGACGGCCCCGACCTGCCCGACGCGGGCGACGCCGAGGGCTGGTAATACCGATTTTTGATTTTGGAGAATAAACGCTTATGTGGATTTCAGACCAGTGGAAGGATTATGAGGTGCTCGACTGCTCGGACGGTGAGAAGCTCGAGCGGTGGGGGAAATACATTCTCGTGCGGCCGGACCCGCAGGTCATCTGGCAGACGAAGCGCTCGGACAAGCTCTGGAGCGGCTATGATGCGCGCTACGCCCGCTCGTCGTCCGGCGGCGGCCGCTGGTCGCAGCATTCGCTGCCCGACCGGTGGACGATCGGCTACCGCGACCTGACGTTCAACGTCAAGCCCATGAACTTCAAGCACACGGGCATTTTCCCGGAGCAGGCGGCCAACTGGGACTACATCGACGAGAAAATCCGCTCGGCCGGGCGGCCCGTTTCCGTGCTGAACCTGTTCGCCTACACCGGCGGCGCGACGATCGCCGCCGCGGCCGCGGGCGCGAGCGTCTGCCACGTCGACGCGGCCAAGGGCATGGTGGCCTGGGCCAAAGAGAACGCGAAATCGTCGGGCCTGGAGGACCGCCCCATCCGCTGGATCGTGGACGACTGCGCCAAGTTCGTCGAGCGCGAGATCCGGCGCGGCCGCCGCTATGACGCCGTCATCATGGACCCGCCGAGCTACGGCCGCGGCCCGTCCGGCGAGATCTGGAAGCTGGAAAAGGACCTTTACCCGTTCGTCTCGCTCGTCGCGGGCGTGCTTTCGGACGATCCGCTGTTTATGATCATCAATTCCTACACGACGGGCCTTGCCCCGTCCGTGCTGGGGTACATTCTCGACTCCATCGTCGGCAAGAAGTTCGGCGGTCATTCCGAGTGCGGCGAGCTCGGCCTTCCGGTGACGGATTCCGGCCTCGTCCTCCCGTGCGGCAGCACCGGCCGCTGGACGAGATGAGGGGCGGAGCGGACGTCATCCGCGCAGAGAACCTGTCATTTTCCTATCCGGCCGACGCCGACAGCGGCCAGCCGGCCGTGCCGGTGTTCGAGGGGCTGGATTTTTCGGTGGAGGAGGGCTCGTTCACCGTCGTCCTCGGGCACAACGGTTCGGGCAAGTCGACGCTGGCCAAGCACTTCAACGCCGTGCTGCTGCCGACGGGCGGCACGATGTGGGTCTACGGCATGGACACGAAGGAGGAAGCGCAGCTTCTTGCCATCCGCTCGACGGTCGGCATGGTGTTCCAGAATCCGGACAACCAGATCGTCGCCAATGTCGTCGAGGAGGACGTCGCCTTCGCGCCGGAGAACCTCGGCGTCCCGCCGGAGGAGATCCGATCGCGCGTGGACGAGGCGCTCGCGGCCGTCGGCATGAGCGAGTACGCGCTGCACGCGCCGCACCTGTTATCCGGCGGGCAGAAGCAGCGCATCGCCATCGCGGGCGTGCTGGCCATGCAGCCGAAGTGCATCGTGCTCGACGAGCCGACGGCCATGCTCGACCCGCAGGGCAGGCGGGAGGTCATCTCGACGATCTTAAAGCTCAACCGCGAGCGCGGCGTCACCGTCGTGCTCATCACGCACCATATGCGCGAGGCCATCGCGGCCGACCGCGTCGCCGTCATGAGCGACGGCAAGATCATTGCCGACGGCACGCCGGCGGACGTTTTTTCGCAGGTGGAGCTCCTCGACGCGGCGCAGCTCACCGTCCCGGACACGACGCGGCTTTTGTACGAGCTGCGGCGCTATGGCTATGACCTGCCGCTGTCGGCCCTGAGCGTGGAGGACTGCGCGCAGGCCATCTGCGCCGCGTTTACCGCATGATCCATACGGAGGAAGAGAAAAAGAATTGACGCCTATCATCGAAACGAAGGACCTGACGCATACGTACAGCGCCGGCACGCCGTTTGAGCACGTCGCGCTCGACCATGTGGACTTTTCCGCCGCGCGCGGCGAATTTGTCGGCATCATCGGGCACACGGGCTCGGGCAAGTCGACGCTGATGCAGCATCTCAACGGCCTGCTGCGCCCGTCGCAGGGGCAGGTGCTCTTCGACGGCCAGGACATTTTTCAGTCGAAGGAATTCACGCGCTCCATCCGCTTCAAGGTCGGGCTCGTGTTCCAATATCCCGAATATCAGCTTTTTGAGGAGACCGTCCGGCGCGACATCGCCTTCGGCCCGCGCAACATGGGCCTTTCTGAGGACGAGATCGCCCGCCGCGTCGAGCGCGCCGCGGGCTTCGCGGGGCTGACCGCGGAGCAGCTGGGCCGCTCGCCGTTTGACCTTTCCGGCGGTCAGAAGCGCCGCGCGGCCATCGCGGGCGTCATCGCCATGGAGCCGGACGTGCTCATTTTGGACGAGCCGACGGCCGGGCTCGACCCCGTCGGCAGCGAGAGCGTCCTCAAAAACATCCGCGACTATCAGAGCGCCACGAACGCGACGATCCTCATGGTCAGCCACTCCATGGAGGAGGTCGCCGAGACGGCAGACCGCCTCGTCGTGCTCGACCACGGCCATATCGCCATGCAGGGCGCGCCGCGCGAGGTGTTCTCCCGCGCGGACGAGCTTGTGAAGATCGGCCTGGACGTGCCGATGGTCACGTCCGTCATGCTGCGGCTTCGCGAGCTGGGCATTGACGTCGACCCGTCCGTTTTCACGATGGAGCAGGCGGTCTCGGCGCTGCTGGCTCTGCGGGAGGGCCGGCCATGCTGAAGGACATCACGCTCGGACAGTATTTCCCCGGCAATACGCTTCTGCACCGGCTCGACCCGCGCACGAAGCTCGTTGCCGTCATCTGCTACATCGTGGCGCTGTTCCTCGCGAAATGGTTCGTTTCCTACGGGCTCATGTTCGCGTTCCTGGCGTCGTGCATCGCGGTCAGCCATATCCGGCTGAAAACGATGCTCCGCGGCCTCAAGCCGCTCATCGTCATCATCCTGCTCACGGCGCTGCTCAACGTCCTCTACACGGGCGGCGAGCATGTCGTCGCGAAGTTCTGGGTGTTCACCATCTCGCTCGAGGGCATCGAGACCGCGTTTTTCATGGTCATCCGCATCATCATGCTCGTTATGGGGACGTTTCTTCTGACGTACACAACGTCGCCCATCGCGCTGACCGACGGCATCGAGAGCCTGCTCGGGCCGCTCAAGAAGATCCATGTGCCGGTGCATGAGCTGGCCATGGTCATGTCCATCGCGCTGCGC
>CAVFYN010000185.1:0-6799 GCA_963626425.1 Bacteroidaceae bacterium
CACTATGGACATTTATGCGAAGGCAAAGTATAATAGACCACAACAGTTATCCTCCATAGTGAACAAAGCTTTCGCTCAAAAATCGGAGCAAGGATGAAAGTTCTGCAAATGGGTGAGCAGGAGGGTTAACTGAAGACCAAAGGTTCAGAAAGCCCAGTAAAATCAATGGTTTCCGCCCGTAAGACGGAAAGCAGTACGGTCTCAAGGCCGCGCGTCGCGCTCCGCAGTTCTCGAAGCGCTGATCTTCATATCGTGCTTTTCAAGCCCCTGCTTCGGCAGGGGCTTTTTTGACGCGCAGCTTTTCAGCCATATTTTGCGGTTCCCGCCGCAGGCGGGGAGCAAAATGGCGATCAATCCCCGCAAATCGCGCATCCATGCGCGGTTTGCGCGTCGTGCGCCGCAGTTCAGCAAGCGCTGATCTTTATATCATGCGTACCAAGCCCCTGCTTCGGCAGGGGCTTTCTTTGACGCGCAGCTTTTCAGCCATATTTTGCGGTTCTCGCCGAAGGCGAGGAGCAAAATGGCGATCAATCCCCCGCAAATCGCGCAGCCATGCGCGGTTTGCGCGTCGTGCGCCGCAGTTCTCGAAGCGCTGATCTTTCATATCATGCGTACCAAGCCCCTGCTTCGGCAGGGGCTTTTTTTATGTTTTTCCAGTCGTTTCATACTTTGGTCGGATGCGCGATTTCGTCCGGTCGTGATACTATAATTAAAATATAGTCTGATTTTCTCGAAATCAGTCGACCATGACGGGGAGGGCCCTCCCCGTCCCCGCAGGGTTACCCTGCGGCCGCGCATATGCACCGAAGGAGGAGCACCATGAAAAGACGAGTATTGAGCCTGCTGCTGGCCCTCGCGCTGTGCCTGTCCCTGCTGCCGACGGCGGCACTGGCGGCGGATGAGAACGTCACGGAGCCGGGTGAAACCGAGACTTGTAAGCACGAGTACGATAATCTAACATATACACCTTCAGACGGCAAGAGCCACATTATACACTGCTCCAAGTGTGGTTATGAAAAGACAGAGGCATGTACGTTCAGCGACGACATCGAGCCGCTAGATGCCGATTATCACAATTGGATCTGCATCTGCGGGAACAAGACGCCGGAAAAACACAAGGAAAGTACTATACCGACGAACGGCAACCAGCAGCACGCAAAAGGCTGCGGTATATGCGGCTATGTGACCGGTGAGCTGAAAAATCACGCCTACGACGAGGACGGCCGGTGTACAGAGTGCGACTTCAAGCCCGCCTTTGCGGACAGCGAGGGCAATCTGTATGGCTATGCCGGCACGGGTTCGATCGACGCGCTCAACGAGGCCATGCAAAACGGCATAACATCGTTCAAGCTGGTGAACTTTGCCGAGGGCGAAAACGCGGATACGACCACCGTGAATGCAGTTTTCAGCCTTGAAACCGACGCGGCTGTCACGCTGGATATGAACGGCAAAGCCCTGGAATCCCGCGCAGGAGAATCAACGCTGAACGTTTCCAAGGGTACATTGACCGTCATAGGCGCCGCGGCCATCAAGCAGGCGGGCGCAAGTCAGGAAACCAGCAAATCCGCCATCCGTGTCACGGGCGGCGAGCTGATTTTTGAGGAGGACGTGACGGCCGCCAGCGGCGGAGGAAGCAATTACGCCGCGCCCGCCATCGAAGTTTCCGGCGGCAAGGTGACCTTCGAGAAAAACGTGACCGCCACCGGCGGCTTGCAGGGTACCACCGGCAATATCATGCAGTGCAAGCCCGCGGTCTACGCCACGAACGGCGAGCTGGACTTCCAGGGCGATCTGGATCTGAACGGCGGCCTGACCATCACGGGCGGCGCAGCACTGACAAACGGCCTGAGCCAGGGCAAGTTCCGGGTCGAGTACGCCAAGGCGGATGGAACAGCAAAAGAAACCGTGACTGGGTCTCGCGTATCGGTCGAGGGATCGAGCAACTACTCCTTTGCTCGTGACCTGCTGGCAGCTGACCGCGTTTTTGCGAATCTCGATCAAAGCGACTCCAAGAACAAGTATTTTAATGGCGAACATAAATTTTTGGGGTGGAATGTCACCATTGAGGAACACAAGCACCAGTATGTGGCATCGGATGTCGGCTCTTACCACTTCTGCGAGTGCGGTATCAGCGAAAACCACACCTATGACACCAGCGGCGCGTGCTCCGTCTGCGGCAAGCCCTGTCCGCACGAGATGGCTGACCAGTCGTCGGTCGATTATCATTACTACTGCAATGCTTGCAAAAAGCAGATGTTCGCAATGATTCAGACGGACACATACAAGTGGTCGCACTTTACCAACCTCAAAGATGCAGTGGCCGCGGCCGAGGACGGCCAAACCATTAAACTTCTGGATGACATCAATAATGATGGACAAACTGTGTGTGTTACCGGCGACAATAAAACCGTCACGCTGGATCTGAACAATCACACGATCAATGAAGGCTGGATCAATGTCGGAATCGATGAATCAAATAACAACTATAACACTTCGAGTACGCTGAAAATCATCGGCCGCGGCAGCTATATCCTTTCCGGTATCCCCGGAATCCTTAGTGTCGGCCACAAGGCCACGCTGGATCTGAGCGGCTGGACAGGCGGCACGATCACCCGTATTGGGCTGGAGAAGAACGGCACTATACAGCCGAACCCCGAAAGCACGCTCATCGTTGGAGAAAATATAGGCTACATCGGCACGCTTGCCTTTTATAATTGGCCGTCGAGCGGCATAAAGAGCAAGCTGAACGGCGGCACTTATGGTGAAATTTTGATAACGACTCACCTTAACGAGGGCGAACCGTACAGCGGTATGCTCGCGACGGGCTATGCATTCCAGTACACTGACTCCGGGGAGTTTGTGAATTACGCCAAACGGGCTGAACACACAGGCGTCAACACGATCAGCAACGTCAAAATCGTAAAATGCACCGCCCATGCGGACGAGGACAAGGACGACCACTGCGACTACTGCAACGCGTCCCTCACCGCCGTGGCCTTCCCCATTCAGGTGACCGTCGGCGGCAAAACCTCCCGCTACGCCGCCGCGGATGCGCAGAAGGCGTTCGACGCAGCAGACGGCGGCACTGTCAAGTTGCTGGGCGACGCGACGGTCACCGGAGGGATTCAGGTCACCAAAGGTCTGACCCTCGACCTGAACGGCAAGACGATCTCCGGCACCAGCAGTCCGGGTCGTGCCTTTCTTCTGATCGACAACTACTATCCTGTGACCATCCGCGACAGCAGCGAGGCAAAGACCGGCAAGGTCGAAAACACGACCCCCGGTGACTATTCCGTGTACATAAGTACGGGCGAGCTGATCATCGAGGGCGGCGAGTTCAAAGGCACTCTCCATGCACAAGGGTATGAGCATGCTCTGGAAATCAGCTCAGGTACCACCGCCATCATCAAGGGCGGCACATTCTCCAGCCCCGTCACCAACTACGGTAACCTTACGATCACCGGCGGCACGTTCGTTTCTCTTTTGAACGGCACCGGCCGCGCCATCGGCCGCCTGCTGGCGGACGGCTATGCGTTCAAAAACGCCAGCGGTGAATGGCTGACGGACAGCGAGCTGGCAAGCACGACCGCGGCCAACGTCACCGCCGTGGAAGCGCCCATCAAGTCGCTCACGCTGACCTCGGACGCCAAAAACGATACCGCGGAATACGGTCTGCCCGTGAAGCTGACGGCAGCCCGCGTGCTCCGCGACGGCCTGACGGACGCGGACGTCACGGAAAAATGGTATCAGATAACCGGCGAAACCGCAGAGGCGCTCGACACTTCGTCGTCCGTCTATCCCCTGCCCGCCGGCCTCGTCCCCGGGACATACACCTACCGCGTCACCGCCACCGCCGAAGGCTACACCAAGACCGCCGAGCGCACCATCACCGTGACCCCGGCCGACCTTTCGGACGCGGTGATCGCGTTCCCATATGAAAACAACAACCACACTACGCCCGTATTCTGGCCCGATATGGTCGGAACCGGCGAGGGTAGCGAGCGCACATTGCGTTGGGAGCAAGATACCGACGATACCTATTTTAGGGATTTCACCGTGACGCTCGGCAGCCGCGAGCTGATCCTTGGCACGGATTTTGAGATCGTCGGCGGCAGCAACAAGGGCACCGACGTCGGCACCTACACGCTGAAAGTCAAGGGCATTGGCAACTACACGGGCGAGGCCTCCGCAAACTGGGAAATCGTGCCGTTCACGCTGTCAGGGCTCGAATGCGACATTGCTCCGGGAAAGCAATATGACGGCACCGATTCCCTTCCCGCCGGCACGATCGGCAGCAGGTTTACACAGCCTGACCCCACCGCCCTTCATGTAACCCTGACCGAGGGCCGTGACTACAAGGTGACCGAGGCGCACTTCAACTCCGCGGACGCGGGCAGCGACAAGACGGTCTATTTCACGGTCGAGCTGCTGAGCCGGAATTACATTTTCAGCGACGGCTCGACGATCAGGCGGTTCACCCCGGAATCTGGAACGCAGCTTGCACGCGGCACCATCACCAAGGCCGACGCGCCCACCGGCATCCAGCGCGGCGCGCTGACCATCGCGAACAGGCATGCTGCAATCTACACCTACGATCTCACGCAGCTCCTGCCCAAGGCACCCATCGGCGAATACGGCGACATGACCTACTCATTTACAGCCGCCATCCCCGGGTATTATACGGACTCGCTGCCGGGGATGGGCGAGGCCGGCATTGACGAAAACGGCCTTCTGACCCTGCCGATCACCGCCAACTCATCGGAACAGACCGGCAATGTCGGCACTGTGACCGTCACCGTCACAACGGCCAACTATCAGGACATCACCCTCATCATCGACGTAAGCGCGGTCAACAAGACCAAGCTCACGCCGGACGATCTCACCTGCAACGGAATCACCTACGGCCAGCCGCTGCGCGACGCGGTCATCCAGGGCCGGATGGTCACCGACGACTCGGCGCGCACGCATGTCCGCGGTACCTTCCACTGGGAGCTGCCCGACTCCGTCCCCAATGTCGGCGATCAGGTCACATTCGTCTTTATCCCGGACGACACGCTCCACTATGAGACGTATTCCGACACCGTCACCGCTCCGGTCAACCCCAAGGACCTCTCCGCCGCGCTCGTCGCCCTCGGCGATGACCTGACGTACAGCGCCGCGCAGCAGACGAAAGACGTGGCCTCGGTCACGCTCGACGGCGCAGCGCTCCGCGCGGGCAAGGACTACACCGTCTCCGGCAACACCGGGACGGACGCGAAGGACTACACGCTGACCGTCACCGGCATCGGAAACTACACCGGCTCGGTGCAGCTTTCGTGGTCCATCGCACCCCAGCCGCTCTACGGCGTCTACGTCGACCCGGTCTCCAAGGTCTACGACGGCACCGCAGCGGTCGAGATCCCCAAGGCGAAGGTCCATTTCATGGGCCCCGGCGGGACGTTCATCCAGATTGCCGACAATGCCTACACCATCACGGACACGCGGTTCTCCACGCCCGACGCCGGCCGGGAGAAAACGGTCTGCTTCACCGTGACGCTGGACACCGACAACTACGTTCTGGTTTTGAAAGGTGAACAGAAAAAATCGGTGGATTATGAGTGCACCCTCAAAGCCGAGACCGAGGACGGCGAGCACCGCATCCTCAAGGCCGCCCAGACCATCGCCGCGTCCGACATCACCGCCGTCTACGGCGACGCGGACAAGGCAGTCACGGCCACGGGCACGGTCGGCGCGGTCACGTACACGAGCCGCGACGAGACCGTCGTCAAAGTCGGCGCGGACGGCGCGCTGACGTTCGGAAAGGCCGGCTCCGCGACCGTCACGATCTCGGCCGCGGGCGACGACAACCATAATTCTGCGGCGAAGGACATCACCGTCACCGTCGAAAAAGCGCCCCTCACCGTCCGCGCGCTTGGCCGCGGCGCCTACGTCGGCTCCGCCGCGCCCGCGCTCGGCGATCCGGAGCGGGACAAGGACTACGAGATCACCGGATTTGTAAACGGCGACGCGGCCGAGGTCGACAACATCGTCCTCGCCTACCGCGGCACGCCGGACATGAGCAAGCCCGGCACCTGCGCGATCGAGGTCCGCGGCGTCGCGTTCGTCGACTCCGAATTTGTCGGCGCGCGCTATCAGATCCGCTTTGAGGACGGCGCGCTGACCGTCTCCTACGCGCCCGTCTCGGCCTCCCCCATCACCGTTCCGGAATCGGCCGGCGGCTCCGCCTCCGTCTCGCCGCGCGGCGCCGCGGCGGGCGAGACCGTCACGGTCACCGTCACGCCGGACGCGGGCTTTGCGCTCGGCCGGCTGACCGTCACGGACGACAAGGGCAATTCGCTGCCGCTCACGGAGCTTGGCGGCGGCAAATTCCGCTTCACGATGCCGGACGGCGGCGTTCGTGTTGAAGCCATATTCGTCTCCGCGTTCGCGGACGTCCCGGAGGACGCGTACTTCGCGCCGGCCGTGAAATGGGCCGCGGAGCGCGGCATCATCGAGGGCGCGGACGGCCTGTTCCGCCCGGATGCGCCGTGCACGCGCGCGCAGCTGCTCACGATGCTCTGGCGCGCCGCCGGGAAGCCGGAACCGAAGCGCGCGGACGCGCCGTTTGCGGACGCCGACCCGGACGCTTACTATTACAAGGCCCTGCTCTGGGCCGTGGAAAACGGCATCATCACGGGCTTTGATGACGGCACGTTCCGCCCGGACGCGCCCTGCACCCGCGCGCAGGGCGTGACGATCCTCTTCCGCGCGCTCGGCTCGGCCGCAAGCGCCCGCGCCGGGTTCCCGGACGTTCCAGAGC
>CAVFYN010000186.1:0-23282 GCA_963626425.1 Bacteroidaceae bacterium
GGACAGCACGCTGACCGCTGCTCCGGACGGCACGGCGATGACCACCCTCGGCGAGACGACCATCCGCGGCGCGCAGACCGTCCTCACCGGCAGAGACGGCCTTGCGACCGGCGTCAAGACCACGTTCGAGTCCGGCAAGATCGTCGCCACGGAAGCGGCGGCGCGCGTGTCCGGCGAGTTCATCGTCAAAGAGGACGCCGCGCTCACCGGCAAGATCGTCGGCGAGAACGACGCGTCCGTCTACATTGAAAAGACGCCCGACGCCAGCGCGGAGTACTCCGTCGAGGGCGATTTCAAGAACCTCTACATTAAAATGACCCCGGCCGTTCCGGCCGATCCGGATGTCGCGGGCTCCACGGAGACCCCGGCCGTCATCCCGACCGTGAAGCTCACGGGCAACACGACGATCGACGCGATGGCCGCCCGCGAGGCGGACGCCGAGGGCAATTATCCCGAGTGCGAGATCAAGGCCGTCGCGGAAGCGGCCTGCGCGCTGACCGTGAACTCCGGCAAGCTCGACCTTGACGCGACGGGCGCGAACGTCGCCCTGACCGTCGCCGATAAGACCGACGCCGACGGCAAGACCGTCCCGGCCGCGGATGTCTCCGCCAAGGGCTTCCTCAAGAGCCTGAACGGCACGATCACCCCGACCGGCGACCTGACGATCTCCGGCGGCACGGGCACGATCCTCGCCGCGCCGAAGGGCACGGAAGCCATCGACCTCTGGATCAACGGCGGCACGCACAGCTCCGGCATCCGCGCGTACGGCGACCTGACCGTCTGCGGCAGCGCGACGCTCACGCAGCTTGCCACCGCGGAAGTTACGGGCGATGTTACGCTTTGGACGGAGGGCATCATAACCGGACAGGGCCTGAAGGCCACCCTCGCGATGGCCGACGGCGCGTCCATGCGCATCACGCGCACCGGCTCGTTCAAGCTTCAGGCCCCGGCCGGCACGGCCGCCGTCGAGACCCAGACCGGCCGCATCACCGGCACGACCGAGCTGACCGACAGCACCGTCTCCAAGCTCTGCGACACCGGCTCGGCCAACCACCAGGGCTGGTACGAAAAGGGCGCCGCGGGCACGACGATCAAGATCGGAAACGGCAGCACCTACACGATCACGAAGGAAGTCACCCTCGTTGAAAATCCGCTCCCGTTCTCCGGCTCCGTCTCGGCCGCGACCGTGAAGATCACCGTCACGGCCGGCGCGGGCGGCACCGTCACGCCGGGCACCGGCACGTTCGAGCGCGGCACGGACGCCTCGTTCCTCGTCCGTCCCGCCGCGGGCTACCGCATCGACTCGCTCATCGTCGACGGCCAGACCGTCAGCCCCGCCGCGCGCTACACGTTCCGCGACCTCGATGCGGACCACACCCTCGAGGCCGTGTTCGCCCCGACGACGCCGGTTGAGGACATCTTCACCGACATCGACTCGGACACCTGGTGCCGCGACGCCGCGCAGTACGTCTATGACAGCTGCATCATGAACGGCAAGACCGACACCCTCTTCGCCCACAGCGCGCCGCTCAACCGCGGCATGTTCGTCACGATGCTCTACCGCCTCGAGGGCAGCCCGGCCGTCACCGCGACGTCGCGCTTCTCCGACGTCGACACGGACACCTGGTGCCACGACGCCATCGTCTGGGGCAGCGAGAACGGCATCGTCTCCGGCTACTCCGACGGCACGTTCCGTCCCACGAACACCGTCTCCCGCCGGCAGCTCGTCACGTTCCTGTGGCGCTACTCCAAGTCCATCGGCCTGGACGTCTCGGCCGGCGAGAGCACGAACATCTTGAGCTACGAGGACGCCTTTGACGTCAGCGAGTACGCCGTCCCGGCCGTCCAGTGGGCCTGCGGCGAGCAGATCCTGCGCGGCTCCGGCGCGCGCCTGTACCCGCACGCCGACACGACGCGCGGCCACGCCGCCGCCTTCCTCATGCGCTTCATGGAGCTTCTTGCCTCCGAAGCATAACCTCTTTCCTACCCCCGGCACCCCGCCCGCCGTCTCACCTTTCCGCGGCGGGCGGGGGTCTCCCGCGATTTTATCCCGCATTTTCCCCAAGGAGGGACGCACATGGATACCGGCATTGAAACAAAACAGAAGCGAAGCGTGTTCCTCCGCTACCCGTGGCTGCGCAGGACGCTCGCCGGCGTGCTCGCGGCCGCGCTGACCGTCTCCGCCGTCGTCATGGGCGGCCAGATCGCCCGCGTGCGCGAGGCGGCCGACACCGTCCAGACCGACGCCGGCCAGTCCGGCGCGGATCCCGCGGCGTCCACCCCCGCCGCGTCGACCGCGGCGAACAAAGAATACGATGAGATCCGCGTCACGGCCCCGTGGGACCGCGACGCCCTCGCCGCCCGCATGGCGGCGACGCGCGAGCAGACCGCCCTTTCGCCGTTCGGGCAGAAGCTCGTCGAAGTGAACGAAGCCATCGCAAACGGCGACTATGAGCTCGGCCTGACGCTTTTGGACGAGGCCGAGACCCTGGCCGAAACGCCCGACGAGCAGGCCGCGTGCCTCGCCCTTCGCGGCAACTGCCTGTTTTACCTTGAAAATTACACGTCCGCGCTCGAGTGCTATGCCGCCGTGCTGGCCATGGAGCAGTCGACGTTTTCCGCCCCGGCGCTGTGCGGCATGGTCGCGCGCTGCCGGATGCTGCTTGAAGATTACTCCGGCGTCGTGGACGCCTGTACCGACGGCCTCGCGGCCGACCCGGCCGACGAAAACGCGGCCGACCTCTACGTCCTGCGCGCCACCGCGCAGCTCTACCTTGGTAATTACTCGAGCGCGCGCGATGATTTCCGGCTCGCCATCGACGCCGGCTATTCCGACCCCGACACGCTGCGCCAGCAGATCGACCTCTGCAGCCAGATGCTCGCCGCCGGCTCCGCTGCCTCCGGCCCCATCATGGACGAGGCGAGCTACAACGCCCTCACGCTCTACGCCGCGGGCCAGTACGCGCAGGCGGCCGACGCCTACGAGGCGCTCTACAATTCCGGCTCCGGCGCCTATACGCGCGCGCAGCTGTGCTCGTGCATCGCAAAGTGCGACCTGCTGCTCGGCCGGTACGAGCTCGCCCAGACGTGGAGCCAGCGCGGCCTCGACCTCGGCGACGCGTCCGAGCGCGCGACGCTCCTGTCCCTCCGCGGCACGGCGCGCATGGCGCTCGGCGACAACTTAAACGCCGCGCTCGACTATGACTCCGCCGTCGCGGCCGGGTATCCCGACGCCGTGACCTTAAATTCGCAGGCCGCCGCCTGCTACTACTTCGCCGCCCGCTATGACGACGCCGTCCGCACCGGCACGGCCGCGGTCAATGGCGGCGACACGGGCGCGCAGCTCTGGCTCGCGCTGTCGAGCTACATGCTCGGCGACTACGCGTCCGCCGCGAAGCAGCTCGTCCCGGCCCTGACCCTTGAGCAGAATTACTGCGACCATTCCGAGCTCTGCCGCCTCCTCTCCCGCGCGCGGCTTCTGTCCGGTGACTTTTCCGGCGCGGCCGACGCCGCGACGGACGGCCTCGCGGCCCTGGAAGCCGAGGGCGCGACGACGAGCGACATCCTCTCTGAGTTCTACGCCCTTCGCGGCGCGGCCTACCAGTCCGCCGGGGAGTACGACAAGGCTCTTTCCGATTTCGACACCGCCCTTGCCGCCGGCTACGCCGGGGCCTACGAGCTCCAGAAGCAGAGCGCGCTGTGCGCGTTCCTGCTCGGCGAATTTGAAACGGCCGAATCGGCCGCCCGTGCGGCCATGGAGACCGCGGGCGCGTACTTCCCGGGCGATGAGAAAGACCCCGAGAAGGAATACGCCGCGCCGGACGGCGAGCTGTGCGACTGGCTCGGCCTCGTCTGGTTTTCTCAGGAGCGCTACGACCTCGCCGAACAGGCCTTCGAGCTCTCGGCAGAAAGCGACGCGCCGCAGGAGAATCTCTATTTCTACATGGGCGTCTGCCGCTTCTCGCGCGACGATTACGCGGCCGCCGCCGACTATTTCACAAAGTCCATCGACCTCGGCGAAACGGCCGAGCGATGCGTCTATAACCGCGGGCTGTGCTATTTGCAGCTCAAACAGTACGACACCGCGCGTGAGGATCTCGAAGCCGCCGCCGCGCAGACGACCGACCCGGACGTCGCGAGCGAGGCCAGCGCGCTGCTGGAGAGTCTCAAGTCCGTTTTGTATTGACCCATTCGGGTCCGCGTAATTTAAGGAGGGTACCTTATGGAAAGCACAAGAAGGAACAGGCGGCAGCTGTCACGGCTGCTGTCCCTGCTGCTCCTGCTCGCGCTGATCCTCGCGACGTTCGCCATTCCGGCGCTCGCCGTGGATGAGGATACGGCCGCGGGCGGCGTCAGCGTGCTCGATTCCGGCGAGTCTTCGGACGCGTCCGGCGAGACCGGCGACGCAGGCGGCGGAGACACCGAAGACGCAGACGAGGCTGAGCAGCCGGAAGAGCCGGAACCCACGCCCGGCTCCGCGACGATCGACAGCGTCATCGAAGGTGACACCGAGACCGCCGTGGACGGCGACAAGGAGACGTTTGAAAACGATCCCCAGCCCGCCGCGCCGGACGACGGCGACGACGCCGGCGAGTTCGATCCCGACGCCGACGAGGTGAAGGTCCTCATCGACGCGTCGCAGACCGAGATTTCGCACGAGTACGACGAGCCCGTCGACAACGCCATCCAGAAGGCGATCGACGCCGCGCTCAGCCAGGTCACGGCGGACACGACGGAGATCACCATCACCGTCTCGGCCGGCGAGTACAACGGCGACATCGTCATCGGCGCAAAGCGCACCGTCGACGAGATCCAGACCAAGACGTACAAGGATGCCGAAGGCAATATCCTTGGCACGACGACGGAGCGGATCGAGGGCGCCAAGACGCTCTATGACCTGTCCGGTCTCGACCTTTCCAAGCTGACGATCCGCATCATCGCGGAGGACGCCGGGGACGACTATCTCCAGGCGGACGGCTCGACGCGCTTCAACGGCAACCTGATCATCGACGGCGTGAACGTCATGCTCGCGGGCCTTTACTTCTCGCTTGAGTCCACGGCCGAGATCAAAAACTCCATGACGGACATCTACGGCACGGCCGAGGATGACGTCCTGAACGTCAAGGCCGAGCACAGTACCGTCACAATCAGCACCGGCGCGGGCGCGGACACGATCAACATCACCGCGGGCGCGGCGGGCATCGTGCGCGCCGACGCGGGCAGCGGCGACGACAAACTCTCCGCAGACGGCGACGGCGCGAACAGCGTGACCTCCGTCTCGCTCGACGGCGGCGACGGCAACGACCACTTCACGGTCGACACCAGCCTCGCCGGCGCGACGGTCACCGTCACGGGCAACACGGGCAGCAACACCCTCCTGCTGACCGGCAAGCTCAAGGATGACAGCCAGAACACCGCCAACATCAACGGCAAAGACGGGAAGATCGTGCTCCAGGGCGAAAACGGCGACCTCACCGTCACCGCCACCGGCATCACGAGCTTCCTCGACGAGCTCGAGAACAAGCCGACCGTGAAGATCACGGAGGATGACCTTGACAAGATCGCGCACGACGCGGACGGCAACGTCATCGACGGCTCGAACCCCTCGCTCGTCCACTACTATACCTATTTATATAACGCCAAAAACGCGTTCACGAACTACGTGATCACGAGCGCGAAGGAGAGCTTCTTAAACGGCGCGGCGCTGAAGATCAACGGAGAGGGCCACTTCACGCGCTTTACCATCCGGCGCGACGGCGCGCTCACGCTCGGCGATGTCGACGCGGCGAGCATCCCGACCCTCTCGATCGAGGGCACGGACATCACCGTCGCGGGCACGGTCGCGGCCGGGACGATCGACGTCACCGGCAAAACGCTGACCGTCTCCGGCACGCTCCACGCGCGCGGCGACATCACGATTGCCGTCTCCGACAGCGACACGGCGTTCGACACGTCCGACACGAACTTCGGCACGATCGGGGATAAGGACACCTCCGTCTCCGGCAGCCTGTTCGACGTCGTCGGCGAGGCGTCCGTCCGCGTGACGGAGACCGGCGCCATCCTCTCCGACGAGGGCTCCGTCCGCATCACCGCCACGGTCGAGCAGACGAAGCCGATGGTCGACCTGACCGTCGCGGGCAATAACGTCCTGCAGGAGGCGAACTTCGCGGCCGTCAAGGTCGCGACGGCGCGCGTGACCGTCGCGGGTCTCATCCGCGCGGCCGGCTCCGTCATTTCGGCCGTCACGGCCAAGACGGTCGTCTCCGTCTCGAACGCCGACCTTTCCGACTTCGGCGTCCCGGTCGCCGCGTCCGTGGCCATCGTCGCGGCCGACACAAGCGTGTCCGGCCGCATCGAGGCAAAAGGCAACGTCAGCCTGAGCACGGACACGGAGGTCACCGTCGACTCCCGCGCCCAGGGCGGCCGGCTGCCGATCGCCCTCGCCCTCGGCGTCGTCACGGTCGACACCAAGACCGAAGTCACCGGTAAAATTACCGCCGGCGGCGACGTCGACCTCCGCGCGAACGGCAAGACCGTCGTCTCCACCGTCGCCTCCGGCGGCACCGGCGCGGCCCCGTCCGGCGGGTACTTCGCGCTTTCCGTCGTCCTGACCGACACGCGCGCGTCCATCTCCGGCGCGGCCGACGTGACCGCGGGCGGCGACGTGCGCATCCGCTCGAACAGCGAAGATTCCGTCACCACGCTCGCCACCGCCTCCGGCGAGGGCGCGGGCGAGGGCGGCTCGCTCCAGAGCAAGCTCGATTTCATCACGCGCCTGCTGCATGAGCTCCCGGCGAGCATGCAGAACCGCCTGCCGGCGTTTGCCAAGGCGAAGCTCGGCCTCGTCGAGACGGCCGTCGACGGCAAGGACCTGACCGTCACCGTCGCCGCGACGACGCACGGCGCGGTCGCCGCTCCCAAGCGCGCGAGCGCGGGCGAGACCGTCACGCTCACCGTCGTCCCGAAGGCGGGCTATGAGCTCTCCGAGCTCTACTACCGCTACCTCGTGCCCGGCGCGCAGCAGTATACGACCGTTTCCATCACGCAGCAGGGCGGCGAGTACGCCTTCACCATGCCGTCCGTCTCCGTGACGATCGTCGCGACGTTCGGGAAGCTGTCCGACGCGAAGATCGACGAGATCTTCGGCCTCGACGCCATCTTTAACGAGGACGGCGACCTTGTCGACGGCGACGGCGAAGAGATCGCCTCGCCCGGCACCGGCGCGACCGGCGGCGACGACGGCCTCGGCATCGGCGACCTCTTCAACGACGCCACCGACGGCACCGAGGAGCAGGATCCCGACCTCGTGACCGAGGATTCGACCGATCCCGACGCCGTCACGCTCGTCCTCGGCACGCACGAGACCGGCTCGCTCATCGCCTCGGCCAAAAAGGCCGACGCGGGCAAGAAGGTCCGCATCACGCCGAACCCCGCCAAGGGCTACCAGCTCACGCTCGGCACGCTGACGGCGACGTATGTCAGCGAGTCCGGCGAAAAGACCATCGTCATCGCCAAAAATGAGGCGGGCGAGTACATCCTGACCATCCCGACCGACGTCAAGGCCGTCGGCGGCGCGCGCACCGTCACCCTCGCGGCCGACTTCTCCGAGCTCCCGGCCGATGCGCAGGAAGACGAGCAGCCGTCCCGCAGCGACAGCCAGGTCACCGGCGCGCTCGCCGTGTCCGTGACCGTCAAGAGCAACGTCGCCGAGATTGCGACGTCCGGCACCGTCGAGGCTGCGGGCAATGTCGACCTTGAGGCGACCGCCGCCACCACCGTCTCCACCGTCGCCGACGCCACCGGCGCGACCGACCCGGACGACGACGAAAACCCGGACGCCCCGGCCGACGACCCGGCGTCCGACGCCAAGACGAGCGGCGAGCAGTGGCTCATCCCGAACGCCGTCAAGCTCGCCCCGACCGTCGGCGGCGCGCTCGACCTCGTCAAGAAGAACGCGAACGAGATCGTCCTCAAGGACGCGGCCAATTCCGCCGCGGCCTCGGCCGTCCGCGTCGTCTACACGAAGGAAAACGGCGAAAAGACGACCGTCACCCTGACGCGCGACGCCAACGGCCAGTACACGCTCGACCTCAAGTCCCTCGAGGGCGGCGTCAAGGCCGGCACGCTCGTGACCGTCGAGGCCGACTACGCCGGCGACAACAAGACGGAGATCAAGGGCGAGCTCATCGTCTCCAACTCCGTCCGCATCGCCGCGACCGTCGGCGGCGTCATCACGCCGAAGTCCAACAACGAAACGACCGGCGACACCGACACCTTCGCCTTCACCGTCACGCCGCAGACCGGCTACAAGCTCGCCGACTCCGGCGTCACGTACACCTACCGTCTCGCGAAGAACGACACGGAGGGCAACCTCACCGTCACCGAGGCGGCGCACTACGACGCCAAGAACGATACCTATTATATTAAGATCTCCGAAATGACCGGCATCGAGGAGGGCAGCGAGGTCACCGTCTCCGCCGCCTTCGTGCCCGACACCCGCACGCTCGAGACCGCCGCGAACGAAAACGGCACGGTCACGTCCTCCGCGCTGACCGTGAAGGAGGGCGACGAGCTCACCTTCACCGTCACCCCGAACGCGGGCTTCAAGACCGACTCCGTCACCGTCACGTACAAAGACGCGTCCGGCGCGGAGCAGACCGTCACGCTGACCGGCACGGACGGCACGTACACCTGGACCGTCCCGGCCACCGCCGAGCCGGCCGAGCCGGCCGAGGGCGAGACCGCCGCGGCCGACATCACCGTCCAGGCCGCGTTCAGCGAGAAAGAGCTGACCGTCTCCGCCGGGACCGTCACCGTCCCGGACGGCCAGTCCGGCACGAGCTACTCCGACTACCTCGTCCTGCCCAAGGGCAAGGTCGACTACGGCGAGGACATCGCCGTCTCCCTGTCCGACGCGGCCAGCCGCGCCGGCTATAAGATCGTCTCGCTCACGCTCAGCTGGAACGGCGGCGCCGAGATCATGACCGTCACCGCCGCGAACGAAAACGGCGTCTGGGTCGTCCGTGCCCCGGCCGCCGCCGCGGGCGCGAAGGACCTTGTCGTCTCCGCGACGCTCGCGCGCAAGGCCGTCCCCGTCTCGGTCGAGGAAAGCGACCGCGGCTCCGCCGCCGTCTCCTCCGGCCGCGCCGACGCCGGCGAAACGCTCATCATCACCCTCACGCCCGCCCCGGGCTACCGCGCTACGGCCACGAGCGTGAAGATCACCGTCACCTCCGGCGGCAAGACCACTACGGCGAGCGCCACGCTTCAGTCTGACGGCACCTACACCTACACCGTCCCGGCGGACATCGCCGCCGGCGCGTCCATCACCGTCACGCCGAGCTTCTCCATCGGCGAGGACGCCACGACGAGCGGCGGCAAGAACGTCTCGCTCGGCGTCGCCGTGAACGTCACCGTCACGAAGCACACGAACACCGCCCGCATCTCCTCCGGCACGATCCGCGCCTCGGGCGTCCGCGTCGCGGCCGTCTCCGGCAGCGAGGACGCGCCCGTCGTCTCCGAGGCCGCCGCCAAGGCCGGCTACTCCGATGGCAACATCGGCGTCGGCGGCGCGGTCACCGTCCATGTCGCCTCCGTCACGACGGACGCGCGCATCGGTTCCGGCGCCCTGCTCGTCCTCGCGGGCGACGCGGAGTCGTCGCTGACCGTCAAGGCCGAGAGCTACGAAAATATTTCCACCGTCGCGGATGCCGCAAATGACGACGGCAGCACCGGCTCGTCCGCCGGCGTCGGCGCGGGCATCGCCGTCGGCGTCACCGGCGTCGACACGAAGGCCGTCGTCGAGGACGGCACGGTCATCGTCGATTCCAAGGCCTACGACGCCGCTGTCTCGAACGCGGCCGCGTCCGGCATCACCATCCCCGACGCGCTCGGCAAGCTCGACATGACGAACTTCCCGATCCGCCTTGCGAACATCGAAATTTCCGCCATCCACACCCTGACCGAGACCGTCGAGGCCCGCGCGGGCTCCGCCGGCGGCGTGTCCGTCACGCCGGTCCTCGCCCTGTCCGTCTCCGGCGCCGCGACCGAGGCGAAGCTCGGCACGTCGCCGAACAAAACGGCGCGCTTTGAGCTGACCGAGGACCTCAACGTCTGGGCCGAGGCCTCCGAAGAGCGCACCACGACGGCGGACGCCTCCGCCGCGGGCAGCAGCGTCGGCGTCGGCGGCGCGTTCGCGCTGACCGTCGTCAACGACACGGCCTCCGCCAAGCTCCGCCGCAGCGCAAGCGCGAAAAACGTCACCGTCCGCTCGCAG
Organism: Bacteroidaceae bacterium; assembly: GCA_963626425.1. Taxonomy (GTDB): domain Bacteria; phylum Bacillota; class Clostridia; order Oscillospirales; family Oscillospiraceae; genus CAKTOF01. The sequence continues at coordinate 10,277 of CAVFYN010000186.1, forward strand.
CACCGCTCGAAGGAGACGACGACCAGCCGCGCCGGCGCGTCCGGCGGCGAGTCCGGCTCCGATGATTCCGGCGGCGGCTCAGACGGCGACGACTCCGGCGACGCCGGCGCGTCCGACGCGCAGGCAGACCGGATCCTGGCCGGCGGCGCGTCCCTCGCGGGCTCGGCCGGCACGTCGAACGTCAACTCGTCCGACATTTCCGACCTCGTCTCCGGCCGCCAGAAGGCCCAGACGAGCGAGGGCAGCGTCTCCGTCGCGGCCGGCTTCGCGCTGAGCATCGTGAGTGCCGAGAGCGAAGCGCTCATCGACGGCGGCGCGGTCATCTCCGCGCATGACGACGAAGAAAATACCGGCACGGTCACGGTCGAGAGCACCGCGCTCTTCACCGTCTCCGTCCTCGCCGACGCGTCCGTTGTCGATTCCAAGACGGGCGTGGGCGTCAGCGCGGCCATCAACATCGTCAAATACAACAACGTCGCCTGGATCGGCGACGCGAACATCACGGCCGACGTCCTGCGCGTCGCCGCGACGCTCATCGAAAAGACCGATTCCGAGGATTCCGACGGCGCCGAGTCCGACGAGAACGCGACCGTCGACTGGCTCGACGAGCTCATCCGCGGCCTGCTCGACGACCTCGCCAAATCCATGGGCCTCAAGGACCTCATCGGCGACGCGGAAGAGTACGACAAGCTCATCGACAGCCTCGTCGGCGGCCTGCGCAGCGCGGCGGACGCCATGCTCAATGGTACCGGCCTTGAGCAGCTCCTCGAGGGCGACGACCCCGTCACGAAGATCCGCGACAACGTCACGTCCTTCTTCGAGCAGCTCGACTCCCTGCCCGACCAGCTCCGCGACGACGTCGACCGCCTGCTCAAGCGCTACGGCGTGGCGCTCGGCGAAGCCGACATCGGCGGCCAGGTCGCGGCGGCCATGCGCGAAAAGCTCACCGAAATGGGCAAGACGCTCCTCGGCAATCTCGCCGAGCAGGCCGGCCAGTCGCTGCTTGAGATCCTCAAGAACGACCTGCCGCAGATCCTCCGCGGCGAAAAGGGCAAGGCCCTGCTCACGAGCGACCTCAAGAATGCGTTCCTCGACCTGATTCGTGGCGAAAACGGCCTCGTCGGCCAGCTCAAGACCGCCGCGTCCGGCGCGCTGAGCGATGCGCTCGCCAAGGCGGGCATCACGGTCGAGGAGAATACCTTTAATAATATCGTCACCGCGATGACCGACCGCCTCGCCGCGCAGGTCCAGGCCTACGCCGACCAGGGCATGGCGACGCTTTCCGACGGCCTCGTCGACCTGACGCAGTTCCAGGCGTTCCTGAAGGAAAACCTGAAGGAGCAGATGACGAACAACCTCAAATCCGCCCTGAGCGAGCTCGGCGTCGCCATCACGAACACTGCGCTCGACCAGCTGACCTACTGGCTCGACCTCAAGATCGAGACCGAGCCGCTGCGCCCGGCGCATGAGTTCACGACGGCCGCCGTCGCGGGCGCGGGCGCGTCGAACGTCGGCGTCGCCGGCTCGGCCGCCATCGCGGTCATCCGCGGCTCGTCCCGCGCGTACATCGCGGGCGCCGCGGAGGGCACGACGAATACCATCAAGGTCTCGGGCGATGTCACCATCCTCGCCGACGGCTCGCAGCGCGAGAACACGACGGCCACCGCCTCGCTCGACCCGTCCGGCAAGCCCGACGCGAACCTCCCGGCCGGCAGCAGTGACGACACCGCCTCCACGGCCGAAAAGACCGTCGAGGGCGGCGAGAAGTCCAGCACGATCGGCACGAAGTCGCTCAAGGTCGTCCTGAGCAATCAGGCCGCCGAGGCGACGATCGACGGCAATACCGTCACCGTCACCGCCCCCGCGGGCTACCGCATCGAGGGCGACACCGTCACCTTCACCTACACGAAGGTCACGACGACGGTCGACAAAGACGGCGAGTACGTCCAGTCCACCGAAGAGGTCACCGGCACCTACGCCCTCACGAAGAACTCGACCGGCACGTCCGCCACGTTCACCTATTCCTACCCCGACGACATGAAGGGCGACACGGCCATGACCGTCCGCGTCGAGATCGCGGAAAATACGATCAAGGTCGTCGCGCGTGCCAAAATGGGCAGCGCTGCCGAGGTCGAAGATAAGGAAATTATTACGGCCGAGGGTGCCCGCGCGGGCGCGAACGCTGTCGTCAAGGTCTACGACCGCCAGGGCTACAAGCTCGACCGCATCGAGTACACCTACACCAAGACGAACGGCGATCAGGCCAAGGCTCGCGCCATCCGCACGATGGAATCCACCATCGCGGTCACCGGCGGCACGGCCTACATCTTCCTGATGCCCAGCGACGTCGCAGACGGCACGTCCGTCACCGTTACGGCCTACTACACCGCGACGACCGACGGCTCCACCGGCTCGACGGCCGCCGTCGCCTCCAACCGCGGCGCGTCCGTCGGCGTCGGCGCGGCGTTCGCCATGACCGTCTCCGACCTCACGGCCTCCGCGGGCGTCGGCGCGCGCAACCACCTCACCGGCGGCACGATCACCATCAACGCCGGCGCGCAGCATGACGCCGTCACGGCCGCCGTCTCCGGCACCGACCCGCTGACGGGCGAGCGCTCGGCCTCCTCCGAGACCTCCGCCTCCGGCGAGTCCGGCACCGACCAGAAGGCGACGAGCATCGACGCCGCGGCCACCGTCAGCATCATCGACAACCACATCGACGCCTATGTCGAGTCCGGCGCCGTCATCCGCACGACCGAGCTCGCCGGCGCCGAGGGCACCGTCGCAGGCTCGACGCTCGCGCGCGGCAGCTTCGTCCTGTTCGCCTGGCAGAAGGGCTCGACGCTCGCGCAGGCCTCCGGCTTCGCCTCCGGCAGCCGCACCGCCGTCGGCGCGGCCGTCGCCGTGAACCTCGCGGGCTCGGACGTCATGGCCCGCTTCGCAGGCTCCGCGACCGTCCGCGGCATGGCGAGCATCCTGTCCGCCACCTATAACGAGGACGTCGCCCGCGCCATCGCAACGGCCGTCGGCGCGGACATCCAGCGCTACCTCGACAAGTTCACAAACGGCGTCAAGGCCACGGAGGACTCCGCCAACAAGCTCCTCTCCGGCGACTACTTCAATTCCGACAACGCCGACGCGGCCGACACCGCGGACAACAACCGCAACAACGACACCGCCTCCGGCATCAATTCCCGCCTGAACGGCAGCGCGAACAATGAGCAGGGCGGCGAGTCCGGCACGGCGCGCAACGACCATTCCCTCTCCACGAACGTCCTGGCCAGCCAGAACGCCACGGCCGAGGGCAGCAATCGTACCGACTCCGCGACCGGCTCGGCCACCGACACGGCCAACGGCTCCACCGGCGGGCTCAACAACGACTCCACCGGCGGCAAGACCGACCTCTCCAAGCCGAACACGCCCGGCTCGCAGAAATACCAGGTCGCCGCGGCCGTCGGCCTGAACGTCACGGGCCACAAGGCCGGCGCGCAGCTGAGCGGCACGATCACCGCCGCCGACATCGACGTCGACGCGAGCAACCAGGGCAACTTCCGCTCGCTCGGCACCGGCGCGGCCATGAGCGGCGCGCAGGGCGCGAACTCCATCGCCGCCGGCGTCGCCATCTCCGTGTCGAACAACGAGTCGACCGTCGACATCGCCGCGGGCACGAAGCTGACCGGCACGGGCTTCGACCTCGTCTCGAAGGGCAGCTTCGGCACGATCTTCGGCTCCGCTGGCGCCGACCCGGCCGGCACGATCTGGCTCGGCAGCATGCTCTACCAGATCTACGAGAAGGACGGCCAGACGTACTACTTCGACGGCACGAACCTCTATACCATTGAAAATAACAACCGCAACGACGGCACCGTTTCCATCGACGCCCGCCTGACGCAGAACCTCGACGGCGACTTCGCCGGCCAGCTCGGCGCGCAGGCCCTCGCGGGCGCGATCTCGGGCGCAAACAGCAAGGCGTCCATCGGCGGCGCGCTCGCCATCATCGTGAGCAACGCCAAGACCCGCGTCACGTTCGCGGACGCCGCGTCCGGCTCCGCCGGCTCGACGATCGAGGGCGGCGACATCTCCGCCAAGGCCGTCGACAAGTCGAAGCTCGCCCTCCGCGCGGGCGGCATGAGCATCAGTAAGGGCAGCTCCGTCGGCCTCGGCGCGTCGTTCGCCCTCATCTACGGGCACAACGACGTCACAGTCCGCCTCGGAAACGGCATGACCATCGACGGCGACAGCCTCCAGGTCGTCGCCGACCGCCAGAGGGTCGACTTCTCCGATTACAACAACGTGTTCGGCCTGAACGACCTCGTCTCGAACTCCTCCGGCGTCGATGACCCCGAAAACACCAAGACCGGCATCGTCGACATCCGCAAGGGCGACGATGACCGCAGCTACACCGTCAACATCAAGGTCTCCACGGACGACATCCTCGGCATGGTCGACCTGATGAACTTCTTCTCCTCGGCGAACTACTACGCCGAGTCCATCGCCGGCTCCATCATGGGCGGCACGAACTCCAAGCTCTCCGCCGCGGGCGCGTTCTCGATGGTGTTCTCGAAGAACAACGTCGACGCCTCCGTCGGCGACGGCGTCACCATCCGCCTCGGCGGCGCGACGTATGAAAAGTACGTCGACGGCGACGGCAACGAGTATTACGTCCGGAACGGCCGCGTCTACACGTTCGATGAAGACGGCGTCCGCACGGAGCTCGACATCCCCGCCTCCGTCCTGCTCGGCTCGAAGAGCGTGAAGGAGGACATCGCCGGCAAGACCTATCAGAAATACGAGGTCGGCGGCGTCACGTATTATGTCAACGGCAGCGACGTCTTTACCATGGCAGACGGCATCCTTACCAGCTCCGACGATTACACCGCCGCGCAGCTCGATAAGGTCAAGAACGCCACGGCAACTGGCACGACGCGCGTCGACGGCATGACCCTCGCCGCGCGCTCCGACAGCAACATCCGCATCATCGGCGGCGCGCTCTCCGCGGGCTCGTCGAAGGTCGGCGCGGGCCTGACGCTGGGCCTGCTCCAGCATGACGACGTCGTGACGTCCTCGTTCGGCAAGTCCGTCGCGGACATCCAGAACGCCTCCTACCGCCAGACGGCCTCCGGCAATGCCGACGTTCTCGTCGTCACGGCCGCCATGGCCGCGAACACCTCCGCGTCCAGCTCCGCCACCGTCGGCGGCGGCCTGAACATCATCTCCACCGGCTGCGAGACGAAGGCGTCCGTCGCGCCCGGCGCGCGCATCCGTGCCGACGGCGACGTCACCGTCCGCGCGGGCAGCGAAATGCAGCTGATCCTCGTCGAGCTGAGCGTCTCCGGCGCGGCCAAGGGCGTCGCCCTCGGCGGCAGCTTCGGCACGATCCTCCACGGCGGCAAGGCCATCGTCGAGATCGGCTCCGGCGCGATCCTGCAAAGTAGCGGCGGCAGCGTCCGCATCTCGGCCGACAACCGCGAAAAGCTCATCAACATCATCGCCTCCGGCTCCGGCTCCACGTCCGGCGCGGGCGCGGCCGGCGTCGTGAGCGTCCTTGTGACGGAGAGTAAGGCGAATGTCATTCTCGGCGAAAACGTCCAGCTCATCGCGCATGACGACGTCTCCGTCACCGCGAGCAGCGACAGCTTCATCGTCACCGTCTCGCTCGCCATCTCCGGCTCCGGCTCCTCCGCCGCCATCGGCGCGACGGTCGCCGTCGCCGTCTTTGGCCGCGAAGCCACCGTCACCTCGGGCGACAACCTGACCGTCAGCTCGGGCGGCGACACGCTCTTCGGCGCGTACGGCCGCGACTTCAACGTCGCCGTCACGCTCGCGGGCGCGGGCTCCGGCTCCGGCTCGGCCATCTCCGGCACGATCCCGGTCGTCGTCGGCAGAAGCAACATCGCCGTCGCGCTCGGAAACGCCGCGCGCATGACGGCCGACGGCTCCATCGCCGTCATCGCCGACCTGTCCTCCAAGCTCATCGACGTCGCGGGCGGCCTGACCGTCTCCGGCTCGGGCGCGGGCGTCGGCGCGACGATCTCGACCGTCGTCCTGAACAACAACGTCGGCGCGACCGTCGGCAAGGACGCCCTCCTCGTCGCCCAGGGCGGCGGCAGCGGCGTCCTCACGAACCCGAACCGCACCGAGCGCCGCCGCGGCATCACCGTCGCGGCCACCGCGAACGAGACGATCCTCCAGATCTCCATCGGCGCGGCCGCCTCCGGCGGATCGCTCGCCATCTCGGGCGTCGTGAACACGATGGTCGTCAAGAACAATGTCAAATCGGGCGTCGGCGCCGGCAGCCGCCTCTACGCGGGCTACACCCGCGAGAGCGAGACCGGCTCGATCTCCGCATCCGACAAGTCGGGATCTTCCGATTCCGACGTCCACATAGAAGCGTTTGACAAAACGCGCATCATCGACCTGGCCGGCGCGCTGGCCGCCTCCGCCTCGACCGGCGTCGGCGCGACGAGCGCGGTGCTGACCTTCAGCAAGACCGTCACGGCGGACGCCGGCGCGGCCGCGCAGATCTGCGCCCGCCGCAACGTCTCCGTCCTGGCCGAATCGGTCGATGACCTCTGGCTGCTCGGCGTCGCCTTCGGCGCGGCCGGGTCCACCGGCGTCGCCGCCGGCGTGAACGCCATGGTGTTCCAGTCCGAAACGACCGCCCGCCTCGGCGGCACGGTCACGGCGGACGCGGGCTCCATCGCCGTGAACGCGAAGAGCGATTCCCGCCTCATCAACATCGCCGCGGCCGTCGGCGCGGGCGGCACAGCCGGTGCGACCGGCATCGCCGTCGTCACGTACTTCAAAAACGCGACGATCGCCGAAGTCACAAGCGGCGCCAAGCTCACCGCGCAGAACGACATCGACGTCAAGGCCGTCTCGCGCGAGCTCGTCTCGTCCGACGCGGCCGGCATCTCCGGCGGCGGCACGGCCGGCGTCGGCGGCACGATCGACGTCGTCGTCATGAAGCTCCGCACCGAGGCCCTCGTCGGCGAGGACGTCAAGATGTACACCCGCGCCGGCTCCGTCAACATCCTCGCGGACGACGACTATGACCTCATCGCCATCGTCGTCACCGTCACGGCCTCCGGCACGGCCGCCGTCGGCGTCTCCGTGCTGACGACCGTCAGCTTCAACACCGTCAAGGCCCAGCTCGGCGCGCGCTCCGTCATCGACGCGGGCATCGGCGCGACCGTCCAGGCGCGCAGCGACCGCAACATCGTCTCCGCCGTCGCGACCGTCGCGGGCAGCGGCGTCGCGGGCGTCGGCGTGTCCGTCGCGGCCATCGTCGCCGGCGCGGCCATGAACCAGGACGCGCACGACAGCATCTACACCTCCGACTCCCGCCTCCTCTACCAGGACGGCGACAAGACGTATTACGTCAACCGCGGCGCGAACGGCAAAGTCTACTTCGTCACGGCCGACGGCAAGCGCTACGCCATGGAGGGCGCGAGCCTCGACGCGAAGAACAACCTCACCGTCCCGAACGGCGGCACGCTCTCTGAGTCGTCTTACAACGGCGAGCTCACCGAGGTCACCGGCTCCGGGTCCGCCATGGACCCGCAGAAGCAGCTCGACGCGGCGTTCGCCTCCGGCAACCAGTCCGCGCTCGAGGGCCAGAAGCCCGAGGATTCGCTCGACACCCTCCTCTCCGGCGACGGCGAGAAGTTCGGCGACAAGTCCGACGGCTTCGGCGAGTTCGGCCAGGATCTCTACGAGCATCCGCAGAAAACGCAGGACGGCTACGACCTCTTCACCGACGCCGAGGGCGAAACGGTCTACCGCAAGGGCGATAAGTTCTACCGCTATGCGGACGGCGTCTACACGGAAGACCCCGACGTCAAGGCCGCCGACCTCAAGGCGCAGTGGGACAGCGATACCTTTATCTATTACACGAAGAACGCCGACGGCTCCTACACGGGCCCGGACGGCACGCGCTACACCGACGCCGAGAACTTCCGCGAGTATGTCGACAAGGACGGCGTCACGCATTACATCCGCTACCGCAACGATAAGGAAGACGGCGCCGGCACCGGCCACACCAGCACGGACGGCATGACGGACGGCGCGCTCGACGCCGCCGACAAGAACGTCTCCTACGAGGGCGCGAAGCTCCCCGGCTATGAGGACGCGACGAGCGCCTCCGTCGGCGCGAACGCCTCCATCACCGCGCGCGGCGGCAACATCACCATCGCCGCGTCCGACCGTCTGCGCGCCACGATCGTCGCGGGCACCGTCGCCGTCGGCGGCGGCGCGGGCGTCGGCGTCGGCGTGGCCTCGGCCACGCTCGCCTCGAACGTCTTTGCCGACGTCATGGACGGCGCGACGCTCTCCGCCTCCGGCACGATCACCGTCGACGCCAAGACCGGCGCAGCCTCGGGCGACCTGACCGAAAACGGCTCGTCCATCGGAGAGTCCGCCACGAACGATAAGGTCACCGCGCGCGTCGACGCGAACAAGACCCACACGGACGGCCAGCTCGCCGGCTCCGACCAGAACGGCGGCACGCCGTCGACCGGCTCTTCGTCCATCATCCTCATCTCCGTCACGGGCGGCGGCGGCACGGTCGGCGTCAACGTCTCGGCCGCGTCCCTCGTCACCATCGCGAACGTTGCCGCGCGCATGAACGGCAACGTCAAGGGCGCGCAGTCCCTGACCGTCTCGGCCGAAATGCAGTACGGCACCGTCCTCGCCGTGACCGTCGCCGCGGGCGGCGGCGTCGTGGGCGTCAACGTCTCGGCCGGCGCCGTGTACTTCCAGGGCAAGGCCGAGGCCTCTATCGGCGGCCGCGCGACGATCTCGAACGTCCCGACCATCACCGTCTCGACGAACGGCGAAACGCGCGCTATCTCGGCCGCGGCCTCCATCGGCGGCGGCGGCGTCGCCGTCGGCGCGGGCATGGCCCTTGCCATCAGCCGCACCGAGGTCCGCACGTCCATCGGCGACGGCGTGACCATCACCGGCGCGGGCACCGTCAATGTCACGACCGACTTTGCCTCCGACGCGGACGCCATCATCATCGGCGTCACGGGCGGCGGCGTCGCCGTCGGCATCTCGGTCGCCGTTGCGATCAACAACTCGAAGTTCTACACCTACGTCGGCGCCGACCCGTCCGACACCTCGAATGAGGCGTCCGAGAAGGGCAGCATCAACGCCGGCAGCCTCGTCATCCGCTCGACCGTCTCCGGCGACACGCTCGTCACCGGCCTCGGCGTCACGGCGGGCGGCGTGGCCGTCAACGGCCTCGTCGCGCTCGGCTTCGGCGACATCGTCGCCATGACCGGCATCTCCCGCGCGAACGTCACGGTCGACAACCTGACCATCGAGGGCACGCTCACCGGAAAGACCCGCGTCTACGCCACGAGCGTCGTCGCAGGCGGCGTCGCCGTCGGCGCGACCGTCGCGGTCAGCCGCATCAACGCCGAAAGCCGCACGTTCATCGACACGACGAACGCGAACGTCACTGTGAACGGCAGCCTGAACCTGAACGCCGGCACAGCAAATAAGCCCTATGAGTCCTCGGCCCTGACCGTCGTCATCACCGGCGCGGCCGGCTCCGTCGCCGTCGCGATGAACTTCGCCGTCGCGCTCAACCAGTCGCGCAACATCGCCGAGATCCTCGGCAGCGGCAGCCTCTCGGCCGACAGCGTCCGCGTCGCGGCCTACGGCTACACGAGCGCTTACGCCATCATCGCCAACGCGGCCGTCGGCGGCGTCACCGCGAACGTCTCGGCCTCCATCGCCACCGTGGGCAGCGAGCAGCGCGCCAGCTTCTACGCCGGCACGGCGAACATCAAGGGCGATCTCACGGTCGAGTCCCACCAGAACGAGTCCGCGCCGAAGAACGGCTGGGGCAGCTACGTCCTGAACTTCCTGACCGACTCCGGCTCCGACTCCCGGACCCTCAACTTTGAGACCATGGCCCAGGCCATCATCCTCGCCGCCTCGGCCGGCATGGTCACGGTCAACGCCAACGTCGCCGTCGCCACGGCCGACGCCATCAGCCACGCGACCGCGGGCGGCACGGACCTGACCGTCGGCGGCGACCTCACCGTCAAGAACCGCGCCTCGTCCGTCGCGCGCGTGCTGATCGACAACCTGACCGTCAGCGTCGTCGGCGTCGGCATCAACTCCGGCACGACGATCGCCAGGGGCGACTTCGCCGCGGGCATCGTCTCCGGCGGCTCCGTCACCGTCACGGGCAAGATCACCGTCGACAACACCTGGACGTCCGACTCCACGGCCGTTATCACGCCGCTGCCCGTCTCCATCAAGCTCGCGAGCATCGACGCCAACGCCGCCGTCGCCATCAGCCGCACGAAGGCTTCGTCCTATATTAAAGGCACGAACGGCGACGCGAAGATCAAGGCCGGCTCCATCGCGGTCACCGGCACCGGTGTCGCGACGAGCATCGCCCGCGTCGTCGACCCGACGTTCTCCGGCTCCGTCGTCGCCGTCGCGGCCAACGTGGCCGTCGCGAAGCTGGAAGCCGACCAGGACGTCTACACCGAGGACGTCACGATCGACTGCGCCGGCTCCGTCGGCATCACCGCGAACCTCAACGCGGGCAAGACCCTCACCGATTCGCAGGATGAGTCCAACTGGACCTGCGGCGCGGCCGCCCTCCTCGGCGGCAACGGCGTGAACGTCTCCATGTACTCGCTGCGCGCCAACGTCGCCATCGCCCGCGCGGACGCCACGAACCGCGCCCGGACGAAGAACACCGGCTTCAAGGGTTCTGCCGACGTCACCCTGACGAACAACGCCACGTCCAACGCCTACGCGACCGTCGTCGAGCCCAGCGCCGACCTCGGCTACGTCTCCGTCGGCCTCACGACCGTCTACGTCTACGCCGACGGCACGTTCGACACGACGCTGGACATCGGCAGCAAGACCGCGCAGGTCAACTCCATCGCGATCCACAACAATTATGACGCGCACGCGACGGCCTTCTCCGGCGTCGCGAAGGGCGGCCTGGGCGCGCACGCGGTCGACGCGTCGCTCGCCGTCGTCCTCGCCCGCGTCGGCTCCCGCGTCACGGGCGGCATCACCGGCTCCGGCAGCGTCAACGCAGCCGGCAAGGTCGCCGTCGCCGTCACCGGCACGGGCCGCGCCTACGCGACCGTCAAGTCCCCGAAGGTCACCCTCTCCGGCGTCGAAGTCGCCGTGAACTACGTCTCCGCCGAGCTCGCGGGCACGCAGGACGCGTTCATCAAGGACGCGGCCGTCACCTCCGCCGGCACCTCGGTCACGAGCGAGTTCAACAAGGACTCCGCCGGCTACGGCGCCGAGGCCATCATCGGCGCGGCGGGCGAAGCGGGCAAGAGCCTGAAGCTTGCCGGCGTCGCCGTCGACGCGAACACCGTCGTCGCGAAAGCGAACCAGACCGTCCGCGCCTACACCGACGGCGCGACGCACCTTGGCGACGCCAACGACGTCACCGTCCGCGCCTCCGGTAAGACGACCGCGCACGCGGACGTCGAAAAGGGCTCGTCCGGCGCGCTCATCGGCGTCGGCCTCGTCGTCGCGACCGCGGACGCGGCCGGCACGTTCGAGTCCTTCGTCACCGGCGGCGACACGAACGCCCGCAGCCTCACGATCGACACGGATTACACCGCCGACGCCAAGGCCGCCTCCTCGCAGCCGTCCGGCGGCGTGAAGCTGGCCCTCGCCTCCGTCGACACGAACATCGCCACCGCCAAGGTCACCACGACCGCCCGCGCCGGCGTCGGCCGCTTCGGCTCTGGCGGCGTCTCCGGCTCCGGCAAGATCACCGTCTCCGGCGGCGTGAACGTCAAAGCCGACGGCAAGGCCAAGGCAGTTGCCAACATCGACGGCGTGATCCTCGACGTCTCCGGCGTCAAGGTCGGCGTCAACGTCACGAACGCTTCGCTCGAAGCCAACCAGGAAGCCTACGCCGGCGGCGACTACATCACGGCGAAGGACCTCAAGGTCCTGTCCCTGTTCAACGTCTCCGGCGACCCCGGCTTCACGGGCGACCGTCCGAACACCCCGACCATCGACAAGACCCTCGGCGCGATCGCCACGGTCGGCTCGAACGTGGGCGGCGCGTCCCTCTCCTTCGCGGGCGCGACGGTCAACACCGCAAACGCCACGTCCAACGCCACCGTCCGCTCCACGATCTACGGCGGCCTCGGCATGGACATCACCGGCACGACCTCGGCCACGACCTACGGCACGAGCTACGCCAGCGCTGACATCAACGCGCCGAACTTTGACGGAAGCATCTACACCCTCGGCGTCAACGCTACGAACGCCAGCGCGCGCGGCACGTTCGAGTCGTCCATGAACACCAGCGGCACCGGCACGATCAGCTCCGGCGCGCTCAAGCTCGGCACGGGCTACAACGCCCAGGCGTTTGCCCGCGTCGGCCAGTCCGGCTACCGTGTCTCCGTCGCGAACGTGACTGTGAACAAGGCCACGGCAAAAACGGAAACGAACGCCAAGTCTACGATCACTGGTTCCGGCAATGTCAACATCACCGGCGAACTCGGCGTCCGCGTCAACGGCGACGCTACCGCCACCGCCACGGTGACCGACAGCGTCTTCAGCGCCACGCTTTACAGCCTGACGGCAAACGAGGTCAAAGCCTACCAGTCCGCCAAGCAGGAAGCCTACCTGAACACGTCCGGCGGCAAGATCACAGCCGGAACGCTCACGGTCGATTCCTACTTCGCCCGCAAAAACTCCAACGGCGCGCACGCGACCGTCGGCGCGACGAAGGGCGCGAAGGTTTCCGGCGTCAGCGCAAGCCTGAACCTCGCCGAAGCCTACGCCGCCATGCAGAGCCATGCGTGGGTCGGCGGCAGCGCGGGCACCATCCGTGTAGGCGGCAAGCTCACGGTGAACTCCGAGTCGTACACCTACGCTTCCGCGACGGCCGACAAGCCGTTTGATTTAGCGCTTGCCGACCTCGCGGCCCTCAAGGCCACGGCCTACACGAACGACACCATCACCGCGGGCCTCGGCGCGGAAGACGGCGGCA
>CAVFYN010000187.1:0-3990 GCA_963626425.1 Bacteroidaceae bacterium
GCATTATCGCAAACTGGAACTCCTTCTTCAATCCGCTCTCTTATTTTACGCTTACCGGCGTTTGCTCGATCATCACGGCTGCATTCATTTTGGGATTGCCCCACCGAACCTTCTGCCAGTAGGTCGTCTGGTGTTCTCCGGCCAGATCAGCCCTTTCCTGAGATCTCAGCAGGCCATAATCGTAGCAGAAATGGTGAATGCCTCCGGCTGCATCTTGCAATGTGAAGTGCTCCCAATAGACTTCATCAAAGCGTGGAGAAAGGTAAAATGTCCGCTCCTTTGCGTGGGGTGTCAATACATTATAGCTGTCCCGCAGCCGCAGCGGAAGCCCGGTTTCCGGCAGCAGGCCATCAGCATCCTCGGAGATTGCCGTCATGGTGTAATACGCTGCACCTTCCGGCACCTCCATCTGTTTACAGGCCAGCAGTGCAAAGCGGAACAGACTATATTGTTCTCCTGCGACCTTAAAATATTTGGCGCAGCGGTTCAAACTATGCAGTTCCTCTATCCCCGGATAATACACCCCGGCGCTGCCGATGGGAACAAAGGTCGAGACCGGAATGGCCCCAAAAGGAAAGGCATAGTTTCCGTCATCATCGACCCGCCGATCGGATAGGAATTCGATTGAATAGCAATCATAGGCCAGATGGGTATCATATCCGAAACGATATTCCTTGTTCGGTTCACAATCCAGACGGAAGGAACCTGGTGCCGGGGGTTCCGGGACAAAGGTTGGATTGCCCTGACTTCCATACCGCGAAGTGAAAAGGCTCAGGCACAGCTCCGTACCATCGTAAATCGGGTAATTTCCATATAGGAGTCCGTAATCGTAAATGTGTACAGAAATGCACTCGGAGCCGTCCTGCTCGATGGTTTCCAAGTCGAAGTACTCCGTGTAGACCTCGCTCAGGTCCTCTGCGATGATCAGCCTGCGTTCACCGGCATAGCGGCATAAAACATCTTTGGAGTCCTTCACCAGAATGTGCTCCGGCACATCGGATGGAGTCACGGACTTACCGGCTTTGGGGTTCTTGATGGTGATCTGAATGCCCGCTCCCCAGCGTTTTCGACACCGCTCTACGGGGATCCGCTTGCAGTATTCCAAGGCCCGCTCCATGCTGCTGAAGGTGCGCCGACCGATATGGTAGGTACAGCCATCCAAGAGAACCACCTTGTCCAGATAACGGATGCTTTCCAGCGGCAGCTTCCGGCGGATCTGATACTGGCGATGCCGTTCTTCCACTTTGGATAGACGCCTTTGCATGTCGTAGATCAAGCAATCAATTTTCCATGGGATAAAATTTGTGATGATAACCCGTGCCATAGAAGCACTTCCTTTCGAATTTCAGATAAAAAGCAGCGGCGGAGCCGTCCACAACAACGAGCATCCGCCGCATGACCATACCCGTCCTCCTCGCGGCAGGAGAATCGACCGCTGGGAAGCAGATACAGCTGCTATGATTGAATTGTAGCAAAATGGGGTGACAGTGGGTGTCACTCTGAATGTGGTTTACTCTGTTCTGGTAGAAAAATATCTGAGGGAGTACAAAAATCTCCCTCAGATATACACATTTATATCTCTTCTATGTGCTTTAATGAATAGTAAAGGGTTCCATCAAAATCCCTCAATTCAAAACTTTGATACATCTCATTGCCATCAACATCTTCGTAGTTGATATTGAACCACTCAGGGATACCTTGATTATTACGCGTATAATCGTCAGTCAATACCGCAAGCATGTTCGTCCACTTTTTTGCGTCATCTGAATCATAGTACGCACAATGGACGAATTGCACTTCGTTGCATTTCATCAGCGGAGTGATGTACTTATCAAATATGATCACATGCTTAATAGGAAATCTATTGACATTTTCAACACTGATTTTTACATTTTTGTGGATGGGATTCTTGCTTCTATCAGACACACTAAATGCTTCAGCTGTTCCATCCAGTTGAATATCTATCGCAACTATCTTAATAGAGAAAATCGGCTGTATTTCTTTCTTCCTACTTAAAGCATCCTTCTTTTCGTTCAATTCACTATAATAGCGACTCTGGAATATGGCAATCATGCTCACGATTATAGTTCCAATAAAAGACAGGTATGCACCTAAGAATGAAAGCCAATCACTTTTTTCTAAATCTGTCCCGGCAAGGAAAATACCGTTTCCCTTGAACACAAGATAAATCAGAAAATAGATAATGGCAGAAGCAGCAACTATCATGACAATCGGCACTTTGTATTTTGACCAAAAGGTTGGCTTTTTGCTTTTTTGCTTACCCATAAAAATACCCTCTTATGCCTTAATATATCTCGTCGTCCGTCCGGCGCCGATACGCTTTACAGAACCGGTCTTGACCATTGCGCCGAGGACAGCTTCAACGGTCGTGGGGCTGACATCGGGGAGGATCTTGCAAATATCGGCTTTGGACAGCGGGGTCAGGCTGTTCAGGACGGTTGCTTCCACACGGGCCTTCTTGGTGATCTTCTTTCCGTGTACCACAGCAAATCGCTTGTCCAACTCCTTATAGCACATATAGAGTGTGGATAAGAAGTTCTCAATAAAGGGAAAATAGGTGTTTTCATTGGTAGCCCATCCCTCCGAGGAGCGCCGCAGTGCCTCATAATAATAAGCTTTGTAGTTATTGATCTGCTCCTCAAAGGACACATATTTTCCAGCGTCAAAACCGCTTTTGTATAACAGCAGCAACGAGAGCAGACGGGACATTCTGCCGTTGCCGTCCCGGAACGGATGGATGCAGAGGAAGTCCAGTATCACACAGGGGATCAAAAGAAGCTGATTGATATTCGCATCGCTTCGTGCATCCAGATAGGCAAGCTCCAACTGCTCCATTGCTTTCGGCGTTTCGCTTGCAGGCGTAGGACGGAAGCGGACACGTCGGTTTCCGTTCGCGTCGATCTCCAGAATCACATTATCGTCCGTCTTGTACTGCCCGCCGTACTCATAGCCCGCAAAGCTCATCATCATTTCGTGCAGCCGCAGAATGTCGCTCTGCCGGAAGTCGATGTGTTCATAGCCCAAGTGTATCTCGTTCAGCGCATCTCTGTACCCGGCGATCTCCGCTTCGTTGTGGTTCAGCGGCGCACTGTTATGATTGACAATGGCGGCGATACGCTCGTCGCTGGTCACAATACCCTCGATGGCGTTGGAACTTTTGATGGACTGCACCTTTGCGACAGCTTCTAGCTCCGTAAAAATCTGCGTGTATTCGTCCTTGCGCACGCTTGCCATGGTTTTCAGCGCCGCAATATTGGAAGTGAGGTTCACAAGGTTTGCAGGCAGCAAACCGTTATTCAAAAATGAGTAATCGAATTTTCTCATATAACGCCATCCTTTCTGCATATAATTGTATCATAATATATGCAGATACTCAAGAGTTTATCGCATTTATCTGCATATAATTATGTTATACATGTGCAGAAATAAGAGTATTTGTGCATCCAAAATTCCCTTGACTACACTTGAGCGAATGATATGCTTATGGTATAATTTTATTACTTATCGTGAAGAAATCAGCTACGCGCGCCACCATAAGCAATCAACTACGAGTGATACAGACTATGGCACTGCCGTTGCCGGAGGATACTAATGAAGAATTTGTTTATTGATTCGAATATTTGGCTATCCCTTTACCATTTCACCAATGATGATTTAGCGCAGTTTTCAAAATTAAAAGATATGATCAATAAAAGCATCCGCTTGTTCGTTCCACAACAAGTGTATGACGAAATTACAAGGAATCGAGAAGCCAAATTAAAAGATGCACTTAAAGCATTTGATGTAAAAGCAATGCAATTTCCTGCCTTTTGCAAAGCATATGATGAATTTGAACCTACAACATCTGCATATAAAGCCTTGATGCAATTAGTTAAAACATGGAAACAGAAAATTGACGAAGATATTCGGAACCATTCTTTGCCCGCAGATACCGTTATTTCTGAAATCTTTAAAACAATCGAATTCAGT
>CAVFYN010000187.1:4000-10563 GCA_963626425.1 Bacteroidaceae bacterium
GCATACAATCGCTATCGAATTGGGAATCCGCCCGGAAAAGATAACAAATATGGTGATGCAATCAACTGGGAATGTCTATTAGCTACTGTACCCGATGGTGAAGATCTGTATTTTATCAGTGCAGATAAAGATTATTGCTCGGAACTTTTGGATGGAGAAATCAAAGAATTCTTGAGTCTGGAATGGAATAGAACTAAAAACTCAAAGATCCACTTTTACAAAAACCTTGTACCATTTTTGACGGAAAATCTTACTGATATTAAACTCGAAGCGGAAAACGAGAAAGAGCGGCTTATTGAGAGGCTGTCGTGGAGCGGAAGTTTCCAAAGTACCCATTCCACCATTGCGTTACTTAACTTATACTCCGGATGGACAGATGCACAAATTGAAGAAATTTGCTCTGCTGCTGAAAACAATTCTCAAGTATCGTGGATACTAAGAGATTCAGATGTCTTCGAATTTTACACGCATATTTTATCAGGGAAAAATTCAGAAAATTTACCCGATAGTGCCACAAAAAGAATCCTTGAAGAATTACACTACTGTACTAATGATGGGGACGGGCAAGAAGATGCAGAAGCAGAGATGGCAGATGCGCTTGAAGAATATTATAAACACTAGGCTTTACTTCTTGCCATCCTGCCAACATTTCTGCCAACAGGACGCAAAATGAGCATAGAAAAAGGCCGGTAACATCAATCGATAACACATAACAAACAAATCCCGGAAAGCCATTGAAATACAAGGACTTTCCGGGATTTATTTGAGCTTATCCGTACTTGTTGAGCAGACCCTGTAACATACTCCTAAGCGGAAGGTCGGGGATTCGAGTTCCTTCTGGCGCGCCACGCCGGAGCACGCGGTCCCGCCTGCTCCGGCTTTTTCTATGGGGGCATCCCTCATTACATCGCTCATTTCGAGCCCAAAAAATGAGCGATGGATGTCCGCCGCCGGGGCTTGACTTTCCACGCATCCTATGCTAAACTCACCGCAGTTTCTCGGAGGGCGAGTTGTTCAAAAGAAGCAGCAGCCGGATAAGAGGCGGACTGAGACGTCCGTTTCTTGTCCGGCTTTTTTATTTTGTCAGGAGGTATGAACGATGGATCTTCTCAGCGGCCGGGTGCGGCCGATGTATCTGCGGTATCTGGCGGCGGCGTTCGGCAGCGCGCTCATTTCGTCGATCTACGGCATCGTCGACATGGCGATGGTCGGGCAGTATCAGGGGCCGGACGGGACGGCAGCGTTGGCGGTCGTCGCGCCGGTGTGGAACGTTATTTACAGCCTCGGGCTGCTCATGGGCATCGGTGGGAGCGTCATTTTCAGCACGAAGCGCGGCGGCGCGCACAGCGGCGGCGAAAACGAATACTTCACGGCGTCGGTCATCGGCTCCGTCGTGCTGGCCGCGCTGGCATGGGGCGGCATTGCGCTCTTTGAGCGGCCGGTGCTGACGTTTTTCGGCGCGGACGCGGGGCTTCTGGAGCTCGCGGTGACGTATATGCGTCCCATCCGCTGGGTGTTCCCGCTGTTTCTGTTCAACCAGATGCTCGCGGCATTCCTGCGCAACGACGGCGCGCCGGGGCTTGCGACGCTCAGCGTGCTCGCGGGCGGCATTTTCAATATGTTCGGCGACTATTTCTTCGTGTTCGCGTGCGACATGGGCATTTTCGGCGCGGGCCTCGCGACGGCCATCGGGTCGGTGATCTCGTTTATCGTGATGCTGACGCACTTTGTGAGCCGCCGCTGCACGCTGCGCCTCGTGCGGCCGGCGCGGCTGGGCAAAAAGCTGCGGGAGATCACCGTCACGGGCTTTTCGACGTTTTTCATCGACGTGGCAATGGGCATTCTGACCGTACTGTTCAACCGGCAGATCATGCGCTACCTCGGCGCGGACGCGCTGGCCGTCTACGGGCCGATCATCAACGTGAGCACGTTCGTCCAGTGCTGCGCCTACGCCGTCGGGCAGGCGTCGCAGCCGATCATCTCGACGAACTTCGGCGCGGGACAGGGCGCGCGCATCCGGCAGACGCTGCGCCTGGCGCTGCTGACGAGCGCGCTGTTCGGCCTGTTCTGGACGGCGCTGAGCATGGCGTGTCCGAACCTCTACATCCGCATTTTCATGACGCCGACGGAGAACATCCTCGCCATCGGCCCCGCCATCATCCGGGCGTATGCGGTCTCGTTCCTGCTTCTGCCGTTCAACATTTTCTCGACATATTATTTCCAGGCCATCATGAAGCCCGCGGCGGCGTTCGTCGTCTCCGTGGCGCGCGGGCTCGTCATCAGCGGGGCGCTCATCCTGCTGCTGCCGGCGCTCGCGCAGCCGGACGCGATCTGGCTGGCGATGCCCATCACGGAGCTGATCACGGCCGTGTTTGCCGCGGTGGCGATAAAAAAATACACCGCTTCCCTGCCGGGCTGAAAAAAAGACCTCCGACTTGACGTCGGAGGTCCTTTTTTAATAGCTGAACGTCTCGCTCCAGGTTGCGTACGGCTCCGGGGCGCGGTTGAAGTCCTTGTATTCCAGGCGGCGGTCTGTCGCGTACATCCACTCGTTCGTCGGCTCGCTGTCCGGGCGGCGGTCGTCGGTGAAGATGTACGGGCGCGCGGCGCTCGTCTGGACGTTGAGCGTGTTGTCCGTCGGCGCGACGCCGAACGGGTGCGAGGTGATGCCCGTCACGACATAGTGCCAGAACTGCCAGCGGTCCTCTTCTTCATTATAAATAAAGTCCGCCGTGCGCAGCGCGATGCCGCAGCCGGTCTTAAACTTGCCGTCGTCGCCGCAGAGCATGGAGTCGCCCGGCGCCGGGAAGAGGCCCTTGGCCGTTTTCAGATCGTCCGCGACCTCGACGATGGGGTTGACGTTGTAGTTGAAGATGTACGTGCCGACCTTCTGCTGGCCGGTCTCGTCGCACTGCATAAAGCGGTGCAGATTCAAAAAGCAGCGCTCAAGGCTCGCCTTGCCGACCCATTTGCCGAACGGCAGCTCGACGCGCACATCGTCCAGATGCGTCGCGAACAGGCGCATGACGGCCTCGAACTGGCTGTGGCTGAGCAGCCATTCGTACTTGTTCATCAGGTTTTCGCATTCTCTGGCCGACCACGCTTTGAGCGCGGCCTGCTCCGGGGTG
Source organism: Bacteroidaceae bacterium (assembly GCA_963626425.1). Lineage (GTDB taxonomy): Bacteria > Bacillota > Clostridia > Oscillospirales > Oscillospiraceae > CAKTOF01. The sequence goes on from CAVFYN010000187.1 coordinate 7,129, forward strand.
ATCTTCATGGGGACGCCTCCTTTTTGCCTTTCTGCCAACAGTTTACACCGCGGCGGCAGAGGCGTCCAATTGCGGATTTCGATGGACGATTATTCCCGCTTATGATTGCCCCAGCGTCTGCTCGGCAAGGCGCAGCAGCGCCGCGGCCGGGCGGGACAAAAACGCGTCTTTTCGCAGCGCGGCGCCGATCGTCTGCGCCGCGGCCTCCCCTTGCAGCGGGAAATACGAAAGCGCGCGCGCCGGATTGCCGCACAGCCGCGCCGCGTCCGGCTCCGGCAGGACGCATACGCCCAGCCCCTGCGAGACGAGGTCGACCATGGCCTCGAATTCGTTCGTCGCAAAGCGCACGCGCGGCGAAAAGCCGAGGCACTGCGCAAGCCACGCAAGATCGTCCTCGCCGCCGGAGGCGGAGCTGTACAGCACGAACGGCGCGTCCTTGAGCGCCGCGGGATCCGTCCGCGCCCGCTCCGCCAGCGGGTCGCGCGCGGACAGGACCACGGCGCGGCGCCGGACGGCAAGCGGCCGCCAGACGAGCCCGTCGCCGCGCAGCGGCCGCTCGGCCAGGGCGAAGTCCGCCCGCCCTTTTTCCAGCAGCGCCGCCGCCTGCTCGGGCAGGCACATGGTCTGCGTGACGGACAGCTCCGGGTGATCGCGGACAAAATCGGCCATGAACGGCAGGCACAGGTGGTCCGTCGTCGTGAGGACCGTGACGCGGCGGCGCTCCGCCCCGCCGAGCTCGGCGACCTCCGTCTGCACGTCGCCAAGGCGCAGCAGGATCTCGCCCGTCCGCTCAAAAAACAGCCGGCCGGCGTCGTTTAAGTACATCCGGTTTCCCACGCGGTCAAATAGCCGCACGCCGAGCTCGCCCTCGAGCCGGGAGATGGCGACGCTGAGCGCCGGCTGCGAAATATGGATCTTCTCGGCCGCGCGCGTCATGTTCCCGCACTCGGCCACGGCGCGGAAATACGTTATGTGCTGCAAAAGCATGCGCTCACCTCTTTGTTATCATTCAATCATATTCTGCGCGCAATTGCAACCGCGCCGTATGTGACAAAATTGCAGAAAATGCGGCGGAACGGGCGCGTTTCGGGGAAATTGGATGCGAATATCCACATTTTGCATTGCAATATGCACCCTTCTTCTATATAATCTTAAAGATAAGTTCACTAGATTACAAGAATGTGCAACGTTATCCATATAACGGTATTTTATCATTCTTTTCCCGAAAACCGGCGGTCAAATGCGCGCACCGGGCGCAAATGAGCAGATGGGAGATCTCAGATCACATGTCATTTTTTACGAACGCGCTCACATTTCTCGGCGAGCATTTTTATATGGTCCCGTTCGCCTGCGCGGAGCTTGTGCTCGCGCTGGTGCTGGTCGGTGCGTGGCTCCGCGTGCGGCGCAGCCGCGGCTCTGCCGGCCTTGTTCTGAGCGAGCAGGAGCGCACGCTGCGCCGCGCGCTCGATCTGCGCGCGGATGAGTGCTGCATCCTCATGCACCGCAGCGAGCTGCTGCCCGTGTGCGCTGTCGGCGACGTGGAGAAGCTGCTCGGCGTGACGCTGCCGCAGCTGCAGGACGACGTCGCCGTGCTCCAGAGCGCGCTCGCCGTTCCGTCTGACGGCGCGAAATTCTGGAGCGCCTACCGCGCGTGGGACGGCACGTCTGCCCTCTCGTGTCTGCTGCGCGGGCGCGACGGCCGCTGGATCGAGGTCACGGCGCAGACGAGCGACGAGCCGGACTACGACCTGTTTTACTTCCGCCTGTGCACGCGCGAGCAGGCCGAGCGGAAGGAATACGAGGAGCGCCTTGACAAGGCCGAGGCGGCCAGCCAGTTCAAGACGAGCTTCCTCTTCCGCATGTCCCACGAGATCCGCACGCCGATGAACGGCATCTGCGGCATGCTCACGCTGGCCGAGGGCCGCCTGACGCCCGATCACCCGGCCATGCAGTACCTGACGAAGGCCAATGAGCTCAGCGATCACCTGCTCTCGCTCATCAACGACATTCTCGATATGTCCCGCATCGAGGCCGGCAAGGTCGAGCTGGAGAGCAGCCCGTTCAGCCTGCGGCAGTTCGGCGCGAAGCTCTACGATATGTTCGCAAAGACGCTCGAGGAAAAGGGCATCCGCTACGCGGTCAATTTTGAAGAGATGACGGCCGACTGGGTCGTCGGCGACGAGCTGCGCCTGGGCCAGGTCGTCATCAACTTCCTGTCGAACGCCGTGAAATTCACGAGCGAGGGCGAGGTCGTCGTCACGTTCCGCCAGATGCTGCTGCGCGGCGGCGCGCTCGATCTGATGATCCGCGTGCACGACACGGGCATCGGCATGAAGCCGGAGTTCATCGAGCGCATCTTCCGCCCGTTCGAGCAGGAGGACGCGAGCACGACGCGCCGCTTCGGCGGCACGGGCCTCGGCATGGCCATTTCCGACCAGCTCGTCAAGCTCATGGGCGGGCAGATCGTCGTGGAGAGCCTGCCCGGCAAGGGCTCGGACTTCACGGTCTACCTCTCCCTCCCGCTCGCAGAAGCGCCCGCGGAGGAGACCCGTCCGGAGACCCCGGCAAGCGAATCCGCGCCCGCGCGTACGCTCGACGGCTGCCGCATCCTCATGGCCGAGGACAACGAGATCAACGCCATGATCGCCGTCGAGGTCCTCGGCGAGCAGGGCGTGAGCGTCGACGTCGCCGAAAACGGCCAGATCGCGGTCGACCGCTTCTCGGCTTCGGCGCCGGGCGAATACGACGTCATCCTTATGGACATCCAGATGCCCGTCATGGACGGCCGCACGGCCGCGCGGACCATCCGCGCCCTGCCGCGGCCCGACGCGAAGACCATCCCGATCTTCGCCCTGTCGGCCGACGCGTTCGTCGAGGACGAGCGCCAGTCCCGCGAGGCCGGCATGAACGGCCACCTGACAAAGCCCATTGATTTTGAAGCGCTCACGCAAACCATCCTGAACGCTCTGACGGAAAAGGAGGATCCGGCGCATGAATAAGAATCTGACCAGACTTGCCGTTATCGTCCCCGCGACGCTCGCCGCGGCGGCGGCCGCCGCGCTCATTGTCCACGCGTACAGCGCGGGCGCGGGCTTCCAGCCCACCGATTCCGGCCGCGAGATGCAGACGAACCAGGTGCTCTTCCCCGAAAACGACGCCATGAGCGCCCTCGACGCCAACGAGGACAGCAGCGACTCGTTCTGGGAATCCAACGACATGACCGACAACGGCGACGCCGGAACCGGCAGCGCCGACGGCTACCTCTTCTCGCCCGACGAGCCCCTGCCCGACGGCGCGGGCAGCACGGCCGGCGTCATCTCCGGCACCGGCTCCGACGCGGGGACCGGCTCGGCCGACTCCGTCTATGAGATCGTCGACGGCGCGTCCGGCGCGGACATCATCCTGCCCGGCGGCCCGAATATCATCAGTGTCGAC
>CAVFYN010000187.1:10622-13606 GCA_963626425.1 Bacteroidaceae bacterium
CGGCGGCACCGGCACGTCAGATCCCGACGCCCCGTCCGGCGATGACGGCGGCACGATCGTCACGCCCGGCGGAAACTCCGGCGGCGGCACCATCTCCGGCGGCGGAAGCTCCGACTCCGGCTCCGATGACCCGGCCCCGACGCCGTCGCCCACGCCGTCGACCGACGGCAAGCAGACGCCCGACCCGGACGAGCACGAAAAGTACCTCCCGTCGGACGACTTCTGGTACGACATCCAGAAGCCCTATGACGAGGGCAACATCGGCGAGGACGAGGAGAACTACACCGTCTACATCAAAGCGCCCTGGGGCGCGAAGGGCATCGTGCTCTACCGCGGCCAGGAGATCGACAGCCGCGTCGTGTTCTGCGCGCTCGACACCTACGTCGTCGACAGCAGCAACACCATGCACTATTTTGAAAACAGCGCCCTCGGCACGTACATCCGCATCGACGCCGTCTCGTTCGTCAGCGAGGACGGCCCGTGGGAGGACCTGACGGACAGCAAGACCGTCACGATCCCGGACGACGCGATGTTCATGTACGTCAAGGCGTACTACCGCCTGCACGAGAGCGACGAGTGGACGCTTTATGTGCCCGCGCCCTGCTATCTCGACCTCAAGAGCAGCCGCGTCATGGTGCTCAACACCATGCTCCCGGACGGCGAGACGCTCATCGACTCCGACTGGGTCCTGAACCTCGGCTCGATGTACCAGAACCCGGAGGTCGGCGACATGCTCAACCTCTACTACTGGCAGCAGGAGCTGTTCAAAGAGCGCGGTAATGACACCGGCTACGCCGCGTCGCAGACGCGCAAGCCGCCGCTCTCCGAGCTATTCCCCGGCTGGGTCGAAAACGGCGAGCCGGTCGACTGGCTCTACACCGTCACGAGCGGCCGCCATGTGCTCGAGGCGCTGCCGTCGGTCAAGCTCAACACGGACCTCTATCAGGTCGAGCTGCTGCGGTATTACATCAACGACGACCGCACCGTCGACACCTCGACGGTCAGCACCGGCCACCTGAGCTATCTTCAGACGTTCACCTATTATAAATCGGGCACCTACGAGGAGGAGACCGGCGCGTATCACTCCGAGCGCATCACGGTCCCGGAGCACGTCCAGGCGATCTACGTCCCCTACTCCGCCATCAGCGCGGACTATCTCGACGTCCCGTCCACGGCCATCTACGTCGACACGAGCGGCATCTCCGAGTCGGAGTATTTCGCGCTCGGCCTCGCCGTTGAAAAGGGCTACACCGTCGCCGCGGGCAACCCGTATTACTCCGCGAAGGGCAGCATCCTCTATAACGCCGACCAGACGCAGATTCTCGGCGTCCCGACGGAGGTCGCGAGCCTGACCGTCGCGCCCGAGGTGACGAAGGTCGTCCTGCCGCGCGGCAGCAAGCTCCGCACGCTCGTGATCGAGGCGAGCTCGATCGACGAGCTGCCGGAGATCAACGTGGAGAACGTCCCGAGCGGCTGCACGATCATCGTCCCGGACGAATTCTTCGACGATTTCCTGCGCGCCGAGGCCGCGAACCTGCGCAAGTACGGCACGAAGGTCGCGCCGGCCGGCAACCACTCCAACACGCACACCGTCAAAGACGGCCTCGCGCTCAACCGCGACGGGCTTGTCCACCTCGTCGTCGACGAGTCCACGCGCTGGCTGAGCCTGCCGAACGGCACGGCCGGCATGGAAGAGGACGCCCTGCGCGACCTTTCCGAGCTGTCCATCGTGTTCCTGCCGAAGGACGGCGCGGCCATGACGCTCAAGCCCGGCTGCTTTGACGGCGCGGAAAATCTCGAGCTCATCGCGTGCTATTCCAAGGCCCAGTATGACGCCGCAAAGGCCGTCGCGCCCGCGGGCGTTGAGGTGCGCCTTGTGAATATGGTGCAGTGCGGCGGCTATTCGTATCTCATCCTGAACGACCAGGTCATGCTCATCGGCGTCCCGGCGGACCTCACAGAGTTTGACGGCACCGTCCCGACGGAGTCCGGCGAGCTTCTCCCCGTCAACGCCATCGCCGAGTCGGCGTTTGAGGACTGCTACGACCTGCGCTGGGTCCAGCTGCCCGAGCAGACCGCCTCCATCGGCTACCGCGCCTTTGCAGACTGCACGGCCCTTGAGGGCGTCACGATCGACGCGCCGAGCGTCATGATCGGCAAGGAGGCGTTCGATAACTGCTACTCGCTGCGCTTTGTCGCCTCGAACGCGGCGAAGGCCGAACTGCTTGACGATTCGCTCGCGCTTCCGTGCGCGCGCAACCGCGACTATATGTTCCTCTACGCCCCGACGGTCAACGAGGGCTACAACAGCCACTGGACGGCCTTTGACGAGGCCAGCGACGTCGTCCGCTACGAAATGGTCGACTGCGGCGGCACGCGCGTGCTCTACGGCGTCGGCGCGGCCGGCGACCACTGGATCGTCCTGCGCTCCGGCACGAAGATCAGCAGCGACGAGCCCGTGCGCCTGCACGACGAGACGAGCATGATCTTCTCCTACTCGTTCGACAGCGCGACGAGCACGGGCCCCGAGGGCTTTACGGTCGACTTCTCCAACCAGACCGCCCCGAACGGCTATTTCTACTCCATCGAGACCTACGCGTTTTACGGCTGCCAGAAGCTCCGCACCGTCACGCTCAGCGACGAGTATTTCGACGCCGGCTCTTCGCTGGCGGAGAACCTGTTCCAGGGCTGCACCGCGCTGGAAAAGGTGACGATCGGCAATGTCCACTGGACGAGCGGCCTGTACACGAACATGTTCTCGAACTGCGACGCGCTCCGGACCATCGAATTCACCTGCGACGCGCCGGATCTCATCCTGTTCGGCATCGGCTCCGGCTACCGGTTCAACATGAACTGGACGGAGGCCGAGGAAGCCGAAAAGCTGCACATCGAGACGAACGGCGCGGACCGGCAGTTCCTCGAAGCGTGGAAATACGCGCTGTGCGGCTACCCCGGCGACGCCTCCTACACGCCGTACCAGCAGA
>CAVFYN010000188.1:0-22664 GCA_963626425.1 Bacteroidaceae bacterium
TCCCCTGCAAGGGGAGCTGTCGGCGGAGCCGACTGAGAGGTTCAAAAGCTGCCGTCTTGCAAAGCGCTTCCGAGAATTCGACACCGCGCAAAACCTCTCCGTCACGGCGTTCCGGCGTGCCACCTCCCCTTTCAGGGGAGGCTTTGGCGCGTGCTTCTATTTCGCCGTGCCGAAATCTTCCACCTATTCACTATTCACTCTTCACTATTCCCTAAAAAAGCCGCCCTTTCGGGCGGCTTTTCTGCTGCGATTCAAATTTTATGCCTCGTGCCCCTGATATGCGAGCTTTCGCGACAGGGCGTCGACGGTCTGGAAGATGAGGGGCAAAAACTGCGCCGAGCGCTCGGGGGTCAGGCGGAGGGACGGGGCGGTGACGCTGATGCCGGCGATGATGCGGCCGGTGTAGTCGCGCACGGGGGCGGCGACGCAGCGGGTGCCGATGTCGCACTCCTCGTTGTCCATGGCATAGCCCCGCTCGCGGATGAGCGCGAGCTCGGCGCGCAGCGCCTCGGGCGTCGTGAGCGTCGTGTCCGTGAACTGCGTGAACTCCGTCGTGCGGCAGTATTCGTCAAGCTCCGCGTCCGTATACTGCGTGAGGAACAGCTTGCCGATGCCGGTGCAGTAGAGCGGCGCGCGCTTGCCGATGCGCTGCGTGACGGTCAGAATGTTGTTGGCGGCCTCGGCGATGACGTCGAGGTAGACGACCTCGTGGCTCTGCTCCTCGGCAAAGCACGTGCATTCGCCCGTTTCGTCGGCCAGACGCCGCAGGAACGGGTGCGCCAGGTGCAGAATGCTGCTCTGCGCCTTCGCCCGCGCGCCGATGTAGGCGAATTTCAGCGACAGGGAGTATTTGAGCGTCTCGGAATCCTGGTTGACATAGCCCATGGCCAAAAGCGTGTTGAGCATGCGAAGCACGGTGCTCGGCGGGATGCTCGCCTTTTCGGCGATGTCCTGCAGACGCATGGCGCTGCCGGAGTCGGCCATGATGTCTACGAGCTTCATGGTCTTTTCGACCGACTGGTTCAGCTTCGAAAGTTTCTCTTCCATCCTTAAAAACCCGCTTTTTACACAATGAAATCAGTTTATTTGCTTAAATTAAGTCTACGTTACAGCATTTTGCGCCGATTGTCAAGCAAAGCTTGGAAAAGCGTGCCACTTTATTCACAAAGCGGGACGCTTCGGCCCGCGGCGGGGTGTGTCGCTTGACAAGGTTTTTTGGCGGTGATATAATTATATCACTATTTGAATTCTAATTTTACGGAATGAAATGGCTGAAAAGTTCTAAAGGAGGAACACCAATGAAAAAGGTACTCAGATGCGGCACGCTCTTCACCGCGCAGGACAAGACGGTCAAAAAGGACATGGCTGTCGTCGTCGACGGCGAGAAGATCGTCGAGGTCCTGCCCTGGGCGAGCTTCACGGGCACGGACGTCGAGGTCATCGACCTGTCGGACAAGTTCGTCACGCCGGGCCTCATCGACATGCACGCCCACGTCGTCATGGACGGCCAGGTCGACCCGTTCAACGAGATGCTCTACACCACGCACGGCGCGAGCACGATCGAGGGCATTTTCCGCGCGCAGCGTGACCTGCTCGCGGGCTTCACGACCATCCGCGACTGCGGCGGCTGCCGCACGGGCGACGCGCTCGCCATCCGCGACGCCATCCGCGCCGGCAAGATCGACGGCCCGCGCATGGTCGCCAGCGGCCCGTTCCTCGTGACGACGGCCGGCACGAACGTCTATGAGGACGGCGCCTGGATCTTCGACGGCCCGGACGAGGCCCGCCGCGCGGCCCGCAAGGCCGTCGCCAGCGGCGTCGACCAGCTCAAGCACCTCGGCATCGGCCACGTCACGCTCGAGGAGATGAAGGCGCTCGTCGAGGTCGCGCACGACACGAACAAGCTCATTTCCATCCACGCCACCGATAAGCTCACCATCCGCAAGGCCGCCGAGGCCGGCCCGACGACGATCGAGCACGGCAACGAGATCGACGAGGAGAGCGTCGAGTGGATGATCCGCAACGGCACGGCGCTCATCCCGACGTACTGCCCGTACTACTTCTGCGCCGAGCACGCCGAGGACGTCCTGCACCGCTCGCCGAAGATGGCCGCCGCGACGCGCCGCCGCTACGAGATCCACGCTTCGCACCTGCCGTGGCTCATGAAGAGCGGCCTGACGATCGGCTTCGGCGCCGACACGGGCGCGACGCTGACCAAGCACGGCAAGCAGGCATTCGAGATGGAGCTCATGAACCGCAACGGCATGCCCGAGGCGGACATCCTCTACGCCGCGACGGCCACGAACTCCCGCCTGCTCAAGCTCGACAGCGAGATCGGCACGATCGAGGCTGGCAAGTGCGCCGACATCGCCGCGTTCGCGGGCGATCCGCTCAAGGACATCCGCCTGATGCAGGACTGCAAGTTCGTTATGCGTAACGGCCACGTCTACAAGAACGACGGCGAGACCGCCAAGCTCAAGCCGGCGCTGTAAGCGGAGGGCGGAGCGTTGAAAAAGATCGACATTGAGTCCTTCCGCCGCTTCCGCTATGTCAGCTCGCCCACGTTTTCGCCGGACGGCCGCCTTGCGGCGTTCCTCGTGCGCGACGTGCGCGGCGACCTGGAGGGCTATGACTGCAATCTTTACATTCTGGATGTTGCCAGCCACGATGTGCGCCAGCTGACGCACGAGGGCGACGTCGCGGGCTTTGCCTGGACGCCGGAGGGCAAGATCCTGCTGCCGCTTAGCCGCGACGCGGCCAAGCGCGCGCGCGTCGCCGACGGCGAGGAACTGACGGGCCTTTACGAGATCGACCCGGTCACGGGCGCGGTCACGCCGGCGTTCGACCTGCCGCTCGAGCGCGCGGACGTCCATCCGCTGACGAAGGACACCTACCTCGTCTACGCCCGCTGCGACCTGAACCGTCCGGACTTTGCCAAGCTGCCGAAGGCCGAGCGCGCCGCGGCGTACAACGCCTACCGCAACCCGCCGTATCATGTCCTGACGGACGCGCCGTTCTGGGAGAACGGCGGCTCGTACACGAGCGGCCTGCGCGACCGGATGTACATCTACGACCGCCCGACCGGCCGCCTGACGGCCATCACGGAGCCGGAGTTCACCGCCATGGACCCGCGCGACGGCGCAAAGCCGTTCTCCGTGCGCGGCACGAAGATCATTTATAAAGGTATGTACTGGAAAGATGGTCTGCGTCCGACGTGGCCGGGCATCTACCTGTACGACTACGCCACGGGCGAATCCCGCACGCTCCTGCCGGACAACACGGCCAGCACCGCGTTCCTCTGCTTCTGGGACGACAATGAGCTACTGCTCGGCTACACGGACCACCCGGAGCACATGGACCACATCGACGAGTTCCACACGATGGACCTCACGACGGGAAGAATCAAGCTCCTCGCGCCCTATGAGCGCCTCGTCAGCTTCCTGTCCGTCACGACGGACGCCAAGCTCGGCGGCGGCAAGGGCAGCATGCTGCTCGGCGACAAGTTCTACTACGCGACGAGCATTGAGGACTACAGCTACCTCTGCTCCATCGACCATGAGGGCCACATCGAAGAGCGCCTGTCGCCGGACGGCGGCCTGTCGGCGTTCGATCTGACGGACAAGCACACGCTGCTGTGCGGCATGTACGACGGCGGCCTGTGCGAGCTGTACCTCGACGGCGAGCAGGTCACGCACTTCAACGACGAGATCCTCGCCGAGTACGACCTGGCAAAGCCGGAGCTTGTGACGTTCAACACCAAAGACGACGGCACGGAGATCCGCGGCTGGGTCATGAAGCCCGTCGGCTACGAGGAAGGGAAGCAGTACCCGGCCATCCTGTTCATCCACGGCGGGCCGAAGACGATCTTCTCCGACGTGTTCCACCACGAGATGCAGGTCTGGGCCGCGGCGGGCTACTTCGTCCTGTTCTGCAACCCGCGCGGCAGCGACGGGCGCGGGCTGAAGTTCCTGAACATCTGCGGCCACTACGGCGAGCGGGACTATGAGGACATCATGGCCTTCACCGACACGGCGCTCTCCGCCTATCCGGACATCGACCGGGCGCGCGTCGGCGTGTGCGGCGGCTCTTACGGCGGCTATATGACGAACTGGATCGTCGGCCACACCGACCGCTTCGCGGCGGCTGTGTCGCAGCGCTCCATCGGCAGCTGGGTCACGCAGGAGCACCTGTCCGACATCGGCCCGAACTACACGATGTACGAGCAGGACAACACGACGCGCACGGACGCGGCCGACCTCTGGGCGCATTCGCCGCTCGCGTTTGCGCACAATTGCAAGACGCCGACGCTTTTCCTCCATTCCGACTGCGACTACCGCTGCCCGCTGCCCGAGGGGCTGGCGATGTATACGGCACTGTCCATGAGTGGATGCAAAACCAAGATGATTGTCTTCCACGGAGAGAATCACGAGCTTTCCCGCTCCGGAAAGCCTTATAACCGCATCAGCCGGATGCAGGAAATCCTTATCTGGTTTGACCAGTATCTCAAGGCGAACTGAGCAGATTTCAGAAATCCTGCCCAAAAATCGCGCTTTGCTTATGTAATCTGACATAAATACGGCGAATGTGAAGTTAGTAGTTGCTTTTTGCGGAAAGTGATGTATAATTTTATCAATTGAAACCGGATTGCATTCATTGGATTCCGGTTTTCAGGCTCCGTTCCGGCGGCCCAGCCGGGCGGGGAGAGTAAAAAAGGAGATGTGATTATGAAAAACCTGAAGAAAACGCTTGCACTGCTGCTCGTTCTTGCAATGTGCCTTGCGCTCTTCGCGGCGTGCGGCGGCGACAGCTCGTCTGACACCACCACGCCGGACACCAACACGTCCGACAACACCACGCCGGACAACACCGATGCCACCACGCCGGACGACGGCGACAACGCCCCGGCCGACAACACCGGCGACGATGCCTCCTCCGACGACCAGACGGTCATCGTCATCGGCATCCCGAACACCTGGAACCAGCTCATCGCTCCGCAGCCGGCTTCCGCTTACCACCTCGAGGTCAGCGAGAAGATCTACGACCGTCTTGCCCGTCTGAACGAGGCCGGCGAGGCTGAGCCGCGCGCTGCCGAGTCCTGGGAGCTCTCCGACGACATGAAGACCATCACGTTCCACCTGCGTGAGAACTCCTACTTCCATGACGGCGTCCAGGTCACGTCCGCTGACTGGCGCTGGAGCATCGAGCTCATGACCAGCGAGGCCGGCTCGAACTTCGTCACGCAGGATAAGTACCCCTGCATTGAGGGCACGAACGACGCGGGCCTTCTCGAGGCGGGCTCTGAGCTCGGCATCGAGACCCCGGACGACTTCACCCTCGTCGTCCACCTCAAGCAGCCGATGACCGTCGACAGCTTCATCTACAACTACGGCTTCCTGTGGTATGTCTACCCGAAGCACATCCTCGAGAACGAGGATATGTCCAACCCGCTCGAGTGGAGCTACTGGCAGAACCCGATCGGCTCCGGCCCGTGCAAGTTCGTCAGCCAGGATGCCGGTGCGACCGAGATCACGCTCGACGCCGTCAAGGATTACCCGGTCGGCAACATCCAGTTTGACCGCCTGATCTTCCGTGTCATCAGCCAGGATGCCGCCGCTTCGGCCTACCTGTCCGGTGAGATCAACCTCTACTACATGGGCTTCACGCAGGAGACCATGGCTCCGCTCGTCGGCGCCGAGGGCCTGCGCGCCGACAGAATGGACAATGTCTCGAGCTTCAGCGCCCTCGCTGTCAACAACGAGCGCTTTGACTCGAACTTCCGCCATGCCATGAACCTCGCCATCGACAAGGATATGCTCGTCGAGGCCATGTACTCCGGCGATGCCGACGCCACGAACACGCCGATCCGCCAGAACAGCGAATACTGCGACAACACCTGGACCGGCCGCGATGTCGACGCCGCGAAGGAGTACCTCGCCAAGTCGAACTATGACGGCGCGACGCTGTCGTTTGCCATCTCCGCCGGCCGCGGCGAGCAGATCGGCGCTGTTGTCCAGCAGAACCTCGCCGAGATCGGCATCAATGTTGAGCTCATCACGCTCGACACCGCCACGACCCTCGCGGGCCTGACCGACGGCACGTACGACATGGGCATCGTCAACTACACCTCCGGCGGCAACCCGACCTGGATCTGCAGCACGAACCTGTTCGGCCTCAACGTCGGCCACATCGACTCCGCGAAGTATCTCGAGCTCCGTGACCAGGCCTCCCTGTGCACCGATCCGGCCGAGATGAAGCAGATCGCCACCGAGTTCCAGACCCTCATCGACGAGGAGCAGCCGTTCATCCCGCTGTTCCACTACTACAGCTACTACATCATGAGCGACTGGCTGAGCAACGTCTCCTCCATCGAGACGACCGCCTGCTACGACTGGGTCGTCAGCAAGTAATCCCTTCGCACCGTAGGGTGCAGATTCTGTAGGAAATGGGGGTTCGTCTTTGCCTTCCACGGCGAGGGCGGACCCCCTTTGCTTTTGCCCGTCTGCGGAATTGACGGTACATACCGACGAGAGCCGAGCTGCACCCGGGGCGACCCGCGGGCTCACGCTCGCGGGCCGTCCCGGGTGTTGCCTGGCACCGCAGCATACCAATTTTGGTTAGGTGATGCATCAAAATGATCAAATACATCCTCAAACGGATCCTGCTCGCCATCCCGACGTTCATCGGGATCACGGCGCTGGTATTCGTGCTTTCCAACCTGGCTCCGGGCAGCCCGGCTGATGTCCTGGCCAGCTCCGTGAGCCTCTCGGAGGAGGGCTACCAGCAGCTCAAGGAATCCCTGGGCCTCGATAAGCCCATCGTCGTGCGCTACGGCATCTGGCTCGCCGACTTTGTCAAGGGCGACCTCGGCCAGTCCACGCGCACGAACACGCCGGTCTTCGGCGTCATCAAAGAGCGCCTCGGCGCGTCGCTCCTGCTGACGGTGACGAGCCTCATCGTCTGCCTGCTCATCAGTATTCCATTGGGCGTCATGTCCTCGGTCAAGCAGGGGTCAGGGTGGGACACGTTCTCCTCGGTGCTCTCGTTCCTCGGCACGTCGATCCCCGGCTTCTTCCTGTCGCTGATCCTCGTGTACTTCTTTGCGGCCAAGCTCGGCTGGCTCCCGGCGACGGGTATGTATGAGCCGAACGGCGCGCATACGTTCGGCCAGCTCGTGCGCCATATGATCATGCCGGTGTTCGTCCTGAGCTTCGGCATGTGCGGCGACTTCATCAAGCAGACGAAGGGCAGCATGCTCGAGGTCATCAACAATGACTACGTCAAGACCGCCCGCTCCAAGGGCCTCAAGGGCCGCGTCATCGTCATCAAGCACGTGCTGCGCAACGCGCTCATCCCGGTCGTCACGATGGTCTCGCTGACCGTTCCGTTCCTGCTGGGCGGCGCGGTCGTGACCGAGCAGGTCTTCTCGTGGCCGGGCATCGGCAGCCTGATGGTCCTGTCCATCACGGCGCGCGACTATAACTCCATCATGGGCGTGACCGTCGTCATCGCGGCGGGCGTTCTCATCTGCAACCTGGTGCTCGACCTCGTCTATGCGAAGCTCGATCCGCGCACCGGCATTGAAGTGAAGGGAGGCTGAAGCACAAGTGGCAAAGGAAAAGACCAAAAAGACCAAGGGCTTCGGCTATCGCTTCACCCACAACAAGGCGGCCATGATCGGCCTTGTCATCCTTGTGCTGGAGCTTCTGATCTTCTTCATCGGGCCGAGCGTCTATCCCATCGACCCGAACCAGGCCGGCGCGGGCGGGTTCAACGCCGCGCCGGACGCCGCGCACATCCTCGGCACGGATACGCTCGGCCGTGACTGCCTGTCCCGCCTGCTCTACGGCGGCCGGACGTCGCTGTTCATCGGCATCAGCGCCATGGCCATCAGCGTGCTGCTCGGCAGCGTGCTCGGCCTGCTCGCGGGCTATTTCCGCGGCGCGTGCGAGGCCATCGTCATGCGCCTGGCCGACATCTTCATGTCGTTCCCGACGACGATCCTCGCCCTCGTTCTCGTGGCCGTTGTCGGCCCGTCCATGGCGACGGTCATCGGCGTCATCGGCGTGCTCGGCTGGCCGGGCATCGCAAAGCTGCTCTACGGCAACGTCATCGCCACGCGCAACCAGGAATACGTTGAGGCGTCGCGCATCATGGGCATGAGCAACTTCCGCATCATCATGCGCGACATCCTGCCCAACTCCATCACGCCGCTGCTCATGGCCATGCCGTTTCGTATGTCGCAGGCCATCCTGACCGAGTCCTCGCTGAGCTTCCTCGGCGCCGGCATCCAGGCGCCGCAGGCGTCGTGGGGCAACATCATCTACGCCGCGCAGAACCTCACGGTGTTCACAATGCGGCCGTGGATCTGGATCCCGCCCGGGCTGTGCATCATCGTGACGGTCGTCGCCATCAACCTGCTCGGCGAAGGCCTGCGCGCCGCGATGGACCCCAAGTCTGCGAAGTGAGGCGAGCAATATGAGTACACATCTTTTGGAAGTGAAGGACCTTCAGGTCAACTTCAAAATCGGAAAGGGTGAGCTGACGGCCGTTCAGCACGTCAGCTTCACCGTGGATAACGGCAAGGTGCTCGGCATCGTCGGCGAGTCCGGCTGCGGCAAGTCCGTCACCGCGACGACGCTCATGCGCCTGCACCCGGCCGGAACGACCCGCATCTCAAACGGCACCATCGACTTCGACGGCAAGGACATCGTGAACGCGACGGAGAAGGAGATGTGCGACATCCGCGGCAACGACATGGCCATGATCTTCCAGGATCCCATGACGGCGCTCAACCCGGTCTACCGCATCGGCGACCAGATGGCCGAGATGATCCGCGCGCACCGCAAAATGTCGAAAAAAGAGGCGTATGCCATCGCGCTCGAGATGCTCACGAAGGTCGGCATCCCGCAGCCGGACAAGCGCATCCGCGACTATCCGCACCAGCTCTCCGGCGGTATGCGCCAGCGCGTTATGATCGCCATGGCGCTGTCCGTCAACGCCAAGCTCCTCATCGCCGACGAGCCGACGACCGCGCTGGACGTCACGATCCAGGCGCAGATCCTCGAGCTCATCGCCGAGCTGCAGAAGGAGTTCGGCATGGCGCTCATCCTCATCACGCATGACATGGGCGTCATCTCCGACATGGCCGACGACGTGCTCGTCATGTACGCCGGCGAGGAGGTCGAGTACGGCAGCGTCGAGGCCATTTTCCGCAAGCCGATGCACCCGTATACGAACGGCCTTCTGCGCTCCATCCCGCGCATGGACGAGGACACGGACGTCCTGTTCACCATCCCCGGCACCGTCCCGACGCTTGCCGAGATGCCCGAGGGCTGCCGCTTCTGCACGCGCTGCTCGGAGAAAACGGAGCGCTGCGAGAACGAGAAGCCGCCGCTGGTGAAGCTGGACGACCGCTACGTCCGCTGCTGGCTGTTCGCGGAAGGAGGGAAAAGCGATGAGTGATACGCCGCTGATCGAAACTGTAGACCTGCGCAAGGTGTTCTCCGTCAAGGAGAAGGCGTTTACCACCAAGCGCTCCGAGCTCGTCGCGGTCGACCGCGTCAGCCTGAAGGTGGAAGCGAACGAGACGCTCGGCCTCGTCGGCGAGTCCGGCTGCGGCAAGTCCACGCTCGGCCGCGCCATCTTAATGCTCAACCCCGCCACGAGCGGCGAGGTGCGCTATGAGGGCCGCGTCGTCAACAAAAAGAACAAAGAGGGCTTCCGCGAGTTCCGCAAGAACGCGCAGCTCATCTTCCAGGACCCGTATGCCTCGCTCAACCCGAAGCAGACGCTGCTCGACTCCGTCCGCGCCCCGCTCGACGTGCACAAGATCGGCACGCCGGCCCAGCGCACGGAGGCCGCGCAGGAGCTTCTGAGCATCGTCGGCCTCGGCCCGCAGCAGGCGATCAAATATCCGCACGAGCTCTCCGGCGGCCAGCGTCAGCGCGCCGTCATTGCCCGCGCCATGATCTTAAACCCGAAGTTCATCGTCTGCGACGAGCCGGTCTCCGCGCTCGACGTCTCCATCCGCTCGCAGGTTTTGAACCTCATGAAATCGCTCCAGCAGAGCCGCAATATCTCCTACCTGTTCATCTCCCACGATCTGTCCGTCGTGCGCTATCTGTGCACGAAGGTCGCCGTCATGTACCTCGGCCGCATCGTGGAGTACGGCACGAAGGAGGAGATATTCAACTCTCCGCTGCACCCGTACACCAAGGCGCTCATGAGCGCCATCCCCATCCCGGACGTCGACGTCAAGAGCAACCGCATCATTCTCCAGGGCGACGTCCCGAGCCCCATCCATCCGCCCGAGGGCTGCCATTTCCACACGCGCTGCCCGTATGCCGACGACGAGTGCGCCCATACGAGCCCGACGCTGGAAAACGTCGGCGGCCAGCACTGCGTCGCCTGCCTGAAGGCGCGCCAGTTCCAGTCTGAACAAGGAAAGTGAGGTCAGAAATGAAAAAAGTCATCCTGTGCGGCGAGCTTTTCGACTCCGTCAGCACCACCGTCCGCAAGGACATGGCCGTCGTCGTCGACGGCAGCAAGATCGTTGAGGTCGCCCCGGCCGCGTCCGTCGACAAGACCGGCTGCGAGGTCATCGACCTGTCCGGCAAGTTCGTCATGCCGGGCCTCATCGACACGCATGTCCACGTCTACTTTGACGGCCTCGTCAACGGCTTCGCGCCGTTCCCGAACCAGCAGCACGGCGAGATCCTGCTCGACGCCATGCTCCGCGCGCAGCGCGATCTGCTCGCGGGCTTCACGTCGCTGCGCGACTGCGGCTGCGGCAAGTTCGGCACGGATATTTCCCTGCGCAACTACATCAACGCCGGCAAGATCCACGGCCCGCGCCTTTGCATCTCCGGCGGCATGATCGTCACCGGTGCCATGCAGAACACGTACACCGACGGCGCCTACACCTGCAACGGCCCCGAGGAAGTCCGCGCCGCCGCGCGCGACACGCTCGGCAAGGGCTGCGACCAGGTCAAGCTCATGGTCACCATCGGCGTCCTGTCCAACGGCAACTCGCTCGGCGCGTGCGTTATGACGTATGAAGAGTGCAAGGCCGCGTGCGACACCGCCCGCTCCTACGGCGCCATCACGAGCGCCCACGCCCACGGCGTCGAGGGCATCCAGAACGCCGTCCGCGCCGGCATCACGTCCATTGAGCACGCCATCCTGCTCGACGAGCCGACGGCCGACATGATGGCCGAGGCCGGCACGTACCTCGTCCCGACGCTCGTTTCCGGCCTCAAGACGCTTCAGCTGGCCGACGAGCTCCCGGCGCACGTGCTCGAGAAGGAGCGCTTCGCCTCCGAGCTGCACAAGAAGGCCATCGGCATGGCGTACCGCAAGGGCGTCAAGCTCGCCTTCGGCACCGACTGCGGCACGCCGGGCTCCCGCCACGGCGAGCAGGCCGACGAGTTCCGCCTCATGGTCGAATCCGGCGTCCCGGTCGAGCAGACGCTCCTGTCCGCCACGCGCAACGCCGCGGAGATGATGCAGTGGGGCGACCGCGTCGGCACGATCGAGGCCGGCAAGCTCGCCGACATCGTCGCCTTCGACGTCAGCCCGTTCGACGACATCGACACCATGAAGAACTGCACCTTCGTCATGAAGGACGGCACGACCTACAAGGGCCCGAACGCCGTCACGCTGACGCTGGGTTAAGACCTGAACCGAGAAACCGCCCCGGAGTAAGCTCCGGGGCGGTTTTTTGCGCTGCGGGTTGTGCTATGCGCCGAAATAGGAGCACGCGCCAAAGCCTCCCCTTTGAAGGGGAGGTGGCACGGCGTCAGCCGTGACGGAGAGGTGGGGGTAAAGGGGATTGCGTGCACCATCGTGGGCGCGCAGGAAAGACGACGGCCCATCTCTCAGTCGCCTCCGGCGACAGCTCCCCTTAAAAGGGGAGCCTTTCGGATAGCCGGTTCCGTAATAGGCGCAGAGCAAACGCCCTGCCGCAGTCCCACAGGGGCGGATATTATCCGCCCGCCGTATTCTCGCCGCGCCCATATTCCAGCCGTAGGGCGGGATGATCCCATCCCGCCGCTGCGTTGTGCGTCCCCGAGTTCCCGTCGCGCCCAAGCCTCCCCTGAAAGGGGAGGTGGCACGGCCAACAGCCGTGACGGAGAGGTTTTGCGCGGCTGCGAATTTTGACGCGCCTTACAAAAACGCCACCCGTTCAACCTCTCAGTCGCCTCCGGCGACAGCTCCCCTTTCAGGGGAGCCTTCCGGAAGGCCGGTCCCGCAACCGGTGCGGTGTAAACGCGTAGTCGCAGTCAGCCCCCCCCTTGACGTCCCACATTCAACCGTGTAGAATGTGGCAAAGAAAACGCGAGCGGAGGGCGGAGTATGCAGACGATTTTTGTTGTGGACGACGACGTGGACATCGGCAACCTCATCGAGGAGGTGCTCACGCGGGCAAATTACCGGGTGCGGCGGGCGTATTCGGGGACGGAGGCGAAGCTGCTCTTGGGGCAGGAGCGGCCGGATCTGGTGCTGCTCGACCTCATGCTGCCGGGCATTGCGGGCGAGGACGTGCTGCCGGCGTTTGCCGGCATTCCGGTCATCGTCGTGAGCGCGAAGGCGGGCGTGGACGACAAGGTCGCGCTGCTTGGGCTCGGCGCGCGGGATTATATCACAAAGCCGTTTGACACGCGCGAGCTGCTCGCGCGCATGGCCGTGCAGCTGCGCACGGAGACAGCGGCGGAAAAGCCGCGATTGACCTACGGCCCCATCGAGCTTGACAGCGCCCAGCGCGCCGTCACGGCGGCGGGAAAGCCCGTGAAGCTCACGCGGACGGAGTACGCGATACTGCACCTTCTCATGGAAAATCCGGCGCAGGTGCTCACGAAAACGCAGCTGCTCGAGCACATTTCCGGCGACACGCCCGACTGCGTCGAAAGCTCTTTGAGCGTCCATGTGAGCAATCTGCGCAAAAAGCTGCGCGAGGCCGCGGGCGGGAACTACATCGAGGCCGTCTGGGGCATCGGCTTCCGGCTTTGCGGCGCGTGAAAAAATCTTTCGGATTTCTTTATGGATCTCTTTGACGGTCTCTTAATGGGCGGCGGGTATGCTTGAGCCATCCAAACAAGGAGGCAGTATCATGGAATACGTTCTGGAAACAGACAAGCTGCAAAAGTCCTACGGCCGCCTCCGCGCGCTGGACGGACTGACGATGCAGGTCCCGCGCGGCGCGATCTACGGCCTCGTCGGCCGCAACGGCGCGGGCAAGACGACGCTCATCCGCCAAATCTGCGGGCTTCAGACGCCGGACGGCGGGACATACCGGCTCTACGGCGCGCCGGCCGGCTCGGGCGCCATCTACGAAAAGCGCCGCCGCATGGGCGCCGTCGTCGAGACGCCGTCCATTTACCGCGGCCTGACGGCGCGCGAGAATCTGCGCGAGCAGTTCCGCATCCTCGGCCTGCCGTCGTTTGACGGCGTGGAGGATCTGCTGTCGCTCGTCGGCCTGACGGACACGGGTCGCAAGAAGGCGGGCCATTTTTCGCTCGGCATGCGCCAGCGGCTCGGCATCGCCGTCGCGCTGTGCGGCGACCCGGACTTTCTCGTGCTCGACGAGCCGACAAACGGGCTCGACCCGCAGGGCATCATCGAAATGCGCGAGCTCATTCTGCGCTTAAACCGCGAGCGCGGCATCACCGTGCTCATCTCCAGCCACATTCTAGACGAGCTGGCGCGCCTGGCCACGCACTACGGCTTTGTCGACGGCGGCCGCATGGTGCAGCAGATGAGCGCGGAGGAGTTGGAGAGCGCGTGCCGCAAATGCGTGCGCCTGACCGTAACGGACGCGGGCGCGCTGTGCCGTGTTCTGGAGGCACAGGGCATCGAGTACGCCGTCACGGGCGAGCGCGAGGCCGATCTCTACGGCGAATTCGACCTGACGGCGCTCGTGCTCGCGCTGAGCGAAGCGGGCTGCCGCGTCACGGGCTTTCACGAGCACGACGAGACGCTCGAGAGCTTCTACATCGGTCTGGTGGGAGGTGAGCGTCATGCGTAAGCTGCTCCGCGCGAATTTCTCCCGCCTCTGGCGCGACAAGCTGTTCTGGCTCATGCTGGCCGGCACGACGGCGCTCATCGCGGCCGTTGCGATCAACAGCTACCTTGACGAACTGCGCTATGGCCAGCTCTACGGCTACCACTCGAAGGCGGACGGGCTGCTGTTTTTCACGCCGCTCATTTTGTCCGTCGCCATGGCGGCGTTCGTGCCGCTGCACCTCGGAACGGAGTATTCCGACGGGACGATCCGCAACAAGCTCATGGTCGGCTGCCGCCGCGGAAGCGTTTATCTTGCCAATTTTGTGACCATGATGGCGGCGGGCCTGCTTGTCATGCTGTTCGGCGAGGCCGCGGCGCTTTCGCTCGGGTTTGCGCTGTTTGCCGCGCCTGAGCTCAGCACGGGCTCGTATGTGATCCTGCTCGGCGCCTCGGCACTGTCCGTCGCGGCGTTTTCGGCGCTCTACACGCTCATTGCCATGCTCGTGTCGAGCCGGGCCATGTCGTCCGTCGTCTGCCTTGTTCTGAGCTTTGCGATGCTCATCAGCGCGGCCGTCCTGTTCAACCGGCTTTCCGAGCCGGAGCAGTGGGACGGCAGCTATGGAGTCTCAGAGGACGGCGAGGTCGTCCTGCTCGACCCGGAGCCGAACCCGAATTACGTCTCGGGCACGCGGCGCGTCGTCTATGACTTTCTGTGCGACGCCATCCCGAGCGGGCAGGCGCTGAGCCTGGAGCTCAAGTCGGTCGACCGCGCGGAGCGCATGGCCGGCTGCGCGTGCGGGCTCATCGTGCTGTGCACGTTCGCGGGGCTCGTCGCGTTCCGGAAAAAAGATCTGAAGTAGGAGGCGGTCCCATGGCCGGATGGATGGCGGCGTGCGCGGCGCTCGGCATACTCTGCATCGCGCTCGCGGCGCGGCTGTGGTCCGTGCGCAGCGCGGCGCGGCAGATCGCGCGCGGCGTCGCGGAAAAGGCGGAGGAGCCGACGAACACGCTCCTGTCCTGCCCGTCGGGCGACGCGGCCATGCGCGAGCTCACCGACGCGCTCAACAGCCGGCTGCGCGCGCTGCGGCAGGCGAGATGGCAGTATGAGAGCGGCGACATGGCCCTGCGCGAGGCCGTGACGAACATCTCGCACGACCTGCGCACGCCGCTCACGGCCATGTGCGGCTACCTCGAGCTGCTCGGGCAGGAGGAGCTGCCCGAGCGCGCCCGCGGCTACGTCGGCGTCATCTCCCGCCGGGCGGACGCGCTGCGGGACCTGACGGAGGAGCTGTTCCGCTACACGCTCGCCGCGTCCGAGCCGCCCGCGGAGAAAGAGCGCGTGAGCATCAATGGCGCCGTCGAGGAGTGCCTGTCCGGCGCGTATGCCATGCTCTCCGGCTGCGGCATCGAGCCGGTCGTGGAGCTGCCGGACGCGCCGGTCTACCGGGAGATCGACCGCGCGGCGCTCATGCGCGTGCTCGGAAATCTCGTGAGCAACGCGGCCAAATATTCCGGCGGCGACCTGCGCGTCACACTGACGGAGGGCGGCGTCATCGAATTTTGCAACCGCGCGCCGGGGCTCGACCCCGTGCAGGCCGGGCGGCTTTTCGAGCGGTTTTACACCGTCGAGACCGGCCGCCGCTCCACGGGCCTCGGCCTTTCCATCGCGCGCCTTCTCACCGAGCGCATGGGCGGCACGATCGCCGCGGCGCTTCGCGGCGACGAGCTGACCATCACGCTGACGCTGCCCGAAACAGAATAAAAAAGCTGCCGCATCTGCGGCAGCTTTTTTGTTACGAGCCTGAAATTTCAATGCTCACGCCGTTGACCTCGACGGCGTCGTCGGCGTGGATGAGGATGTACTTTTCTCCGCCGATGACGCGCGTCTCGATGAGGTCGGCGCGGTCGGGGTTGACGCGGATGACGACGTCGGGCGTGCGGACCTCCATCTGGCCGGGGTTGACGAGATTGCGCGGGCTGAGCTCGGCGTCCGCGCCGAATTCGGCGTCGTACTCCTGCGAGAATTTCTCGCGGTCGTCGCTTTTTACGCCGCACGTTTCCAGCACCGCGCGCACCTCGCGCTTGCTCAGCACGAGCGGGTCGGTCACTTTATTGGCCTTGTGCTCGGCGATCATGTCCGAGAGCTGCGCGTGGACGGCCTTGACGACCTGGAGGCTGCATCCGTCCTCCATCGCGCCGGAGAGCATGGCGCAGAACGTGTCGCGCTGCGTCTCGGCCGGAAGCGGTGCCTCGGCGCCGAAGAGCGCGGCGATGAGCTCGGGGTGGTTGTCCTTGGCCGAGCGGGTGTAGTACAGGGCGTCGTAGAGGTTCGTCGCGCGGTCGTCGAACGCGGGGAAGAGAAAGCCGAGCTCCGGCGCGCTGACGATCCAGTCGATGTGGTTCTTGTGGAACTCGCGGTTGTCCGCGTCGTAGTGCAGGGCGGCCTTCGTCATCTTCACGGGGCAGACGGCGCAGAGAACGTGCGGGAAAACGGTCTCGGACGAGTCGTCGAGCTGCGCGCCGTCCTTGGCGCGGTAGGGGACGTCGTAGGAGTCGTAGCACAAAAGCACGCCGTAGTTGCCCTCAAAGCTCAGCGCGTCGATGATGCGGTGGAAGAGCGTCTCGGCCGCGTCGGCGTCGGACAGCGCCGTGTCGCGCAGGGTCATGAGCAGCTTGTGCTCCTCGCTCGTGCCGACCTGGCGCGTGGCGAACGGGATGTCCAGCAGGTTTTTGCCCAGCGTGCCGGACAGGGCGCGGCGGAAGATCGTCAGGAATTTCTCCGCCTCTTCCTCCTCCATGAGCGCGAGCGGCTGGTCGAAAA
Source organism: Bacteroidaceae bacterium (assembly GCA_963626425.1). Lineage (GTDB taxonomy): Bacteria > Bacillota > Clostridia > Oscillospirales > Oscillospiraceae > CAKTOF01. The sequence goes on from CAVFYN010000188.1 coordinate 16,823, forward strand.
TGGACAGCACCTCGCGGCTCTCGTTGACATAGCACCCGCGCACGTGCGTGATGCCGTTTTTCTCCGGGCGGAGCCGGCGGCGCAGCTCCGCGATCTCTTTATCGTTCATGGGGTTACCTCTCAAAGTCGTTTTTGCCGCGGCGCGGCGGAAATCTTTGCGCATTATAGCACACTCTGAGGCAAATTTCCAGCGCGGCGGGCCGCGCATTGCAATCCGGCGCGCGCTGTGCTATACTGAATATTCACGAAATTATGCAAAGCCCGGCCCCGGCCGGGAGAGGGAGCCCCATGACGAAAAAACGACTGACGCGGGAGCAGATCCTGACGATCCCGAACGCGATGAGCGCGTTCCGGCTGCTGCTCATCCCGCTCTATCTCTATTTTTACTGTGCCCGGCACAATTACTGGGCGGCCATCGCCGTGCTGGCCGCGTCGGCGCTGACGGACATCTTCGACGGGCGCGTCGCGCGAAAATTCAACATGGTCTCGGACGTCGGCAAGGTGCTCGACCCCGTGGCGGACAAGCTGACGCAGGGCGCGCTTATGATCAGCCTGTGCACGCGCTACCGCTGGCTCATCGCGCTGACGGTGCTCTTTGCGCTCAAGGAGCTCGTCATGGCCGTCATGGGCGGCATCGTGCTCAAAAAGACGGACACGGTCAACGGCGCGAAGTGGTACGGCAAGCTCGGCACGGCGTGGCTCGAGGCGTCCATGGCCGCGCTGCTGCTGTTCCCGGATCTGCCGATGTGGGCGGCGGACGCCATCATCGCCGTGTGCGCGGCGCTCATGCTGTTCGTGCTCATCATGTACCTGCGGTTTTATTTCGGTCTGCTGCACACGGCCGCGCCGGAGCACAAACCGCGCCGGTTCCACGCCATGCGCCTGGTCGTCATTCTGACGTGGGCGGCCATCATCGCCGTGGCGTTTGCGTTCCGCGACGTCATCACGGTCGACTCCGTCCTGAATTTCACGCCGCACAGCACGGCGCTGGCCATCGTGTTTCTCATGCTGCTCTACGCGCTCAAGAGCGTGTGCGTCGTCGTGTACATCGGCATTTTGTACCTTGTCGACGCGCTGATGTTCCCCATCCCGCTGGCCATGGCCGTGAGCATGGCGGGCACGCTCGTGTCCGTGACGGTGCCGTATCTGCTCGGGAAAAAGCTCGGCGCGGACGCGGCCGGGCGCGTGGCGGAGAAGAACGACAAGCTCGCGCTGCTGCGCCGGATGCGGGGCGAGAGCGACTTTCTGTTCTCGCTCATCTCGCGCTGGATGCTGTTTCTGCCGAGCGACATCGTGAGCTTTTACATGGGCGCGGTGCGCCTGCGCTTCGGGCCGTACATCCTCGGCTGCGCCGCGGGCTTCGCGCCGCTCGTCGTGCTCTTTACGCTCATGGGCGACGGCGTGACGGATCTGCACGCGCCGCGCTTCTGGATCACGGTCGTGGTCCTCGCGGTCATGATCGCCGCCTCGCTCATCCTGTTCGGCCTCCTGGCCCGCCGCCAGAAGGAACCGGGCACGCCGGAACCGGAAGAATAAGAAAAACCGCCGCGGGCTTTAAAACCCGCGGCGGTTATTTTACTCTTTTGGAGCGGTTTGATAGTGCAGGGCTTTTTCCTCGTACATCTGCCGGTCGGCTTCGCGGATGAGGCTGCCGAGGTCTTCGCACTGCGCCTGCCACAGCGCGCCGAGCGAGATGCTGATGTCCTGCTGCTTCATCTCGCCGCGCAGCGCGCGGAGCTTTTCGTCAAAGCGGCGCTCTTCCAGGTCCGTCACGAGGACGACGAACTCGTCGCCGCCGATGCGATAGGCGTTTCCCGGATAGATCCCGCCGAGCACCCGGGCGGCGGCGCAGATGAGCGCGTCGCCGGCCACATGGCCCTTTTGGTCGTTGATCACCTTCAGACCGTTGAGGTCGAGATAGATCACGCCGACGTTTTCAAGGCGCCGGCCGCGCTGCTCGGCGAGGACCTGAAGATATTTGTTGCGGTTATAAAGCGACGTCAGGCCGTCCCAATAGCTCATGAAGCGGAGCTGATCCTGATATTCCTTCGTCGCGAGGCTGCTGGAGATAAAGAACTGGATCGACGTCAAAAGCGCCGCGTCGTCATAGGACTCTCTCGGGTTGTCGACGCTCACAAAGCCGATCATGTCCTCGCCCTTGCCGATCGGCACGGCGAGCATGCGCTCGATGCCCCGGCCCTTGAGGAACTCATAGCTCGCCGAGCCGCGTTCCTGCTCGGTATCGGCGATGTAGTGCGCCTTTGACTCGCGGAAGGCCTGGGCCGCGCCCGCGATCGTCGCGGCCGGGACCTCCGGCAGCGTCGGCATCTGGCGCGTCACGTTCGGCGCGTCATATTCATACGCGTTGACGAACACCGCCCGGCCCGCATCCCGCAGAAAGACATAGGCGCGGTCGGCCTTGAAGTAGTCGTTTATGACCTTGAGCAGATCCACGATCGCCGTGTCGATGTCCGGGTCGGACGAGAGCGCCGTTACGCATTCGAGCAGCGTGTTGGAGATCGTGAGCTGCGCCTGCGTTTCCCGCTCGCTCTTCCGCAGCCGGTTCACCTGGCTGAGGTTCCAAAGAAAATAGATGAGCAGCAGCACGACCTCTGCGATGCCCGCGTAGATCAGAAGCTCCCGAAGGTAAAAGAGCTTCGCGAAGGCGACATCCTCCTGCACGAACACGAGCAGCTCCCAGCCGAACATCTGCAGGGGCATGTAATACATATAGAGCGGCCTGCCGGTCGTGCGCGACTCGAAGGCGACGACGCCGGTCTTCTGCGCCCGGATCTCCTCCTTCAGGTCGACGTTTTCATAGCCCTTCAGGCGCGTCCGGGTCGGCGTGGCGTAGGCGTTTCCAAGCTCGGCATGCCACGCGTCCATGATGTAATTCCCGTCCCGGCTGTCCACGATGCAGTACGACGCGTCTCCGTCGTAGATGGCCGGGTGGAACTCCTCGACCAGGACCGCGGACTCCAGAACGCCGGCAAGGACGGCGGCCGTTTCGCCGTCTTTCGTCACGGGGACGAAGTAGTAAACGGCTTCTTTCCCGGTCTCGGCGTCGATCATCCGGGACGACATATGCTCGCCCGCCTGCGCGATGGCGTCGAAGGAAAGGTCGCTGCGGAGCGGCTGCTCCGTGCCGCCTTCCGGCACGATCCGGTCGCCGGGGTAGAGCACGTCGACGCGGGAAAACGTCGTGCTGCTGCGGTACGGCTCCAGCGCGGCCGTGTCGATCCGGCCCGCGGCATCCGGGCTGACCGTGTCGGCGGCCAGACGGAGAATGCCGATGTCCTCGGAAAAGCTGAGCTGCATCTCTCTGGTGACGGAGTTGGACGAATCCCGCAGCAGCGCCCAGCAGGTCTCCTTCTCCCGCTCCATCACGCGCTGGTAGAGAAAGAGCGACATCACGACGCTGATGCAGATGATGAGCGCCACGGGGAGCATTTGCTTGATGTTTTGCTTCATTCGATCACCCTTTTAGCTGCGGACTTTCTTCCGCGAATGGAGCTTCATGAAAAACGCGAGGAGCACCAGCGCGGCGACGGCGGCGACGGCGAGCCACGGCGCGGCGGAGTGCTGCGCGGGCGCGGGGGCGGAGGCGGCGTCGGGCGCGGGATCGGATGGGGCGTCGGGCGCAGAGTCCGGCGCGGCCTGTGATTCGGGCAGCTCGACGACGGTGATGGTGTGCGTCTCGCGCTCGGGCTCGGGTTCTGGCTCCGGCTCCGGGGCGGGTTCGGGTTCGGGCTCGGGCGCGCGGGCGTCGGTCTGGTAGACGGTGTAGGCCGTCAGGAGCTCGGCCAGGCGGCCGAGCGTCGTCTCGGCGTAGGCGACGTCCTGCGTGAGCGCCGTGAGCAGGAACGGCTCGGGCGTAAAGATGATCGCGCAGTCGTTGACCGCGCCCTCAAAATAGCCGTACTTGTGCGCGACGTCGTATTCGTCCACGTAGTGCTGGAAATACTGCTCCGGCGCGCCCTGCTTCATGTAGCCGATGAGCTCGGCGTAGTCGTCCTGATTTTCATAGAGCCGCTTCAACACGGCGAGCATATAGCCGGCGTTGATGTTGTTGTCAGCATAGTACGCGGCGGGGTAGTCCTGGTCGCAGAACTGCGTCATAAGGTCGCGGTACTGCCGGAACGAGCCGAGGTGGTAGAGCATGGCGATGGCCATGTCGTTGTTGGAGTTCACGATCGTCTCGCGGTGGAGCGTGGAAAGGCTCCAGCCGCGGATGGTGAGGTCGCCGGAGATCGCGCCCGCGCGCTCCTGGTCGTAGTAATACATATTGAGCGGCAGCTTGTAAAGGCTGCCCGCGGTGCGGAACACGTCGTCTGCGAAGCGGTACTCCGTCCCGTCGCCGCTCGCGTAGTAGGCCATGGAGAAATTGCCCTCGTTCAGGCCGTAGTCGGCCATGAACTGCGCCATGATCTCGTCTAAACTGTGCTCGGCGAAGCCGTATTCCTCCGCAAGGTCGTCCGCCGCCGCGGCGGGCAGGGCGAGCAGCAGCGCGAGCGCGAGGATCAGAAAAAAGCGCCGTTTCAAGCTCCGCGCCCCCTTTCGACAAAAAATGCAGCACGGCTATCATACCTGATTTTTTCGCCCGTTGCAACGCCTGCATTAGAAAAACGCATCACGGCGCGAGCGGCATCTTCAGAAACCGGTATAAGCAGGTATCTTGATATTTAGACCTGCAATTGTTATACTAAGTCCATCGAAATCAAGCAGACAGAAAGGAGCGATCACCATGAAAAAACGGAAAGCAGTCGTGCTCTACGGCAGCCTGACGGGCAACACCGAGCAGGTCGGCAAGGCGTTTGCCGAAGTGCTGGAAGAGTACGGCTTTGAGACCCGCTGCGAGAAGCTCGTCGCCGGCAAGGACTGGTCGAACGACCCGGTCATCTTCTGGGATTACGACATCGTCGTCCTCGGCTCGCTGATCGTCGCCGGTCTTCCCTACAAGGAGGTCTACCAGCTGCTCGGCCTTCAGGGCAACCGCACCATCATGGGCAAGGCCATGGATCCCCCGAAGAACGGTGAACCCATGGACCCGGAGAAGAACCCGATGGGCCGCCTGAGCGCCCATTCCGGCATCCCCGGCATCGTGGCTCCGTCCGTTGCGACCGGCACCCCCGGCGCGAAGGGCGATCAGCTGCCCACGATCTACGGCGTCGTCTACGCCACATACGGCGGCTCGGGCGTCGGCCCCCCGGAGTGCTACGGCACGCTCGAGGTCATGGAGGAGCTGCTGCGCGTCAACGGCGTGCGCACCGTCGGCAAGTTCGCCTGCCCCGGTAAGGAGATCCGCCACGAGGCCGTCGACGGCATCGCCAAGGAGCTGAACATCAACATCGCCGACGCCATGGCGCTCATCCAGCGCTTCGGCCGCGATCCGGAGTCGGAGGAATTCACCTCCATGCCGGAGGAGAAGCTCCACATCATCAAGAAATACATGGGCATCGAGGATGACTACTCCATGCTCCAGGGCAACGACCCGCTTGGCATCGGCAAGCCGGGCTCCACGTTCTGGCACTATGACAGCGGCATCCGCCCGAGCAAGCGCGACATCACGAAGGCCAAGATCTTCATGGCCGAGATCATTGAGGACTACTTCCTCACGACGACGGGCGACCCGCGTCCGCCGTACGCGATGTATACGTGCATCAGCTAAATAAATCTCCCGTCCGGCTTAGCCGGGCGGGATTTTTTTCGGGCCGATTGCGGTACGCGCCAAAGGCTCCCCTGTGTAAGGGGAGCTGTCGGCGTTAGCCGACTGAGGGGTTGGAGGTCAAGGGCGCGGTAGTGCGCCATCGGAAATTCGATACATCGTCCCGCCAACCCCTCC
>CAVFYN010000189.1:0-5207 GCA_963626425.1 Bacteroidaceae bacterium
GCTGAGCACCGTACCGACGAGCACGAGCATAAGCGTCGGATTGCCGCGCAGCGCCCGCCCGATGAGGCAGACGGCCAGCACCGTCAGCGCCGCGAACACGAACGCGAATCCATACGCCTGCGTGCGCCCGAGGCCGAGGACGATGGCCAGCATCGCGCCGAAGCACGCGCCGGACGACACGCCGAGGATGGACTCGGACACGAGCGGGTTGCGGAACACGCTCTGATAGCTCGCGCCCGACACGGCCAGCGCGCCGCCGGCGAGCATGGCGCCGAGCACGCGCGGCAGCCGGATGGACAGCAGCACGAGCGCGACTTTTTTATCCCACGTGACGGGGACGGGATTTGCGATGGAGTAGCGGATGCGCAAAAACGGGATCCGGGTCGGAAGCTCTGCGATCCAGATGAGCTTGTTCATCAGGTCCCATAAAAGGCACCGGAACACGTCGCCGGGCGAGGTGTAGTACTTCCCGGTCAGGATGCACCAGCAAAATGCCGCGAGGAAGAGCGCGGCGAGCGCGGCATACACGACGCGGCTGCGCCGGCGTTCCCGCGCGGCCAGACGCGCGCCGTAGCCCGCGGCGCGCTGCGGGAGGGCGTTGTCCATAGTGTGATCTCCATGGTGTGCCGAGCGGCGGTCGGGAAGGGCCGGCCGCCGCTCGAAGAAAGCATGTTCGGATGGGGAAAATTACTTGACGAACTGCGCCTCGTTCAGGGTGATGGGCGTGCCCTCGAGCATGGTCGCGATCTCGGCGTCCGTCGCCTCGTAGTGGCACCACTCCAGGCCGAAGTCGCGCACGACGTCCTCCATGGCCGGGCCGGTGTAGTCCTCGCCGTAGAGCGTGGAGCACATCCAGTACATCAGCATGATGATCGACGGGAACGTGCTCGGCGCCCAGCCGCCGAAGTCGCACATGACGGTGTAGAACTTGCCGTCCTGATAGGCGCGGGTGTTCGTAAAGACGGGGTTCGTCACGAGCTCCGTGTCGGCGACCTCTTTCGAGCGGAAGTTGATGATGACGTCGGCGTCATAGGCCGCGACGGCCTCCATGTCGACCTCGATGTAGTCCGGCTCGTCGTAGCACATGGTCGCGCCGGTGCGCTTGATGCACTCGACGGTCTCGGCCGTGTTGCCCTGCAGGCGGTACGTGCCGTTGCCCATGGACCACAGGGCGAGGACGCGGACGCCCTCGAGCGTGTTGTAGTCGTCGTAGATCTTCAGCGCGTCATAGTACGTGTTGATGAGGTTCTCGCAGTTGTCCGCGATCTCGCCGCCGAAGATCTCGGCCGCAAGGCGGTAGAAGTCCATAACGCCCTCGGAGTTCGGCGGGAAGCAGCACACGACCGGCAGGCCGCAGCTCTCGATCTGCGCGATGCGCTCGTCCTCAGGGTCGTTCGTGCGGAGCAGGACGATGTCCGGGTCGCACTCGATGAGCGCCTCCTGGTCGACCGTGCCGCCGCCGTCGGTGAAGCAGATGTAGTCAAACTTCGTGATGCCGGGGTAGAGCAGCTCCTGAGACGCGTCCGTCTCGCGGTAGCCGGTCAGGTAGCCGTCCACGGCGCCGGCGTAGCTGAGCAGGTACGGCTCGTTGGAGTTGGCCGCATAGCTCGTGACGGTCTCCGGGATCTCGACCTCGCGGCCGAGCATGTCGGTGATGACGCGCGTGCCGGACGCGTCGGGCGTCTCGGCGTCGTCGGACGGCTGCGCGTCGTCGGGCTCGGCGGCGTCGCCGCCGTCGTCGGGCGTCTGGGTGTCGTCGGACGTCTGGGCGGCGTCCGCGGGTTCTTTCGTGTCGCTGCTGTCGTCAGAAGCGGCGCAGGCGCACATGGAGAACACCATGGCCAGCGCCAGAAGCAGTGCGATAAACTTTTTCATAACTCTTTCCTTTCGCTTTTTCAGATTCTATTTGTCAAATGCCGCATTGGGCAGATGGACCGAAGATCAGTCGCCGTCCGGCAGCTGCACCGCGCCGACGGGGCAGGTCATGACGCACAGTCCGCAGTCGATGCACAGCGCGGCGTCGACGACGTAGGTCTCCTCGCCCTTCGTGATGGCGCGGACGGGGCAGCGGGACGCGCAGTGCCCGCAGTTGATGCAATCAAAGCTGATGCTGGCCGCCATGAGAAAAACCTCCTGCACAAAAAAATCCTCCTTTTCCGCAGAAAAGGAGGATCGGCGCAGCAAACCAAGGCCGCCGGGCGGGCAGAGCGCCCCCTGGCAGTCGCTGGCGATATGACGTCCTTTTCAAAACGGAAGGCGCGGGCGTTTCCGCCGTACACCCTGTGAGCTCGCGGCTCAGTTTTCCGGCCCATAGGCGACGCCGTTAGGAGCGGGAAAATCGGATTTTGTTTTATGGAAGGGTTATACCAGAAGTTTGGGGCGAAAATATGTGACATTTGCAACTTTTCATAAGATTATCTTTGTGTTATGATTGCTTTTGCAGAAAAAACGGAGGGAGGGCGGCCCATGGCGGAGCGGGACGACATCCTTGCGGCGATTCCGCGGCTTCAGATCATGCGCGATGTCCCGGCGGAGCGGTGCGCCGCGCTCGCCGCGCTGTTTCACGTCCGGCTCAAGCGCTGCCCGGCCGGCGCGGCGGTCTTTCAGTCCGGCGCGTCGGCGGCGATCTTCGGCGTGCTGCTGCGCGGGCGGGTGCAGAGCGTGCACTATGACTTCCTCGGCAACCGCTTTATCATCACCGAGCACCACGGCGCGGAGAGCTTCGGCCTGGGCAGCGTCGGCGGCACGCGCGCGTATGACTATATCGCGGCCGAGGCGAGCGACGTGCTGCTGTTTGACATGACGGACGTGTTCTCGGACACGTCGCCCTATCCGGCGGCCGACCGGCTGCTCGCGGCGCGGCTCGTCCACAGCGAGACGGCGCGGCAGAGCCGCCGCTATGAGCAGCACATCTCGGCCATGCAGGGCAAAACGCTGCGCGACAAGCTGATGATCTTCCTGACCGACCGCATCCAGGAGCGCGGCACGAACGACTTTTCCATTGACTTCTCCCGGCAGGAGCTGGCCGACTACCTCGGCGTCGACCGCAGCTCGCTCTGCCGCGAGATCGCCGCCATGCGCCGCCAGGGCCTTCTGGTGTGCCGCGGCAAGCACTTCCGCATCCTCTCGGACTTTGAGAGCACATTCTAAGTAAAAAATCCCCGGCGCACCATAAGGCGCGCCGGGGATTTTCGTTTCTTCAAAAGCCTCGCAGAGTTTCGCCGCCGCAGCGGCGAAATAAAATAGAAATCATTTTTCCCGGGGGCGTGTACCTCGGGAAAAATTCTTTACGCCCTGCAAGTGTGGAATTTGGGCGCTCGCAGCGCCCAAATTATGCGCGCAGCAGGGTGCAGTCCCCTCCAAACGGGAGCCCAGCGCAGCGGGTCCCGTTTGGAGTGCTTTACATTTTATCGGGAGCCTCAAACCCGAGCAGGTCGATGCACGTTTCCAGGACGGAGCGGGTGAGGGAGATGAGGGCGAGGTAGCCGTTGCGCTTGGCCTCGTCCGGCTCGGCGAGGATCTTCGTGTCGTGGTAGAACGAGTTGACGGCGCCCGCGAGGTCGTAGAGGTACGCGCAGAGCACGTTCGGCGCGGTGTCGCGCGCGCAGAGGGCGAGATTGTCGGCAAAGCGGCTGATGCGCAGCATGAGCTCCGTCTCGCCCGGGCTGCCCGCCGGGCGGATGGGAAGGGCGGAGACGTCCGCCTCGCTGCGGGCGAGAATGGACTTGATGCGGACGATCGTGTAGAGGATATACGGGCCCGTGTTGCCCTCGAACGCCGTGAAGCGTTCGGTGTCGAAGCAGTAGTCCTTCGTCGGAATGTTGCTCAGGTCGCCGTATTTGAGCGCGGCGACGGCGATTCTATGCGCGGTCTGCTCCACGGCGTCGCCGGTGAGGATCTGGTTCTCGGCGATGCGGGCGCGGACGGCGTCCGTGATCTCGTCCATGAGGTATTCCAGACGCATGACGCCGCCGGCGCGCGTCTTGAACGGCTTGCCGTCGCGGCCGTTCATCGTGCCGAAGCCGAGATGCTCCAGCTCCGTCTCCGGGCCGACAAGGCCGGCTTTCCGCGCGGCGCGGAACACCTGCACAAAGTGCAGCGACTGGCGCTTGTCGACGACGTAGAGGATCTTGTCGGGGTGGAAATCCTCCTCGCGCTGGACGATGGTGGCAAGGTCCGTCGTGGCGTAGAGCGTCGCGCCGTCGCTTTTTAAGAGGATGCAGGGCGGGATCTCCTCCTTGTCGCCGTCCTCGGCGACGGGGATGACGAGCGCGCCATTACTCTCCTCGGCGACGCCGGAGGCGCGCATTTTTTCGACCATCGGACCGATGTACGGCTCGGCGTCCGACTCGCCCTTCCAGAGGTCGAAGTCGACGTCGATGGACGCGTAGTTCTTCTTCAGGTCGGCGACGGAGACCTCCATGATGTGCTGCCAGAGCGCGAGGTAGCCGCGCTTGCCGGTCTGCAGGAGCTTCGTGGCCTCGTGCGCGCGGGCGGAAAACTCCGCGTCCTCCTTCGAGCGGGCGGAGGCGGCGGGGTAGATCTGCTCGAGCTCGGAGACGGTCACGGGGGACTCGGCCGGGTATTCGCCGGTGAAATTATCGTCAAAATAGGGAAGGTCGGGCATCTGCTCGCGGATCATCTCGACGATAAGGCCCATCTGAAGGCCCCAGTCGCCCAGGTGGACGTCGCCGATGACGTTGTTTCCGAGGTAGCGGTAGATGCGCTTCATGGCCTCGCCGATGATGGCCGGGCGGATGTGGCCGACGTGCAGCGGCTTTGCCACGTTCGCGCCGCCGTAGTCGACGACGATGGTGCGCTTTTCGGGCAGGTCCATGCCGAAGCGCTCGCCCGTGCGCATGGCCTCGAGGTATTCCGCCAGATACTCCGGCGAGAGCGTCAGGTTCAAAAAGCCGGGCTTCACGGCCTCGGCCTTCGAGAACGCGGGATTGCCGGCAAGAAACGCCGCCGCGTCCTCGGCGATCTGGATGGGGGCCTTGCCGTAGAGCTTCGCGCCCTTCATGGCGCCGTTGCACTGGTACTGGCACAGGTCGGGCCGGTTGGAGACGGAGACGCGGCCGAGGGCGGCGTCGTAGCCCGCGGCCTCAAATGCCGCGGACACCTGGTCGGAGATGAGATCAATCAGTTTTTTCATCGTAATCAACCATTCGGCCGCATTGCGTCCGCACAAATAGGAATGAAAGAGT
>CAVFYN010000190.1:0-11783 GCA_963626425.1 Bacteroidaceae bacterium
GGTCTATACATTCACATTGACCGGCGAGCAGCTGAAGGGCATCCTGCTCCATGCCTGCTCGCACCTGACGCTGAGCGAGGACGAGTGCCTCGACCGCGCATCGTCGAAGTGGGACGGATTTTTGCAGCTTTCGGGGCTGGAGGTCATTTATAATGTGCCTGCGGCGGCGGAGCAGCGGCTCTACGAGGCCAACCACGACGGCGCGCCGCTCGCGCTGGACGGCACGGTCTACACGGCCGCCGCGCCCGCGTCGTTTTTCACGGACTACGGCTACGACGCGCCCGAGCCGGAGCGCGAGGTCGGCCAGCTGCGCGAGCTCGTCGCCGCGCGCATCGCGCGCGAGGGCGTGACGGAGGCGCCCGCCCGGCGGATCATCCTCTACGGCGCGCGGGAAAACGAGATCATCAGCCGCATCCCGCCCGTGCTGGCCGTGTTCGTCGTCATCCTGATGGTGGCGTTCAACGGCCGGAAATGGCGCCGGAGAGCGGACTTTGAGCGATAAAGGGAGGAGAGCGGCATGCCGATCCTGATTTCTGTTCTGCTGGTTTTGATGATCGCGGCCATCGCGTGCGCCAACGTGCTCGACAAATGGCGCTTCCGCGCCGACCGGCAGTATCCGTATGTACGGGGATTGCTGGACGAATGGGAGACGGCGGCGCGGCAGGAGCTCGCCGCGGCCGGCATCGACGCGCCGGAGGCGCGCGCGGCGGACTGCCGCCATGTGTGGGACGCCGTCGCGGCGGCCAACCGGCTCTATGCCCTCTGCCCGCCGCCGGGGCCTGAGCGCGCGGCGCTCGAGGAGGAGCTGGCTACGTTCTGCGACGTCTATAACGGCCTCGTGCGCTCGTACCACAAGTCCCTCGGCCGCCCGGTCGTCCGCCAGATGGCGCGCGTGTTCGGCTGGAAACGGTGGGAGGAGATGACGTTTCCGCCCCTGCCCGAGCCCGAGGCGTGATCGCTTGTAAAACACTATGCAAAACCCCGCCGATGGATGCCTCCACCGGCGGGGTTCCTTTATTTAAGCCTCGCAGAGTTTCGCCGCCGCAGCGGCGAAAAAAATTCAGAATCATTTTTTCCGGCGACCTGTGCGTCGGAAAAAATACTTTGCGCCCCTGCAAGTGTGGAAAAGGGGACGCCCCATGAGGCAGTGCCAGATAAGAAACCATAGCCCGCACGAAGCGCCTTTTCATCCCTGCGTTCACAATTTTCCCTTGCATTACACAAAGTAGTGCTGCGGAAAAATTGCTTCGCAGGAATGAAAAATCATCTCCGTGCGGCGCTGCGCGAAATTGCCCGTTGGGAGAATCCCAACGGGCAATTTTCTATGTTTTCTTATCCGGCCCTGCCTTTGGCGGCCCCATTTATGCGCGCAGCAGGGGTGTGATCCCCATTCCGGCGCGAACCCAGCGAAGCGGTTCGCGGCGGAGCTTAAAGTTGGATGGCGGCGTCGTAGCCGGTGCGGGAGGCGGTGCGGACGTTTTTGGGCGTGACGCAGTCGCCGATGGGGAAGAACTGCTCGGCCGTCAGGCGGAAGGCCTCGGCCTCGTCGTTGCGCGGCTTCATGCCGGCGGCGAGGACGACGGTCCCGGCCGGGATGAAATGCTCCTCGCCCGCGGCGTCGACGTACGTCAGGCCGTCCGGCGAGATGCCCGTGCAGCGGGCGTTGACGCGGTAGTCGACCGTGCCGTCCATGTGCGCGAGCAGCGCCGCGCGCGGGATGCCGGCGGCCTCGCGGGCGATCTCGTCCGTCATTTCGACGAGCGTGACCTTGCGGCCGAGCTCCGTGGCGAGGTACAGCGCCGTCTCGCAGCCGACGTCGCCGCCGCCGAGCACGGCGACCTCTTCGGCGATGAATTCGCCCGAGAGCGCGCGGCGGTAGCATTCCTCGGCGATGATGACGTTCGCACCTTCGATGCCCGGGATGGGCGGGACGGCGGCCTGCGCGCCCGTCGCGGCGATGACGGCGTCCGGGCTGAGCGAGGCGACGAGCTCCGGCGTGGCCTCCGTGCCGAGGCGGACGTCGACGCCGGCCTTTTCGACCATGTGGATGAGATAGTCCATGTATTTGCGCAGGTCATGCTTGAACGGCACCTGGCGCGAGAACGTCAGTTTGCCGCCGAGCACGTCCGCGCGCTCGAGCAGGATGACCTCGTGGCCGCGGCCGCGGGCCGTGATGGCCGCCTGCATGCCGGCCGGGCCGCCGCCGACGATGATGACGCGCTTTTTCTCGCCCACGGGCGGGACGAGCAGCGGCAGCCGGTCCTCGCGCCCGACGGTCGGGTTGACGGCGCAGGCGAACGTGGGCGCGCGGCGGTAGTCGAGGCAGTGGAAGCACTTGATGCACGGGATGATTTCGTCCTCACGATCCGTGCAGGCCTTGCGCGGGATCTCGGGGTCGGCGATCATGCCGCGGGCCATGGCGACGAGGTCGGCCTTGCCGTCGGCGAGCGCGGCCTCAATGTCCTCCGGACGCTGGAACGCGCCGAGGGTGAGCACCGGGATGTGGATGCGGCCGGATTTTTTGATGGCCTCGGCCAGATACGCGTTGCAGCCGGGCTGGAGGAAGTTCGACGGGTGCATGATGTGGTTCGTGCCGGACAGGAAGCTGCCGGCCGAGATGTGCGCAATGTCGATCTTGTCCTGGATGAGGCTGAGGAAATCGACGCACGTGTCCGTCGTGAAGCCGTCGTCGCCGGCCAGCTCCGAGCCGGAGATGCGGTACTCGATGAGCAGCTTCCGGCCGACGCGCGCGCGGATGGCGTCGAGGATCATCATGGGGAAGCGGGCGCGGTTTTCCAGGCTGCCGCCGAATTCGTCCGTGCGCGTGTTGAACTTCGGCGAGAGGATCTGGCTGAGGATGAGGCCGTGGCCGCCGTGGATGAGGATCATGTCAAAGCCGCAGGCGAGCGCGTTTTCGGCCGCGTCGGCGTAGGTGTCGGCGATCTGCTCCATGACGCGGCGCGTCAGCTGCTCCTGCGGGCACGTCGGGTCGGCGTGGCCGCCGGGCGCGGGCTCATTGACGCAGTAGTCGACGAGCTTGCCGGCGTGGTTGTAGCCGTGGTAGTTGAACGCGAGAAGCTCCAGCGACGCCTTCGCGCCGTAGAAATGGATGGCGTCGGTCAGGTGGTTCCAGAAACGGTGCGTCTCGGGATTGAAGATGTTCTCATGGGCGTGCTCCGGATCATACGGTTTGTAGACGTCCATGTTCTGCGCGGAGAACGTGATGTTCGCCGCGCCGCCGCGCGCCTTGGCGGCGTAGTAGGCGACGACGTGCTCGCTCGGGTATTCCTCCGTCCCGGCGAGCAGGTGCACGCCGGCCGGCGCCGTCCAGATGCGGTTTTTGAACGTGACGTGGCCGATCTTGATCGGCGCAAACATATGCGGGTATTTGTTCTTCATGGGACGCATTCCTCCAGATCGTTGTGATAAGCGCGGGAACGGTTTGCTCTTATCTTAACATGCTTTCGATCAATTTGCGGCGGCAGAATTTGCCGCCCTTTATGCAGGATTTATGATAAATTCGGGCGGTGTAAAACTTTTCTCTGCACTTTTGTACAATTTGACCATCAAAATGTGCGGCTCACGGATGAAAAATATCTGTACTTTTTCGCGTTCATTCGCTAAAATTAGACTCAACAAAAAGTTCACAATTCCGCAACAAATCAACCGTGCCGCGCCCGCGGCTGCCTGCTTGTTTTATAGATAAGGAGTGGTTCCATTGATCGACTACGGAGTGTCGCTGCCGGAGGTATCGCCGGACCGCGAGTTCATGGAGGGTCTGACGATCACCGACCTGATGGACGACAAGGTGCTCAACGGGCTCCTGTGCTCCATTGACGCGACCTCCAATCTTCGCATCACCATGAGCACGTGCCAGAACGAGCGGCTTCTGACCATGAATGAAAACCCGAACGATTTCTGCCGTCGGGCCAACGAGACGCCGGAGCTGCGGGACATCTGCCTGCGCTGCACGCTGACCGGCGGCCGCCGCGGCGCGTGCGACAAGGCGCCGTATCTCTACCGCTGCTACGCGGGCTTCGCCTGCGCGGCCATCCCGGTCATCGCCGAGGGCGTCCACGTCGCGACGTTCGTGGCCAGCGGCTTCCGCGTCGAGCCGGAATATATGGAGCAGCTCGAGCTGCTCTTTCCGGAGGAGTCGTGGCGCGCGGCCCCGGAGGAGCTCGCGGGCGCGCCGTTTCTGCACTACCGGCGTATCACGGAGATCGCGAGCTTACTGTCCGTCGCGGCGCGCTACATCTCCGAGGCCGGCCTTCACAACCGGATGCAGGCCGAGCTGCACCAGAAGCGCATGGAGCTCATGGCCCAGCGCCAGGTCCAGCTCGAGACGGAGCGCCTGCTCAGCCAGGCGGAGTTCAAGGCGCTGCAGTCGCAGATCAACCCGCATTTCCTGTTCAACACGCTCGGCGCCATCAGCCAGCTGGCCATCGTCGACGGCAGCGAGCGCACGGCGGACGCCATTTTCTCGCTCTCGGCGCTGCTGCGCCGCAGCCTGAACACCCGCGACACGAGCCCGCAGCTCGGCGACGAGCTGTCCGGCATCGACGAATATCTCAACATCAAGCGTCTTCTGTACCGCGACCGCATCCGCTACGTGCGCGACGTCGACCCGGCATGCCTTTCGCTGCGCGTGCCGCTGTTTACGCTCCAGCCCATCGTGGAAAACGCGCTGCTGCACGGTCTTGAGCCGAAGCCGGAGGGCGGCACGCTCACGATCTCCATCCGGCAGGAAGAGGGCTTTGTCGTCGTGCGCATCGCCGACGACGGCTGCGGATGCGACGAGCAGACCGCGCGCCGCATCCGCGAGGAGGGCGGCGAGAGCGGCCGCTCCGACCTGACGGGCATCGGCATGCGCAACGTCATCGGCCGCCTGTCGAGCCGGTTCGGGAGCGCGTTTTCCTGGTCGTTTGAGAGCGAGCAGGGGAAGGGGACGTGCGTCGCGCTCCGCCTTCCGATGATGCAGGAGGTGACGGCGTGATGCGCAGGGTCCTTGTCATCGACGACCAGCCGCTCGAGGGCGAGATGATCGAGCTGATCCTCCGCCGCGAGCGCCCGGACGCCGTCTACTGCGGGCAGGCGCTCAACGCGTCCGACGGCATCCGCATGGCGGCGAGCGCGCAGCCGGACCTCATTTTCCTCGACATCCGCATGCCGGGTATGGACGGCCTTTCGGCCATCGCGCCGCTGCGCGCGGCCTGCCCGGAGGCGCAGATCGTCATGCTCACGGCGTTTGACGACTTTTCCTCGCTGCGCAGCGCCATGCGCGCCGGGACGGCGGACTATCTGCTCAAGCCGATCCGCCCGGCGGACATCCTCGGCGCGCTCGATGCGTGCGACCGGAAAGGCGCGATGCAGGCCGCGCCGTCGGGCGGCGACGATCTGCCCGCGGCGTCCGCGGCATTGACGGACGCCGTCCGCCTCGGCGACCGGCAGAAGGCGGAGGCCGCGGCGCAGCGCTATCTGGCCGTGTTCGGCGAGCTCGACGAGACGAACGTCATCCACGTGAGCGTGCGCTGCATGGAGTGGGCCTCGGGCCTGGCCGCGCAGCCGGAGCAGCCGGTCGACGGGCTGACGTATTACTATCAGGAATTCGTGCGCGCGGCCACGTCGGCGAAAAAGCCGGACCAGCTGGCCGGGCACTTCTGTGAGTTCGTCCGCAAGGCCGCGGAGCTGTACGGCCACGCGGCGGGCGACGTGGCGTATTTGCAGGTCGCGCGCGCCAAGGAATATGTCTCCGAGCATTTCCACGAGGCTCTGCTGCTGAGCGACGTGGCGCAGAGCCTGTATCTGTCGACGGCGTATTTCTCCCGCCTGTTCAAGGAGAAGGCCGGCATGACGTTTTCGGACTATCTGGCCCAGGTGCGCATCGACCACGCCCGGCGGCTGCTCGCCACGACGGACCTGTCCATCGCGGAGGTCGCCGCGGCCATCGGCTATCAGGAGGCCAACTCGTTCTCCCGCCTGTTCAAGACCCGCACCGGCGTCTCGCCGTCGGACTACCGCGCCGCGCAGCACCAGCGCTGACGCGAAAAACCGCATCAACTATGCAAAAAGCCGTCCACGGGAGCCCGTGGACGGCTTTTTTTGACCTCAATTGCGTGGAAAATGCGCAAAAGCAGATAGACGCGCGGATGGAAAGACAAAATCCGGCTACGTACAGGTGGTCTGCTGATATTGTGTTTTCGCTCCTTTTTTATAAAATGGAAGAACCGGTGCCCCGGGCGCAGTGCGCGCAGGCGCCGGCGGAAGGAGGAGAGAAAATGGAGCTTATCAAGCTCGCCATCATTTTCGCGGTCATCATCACGCTGATCAATTTCAAGATCCCGCTGTCCGGCGCGGTCGCCGTCGGCGCCGTGCTCGGCATGTTTTTCTACCGGATGGGGTTTGTCCACTCCATCGAGCTTTCGTTCTGGGCCGTCGTGAACCCGACGACGATCTCCGTCATCTTTATCACGTATCTCATCACGTTTTTGCAGCGCATGATGGAGCAGAAGGGCGACCTTATCCAGGCGCAGCGCTCGCTGTCCGGCATTTTCAACAGCCGCCGCGTCAATGCGTCCGTCGCGCCGATCTTCATCGGCCTGCTGCCGTCGCCGGCCGCGGCGTTCATCGCGGGCGACATGGTCAAAAGTTCGTGCGGCGAGTATCTCGACCGCGACGAGCAGGCGTTCGTCACGAGCTATTTCCGCCACATCCCGGAGAGCTGCCTGCCGACGTATTCGTCCATCATCCTGGCCGTGGAGCTCTCGGGCGTCGCGCTCGGCGGGTTCCTGCTGTCCATGATCCCGCCCGTCATCCTGCTCATCGTGCTCGGCTATTTCTTCTACCTGCGCAAGGTCCCGAAGGAGACGGGCCTTCCGCCGGCCGAGAGCAAGAGCGCCGAGTGGAAGCGCCTGTTCGGCAGCCTCTGGCCCATCGTGCTGGCCATCGTGCTCGTCATCGCCGTGCCGTATCTGCCGCTGGGCAAGATCTCCGTCCTGCCGGCGGGCTTCGTGTCGTTCATGAAGGGCTTCCCGGTGTGGCTGGCCGTGCTGATTTCCATCGTGCTGTACTTCTTCGTCGGCCACTATAAGGTCCGCGAGATCCTGCCGTATTTTATCACGGCGTTTGAGCTCCGCATCGTCATCAACACGTGCGTCGTCATGATCTTCAAGGAGATCCTGACCGAGAGCGGCGTCATCGCGCAGCTGCCGACCGTGCTGGCGCAGCTGCCCATCCCGATGTACCTCGTCTTTGCGCTGCTGTTTCTCATCGGCACGATCGTCGGCGGCTCGACGGCCATCGTCACGCTGTGCACCGCGCCGGCGTTTGCCGCCATCCCGAACGCGGGCGTGCCGCTGCTCATGCTGCTCATGTGCTATTCCTACGCGGCCATGCAGGTCTCGCCGACGCACCTGTGCCTGACGCTCATCGCCGAGTATTTCGACAGCAACTTCGCCGCGCTCGTCAAAAAGACGATCCCGGTCATCTCGATCTTCCTCGTCGTGATATTGGGCTATTACCTGCTGATGTCCCTGTTTGTATAAGGGGTACGCACAATCGCTGTTTGACAGAATGGCCGCTGACGTAGTATATTGACAGTATCCTGAATGTCAAGGAGCGAACACATATGGAAGAGCGCATTCTCCGCGTCCCGCTGCAGCCGGTCACGACGCCGCGCGCGGGCTATCCCGGCTTTGATCCGCACAAAGAGATCCTGCCGAAGGGCTACAAGCTCCAGGAGTGCCGCATGGCGCTGCCGTGCGAAATGATCCTCGAGCAGGACGTCGCCATAAAAGTGCGCGACGGCGTGACGCTCTACGCGGACATTTACCGCCCCACGGACGAGTCCGTTCCGGTCCCGGTCATCCTGGCCTGGGGCTCGTGGGGCAAGCGCGGGAAGAACCTCGCCCTGCCCGAGGTCACGCGCATGGCCAACTACATCCCCGACACCGACCATCCCACGCAGCGCACCGAGATGATCCGCCGCGACGAGACGAGCGGCCTGAACGCCTGGGGCGGCGAGGACCCCGCGCAGTGGATCGGGTACGGCTACGCCGTCGTGAACGTCGACCCGCGCGGCGTGTACCACTCCGAGGGCGGCATGATGCACTTCTTCGGCACGCAGAACGGGCGCGACGCGTATGACGTCATCGAGTATCTCGCCGCCCTGCCGTGGTGCAGCGGCAAGATCGGCACGTCCGGCAACCACTGGTTCGGCATCGAGCAGTGGTTCATCGCGCAGGAGCGTCCGCCGCACCTGGCCGCCATCCACCCGTGCGAGGCGCACGGCGACTTCTACCGCGACGAAATGGTCCGCGGCGGCATTCCGCGCCTCGACTGGGGCTCGCGCACCATCTCGTTCGGCGACGGCGAAGTCGAGGACATCGTCGCCATGTCGTTAAAGCACCCGATGATGGACGAATACTGGGAGGACAAGCAGGTCGAATTTGAAAAAATCGACGTCCCGGTGTTTCTGACGTGCAGCTTCACGCAGTGGAACCACTCCCGCGGCCCGTTCGAGGCGTTCGAGCGGCTCGGCACGGACAAAAAGTGGATGCGCGTGCACAATGGCATGGAGTTCATCGACTACCGCCTGCCCGAGAACATCGCCGAGGTGCGCAGGTTCTTCGACCGCTACCTCAAGGGCATCGAAAACGGCTGGGAGGACACGCCGCGCGTGCGGCTTAGCGTCCTCGACCCCGGCGGGCAGGACATTCTCTACCGCCCGGAAGAGCAGTTCCCGCCCGAGCGCGTGCGGGCCGAAATGCTCTATCTCTCCGCGGACGGCCGCCTGACGCCGGACGCCCCGGAAGCGGGCAGCGTCACCTACTGCGCCGACGACGGCAAGAGCGCCGCGAAATTCACCTGGACGTTTGAACGCGACACGGAGATCACGGGCTTTTCCCGCGCGCATCTCTATCTTTCGACGGACAAAGCGCTTGACGCGGACATTTTCGTCCGCGTGAACAAGCTCGATGCGCAGGGGAACAAGCTCCGCGCGCGCTACACGAATTTCTACTCCGGCCCGAACGGCCGTCTGCGCGCGTCGCTGCGCGCGGTCGACCCGGCGCGCTCGAACGAGTTCGTGCAGTACCACACGTACCGCGAGCGGGCGTATTTCGACCCGTTTGAGGTCGTGGAGCTCGACGTGAACATCTGGCCGACGGCCATGGTGTTCCACGCGGGCGAGCAGCTCGAGCTGGAGGTCTCCGGCTTTGAGATTATGACGGCCCACGCGGGCGGCGCGCTCATCGAGACGTGCAACCGCGGCGCTCACACGATCTGCACCGGAGGGGAGACGGCGTCTTATCTCGTGCTCCCGGTCATGCCCGGATAAAAAAACTGCCAGCCGCCCCGTACGGGGCGGCTGCTTTTTCTGCACTTGTGCATAAATATCTAAATTTTCGCGTATCTTCTGCAAAACGCGCTTGATTTTGCTTCGATAAGTGGTATAATAACCGACGTTTAGTTCGCTGTTGTGCGAAAGGGAGGAACATACCACATGGAGAAAACCAAGCTCGAATTTCGGTTCGGAAAATTCGGAAAGTACATTCCGCTGCTCGCGGCGATCGTGTTCATCGTCATCGCGGGCACGCATCAGTCCAACGTCAACGGCTACTGCCTGGCGTTTTTCGCCGCCATCATCATCGGCGCGCCGTTTGCCAAAAACATGACCGCCTATGGCGAGGCGGCGGTCAAGGGCCTGTGCCGGCCCATTTTTGCCGTCATTTCCGTGGCGGTCATCCTCGCGGCCATCTCGGGCAAGCTCGTCTCGTCGAGCGGCCTCATCGGCACGCTGGCCTACGCGGTCGTGAAGGCCGGCATCGGCGGCGGCCTGTTCGCGGGCATCAGCTTCCTCATCTGCTGCGTGCTGTCCATGTCGACGGGCACGTCCGTCGGCACGTATGTCGTCTCGTTCCCGGTGCTGTTCCCGATCGGCGTGCTCGCGGGCGTCGACCCGGCCGTCATGGCCGGCGCGCTCATCTCCGGCGCGCTGTTCGGTGATAACCTTGCGCCCATTTCGGACACGACCATCGCCTCGGCCAACACGCAGGGCGCGCAGATGGGCGGCGTCGTGCGCACGCGCGTCTGGTATTCCATCCCGGCGGCCGTGCTCGTGTTCGTCGTGCTGCTCATCGCCGGCGGCAGCGGCAGCGTCACGGCCGACACGTCGGAGCTTGTGTTCAACGGCAAGAGCCTGCTCATGATCCTCGTCCCGGCCGTCATCATCGTCTGCTGCCTCCTGAAGCAGCACCTCATCGTCTCGCTGTCCATCGGCATCCTGACGGGCGTCATCGTCGGCCTCGTCTCGGGGCTCTACGCGTTCTCTGACATCTTCGCCTACCCCGGCGGCTGGAAGGTCGACGGACTGTTCATCAACGCCATCACCGGCACGGTCGGCACGGTGTTCATGCTCTACGGCGCGTTCATGCTGCTCGGCATCATGCAGGAGAGCGGCGTCGTGGACGACATTTCCGCCGCGCTCACGAAGCTCGCCCGCGGCCGCCGCAGCACGGAGGCCATCACGGCGCTGTCCATCGGCGTCATGGGCTGGATCACGGGCGTCGTCGCCGTCGGCATGGTCGCCATGGGCGACGTCATCCGCACGCTCGGCGAGGAGCACGGCGTGAACAAATACCGCCGCGCGAACCTCATGGACTGCGGCGGCCTGAGCCTCGCGGCCCTCGCGCCCTGGACGGTCCACGCCGTCCTGCCCGCATCGCTCGCCAACGGCAGCGCCGACGTCGCGCTCACGCCGCTTTCCATCGTGACGCACAACTACTACTGCCTCATCCTGCTGGCCATCATGGTCGTCGCCGTCATCACCGGCTACGGCGCCAAGAACGACCCCGAGGCGAAGAAGAAATAAGAAAGCAAATCCCGGAGCCGAGAGGCTCCGGGATTTTTTTGCGCAGACGCAGGTTATGTGGTATACTTCATCTAAATCAAGATTTCGGAGGGCGCAATGGAGATCAGGGAATATACAACGTACAACGCAGACGAGATCGCACAGCTCTACACCGCGGTGGGCTGGACCGCGTATACGGAGGACCTGCCGGCGCTGGAGCGGGGGTATCGGAACTCACAGCTCGTTCTGGCGGCGTATGAAAGCGGCGAACTGATCGGCATCGTCCGGACGGTCGGCGACGGCGCGACGATCGTGCTTGTTCAGGACATTCTGGTGTTTCCGGACAGGCAGCGGCAGGGTGTCGGCACGGCGCTGCTCCGGGCGGTGCTTGAGCGGTATGCAGATGTCCGGCAGATCCAGCTGGCGACGGACAACACACCGAAAACGGTCGCATTTTATCGCTCGCTGGGCTTCCGGGAATACTCCGAGATCGGCTGCTGCGGATTTATGCGGTGCTGACGTGATGGCCTCGACCGATTGCGACCCAGCGCCAAAATAGACCTGTCACCCTGAGCGAAGCCGAAGGGTCTTGCCGATTACGGAGAACCAATTGCGACCCAGCGCCAAAACAGAATGTCATTCAGAGCCGCCAACGGCGGCGTGGAATCTTTCCGATTGCGGAGAAGTCGCGTTTACATCCAGCGCTGAAACAAAACGAAAGACTACCGTAATCGGGCAGACCCTTCGACAAGCTCAGGGTGACACGTATTTATTTCGCGCTGGCACGCAATCGGCATACCGTAATCGGCAAGATTCCACGGGCATTGCATGCCCTCTGAATGACATTCTATTCTACCGCGTGCCGCAATCGGTCTGTTCATGCCTCCGGCGGGGTACTTCTTTTGCTCCGCCAAAAGAAGTACCCAAGAAAAGG
>CAVFYN010000191.1:0-7095 GCA_963626425.1 Bacteroidaceae bacterium
GAGCATGCAGTCGAGCCAGATGCGTGCGCTGCGGCCGTTGCCCTCGCGGAACGGGTGGGCGACGTTCATCTCGACGTACTTTTCAACGATCTCGTCGAACGTCGACTGCGGCATTTTCTCGATGCTCTCGAGCGCCGCGGCGAGATACATCACGGGCGCGAAGCGGAAATTGCCCTTTGCGAGGTTCACGGTGCGGATCTCGCCGGCGAAATCGTAGATGTCCTCAAAAAGGTACCGGTGGATCGCGCGAAGCGAGGCAAGCGTGCCGACGGGCAGGGTGTCGAGCGTGCCGCTTTCAAACAGCCACGCGGCCTTTTTCTTGCTGATGCGTTCTTCTTCGCGGGCGAGCTCCGCCGAATCGGAAATGCCGAGTTTGTTTGCAAGCGCCATGGTCTCACCTCCAAAATCCCCTTACGGGGAAAATTATATCATGAACAGCCCGTCGAATCAAATAAAAAGCACGGCGCAATCCCCAAACAGGGATTGCGCCGCGTTTTGCGTTTTGGGACAGCGCCTTACGACGCGCTCTTTGCCTGCTCGAGCGCCGTGGCGAGCTGGTCGGGGCAGCTGGTCGGTTTGGAGCCGCAGCGGATGCCGCGCATGCGGGAGATGGCTTCATCGACGTCCATGCCGTCGACGAGGGCGGCGACGCCCTGCGTGTTGCCGGAGCAGCCGCCGGTGAAACGGACGTTGCGGACCTTGTTGTCCTCAATCTCAAACGTGATCTGGCTCGCGCACGTGCCGCGGGTCTTGTAGCTGTACTGCATTGTTCACACCTCAGAAATTTGAATTTTTGCCGGGCGGCCGGATCCCTCAGCCCTTGAGGATCCGGCGCGCGCCGAAGTAATAGTGGGCGTAGTAGCCGCTGTCGAGATAGGAGATGACGACGCCGCGCTTCGTGTTCGCCGCGTGGACGAACTGGTGGTCGCCGATGTAGATGCCGACGTGGTAGATGCCGGACTGCTTGCCGTTGTTCGAGAAGAACACGAGGTCGCCGGGCATGAGGCTGTCGGACGCGACGGCGACGCCGTTGTTGTACTGGTCGGACGCGACGCGGTTGAGCGTGTAGCCGAAGTGCGCGTAGACATACTTGGCAAAGCCGGAGCAGTCAAAGCCATTCGGCGTCGTGCCGCCGTAGACATAGCGCGAGCCGATGTAGCCGAGGGCGTATTTCACGACGGCGTTCATGTCATCCGTCGCGGTCTGCGTCGACTGGTCGATCGTCTCGTCCGGGCCGTCCAGCGAGCCGACCTGGGAGGCGTAGGCCTCGCACTCGCGCTTGAAGTAGCGGAAGAAGAGCACGAGCGCCTGCTTGCGCGTGGCCGTGTCGGTCAGCATGAGCTCGCCTCTGGCCGAGCCCTGCATGACGCCGAGGTGGACCATGGTCTTGACCGGCTCGAGGTACGTCTCGGAGATGTTCTTGCCGTCGGAGAATTTGGCCAGCTCGTCATTCGACGCGGCGGTGAAGCTCGTGTTGAGCAGCTGGCTGAAGTTGTAGAGGATCTTGCAGAACTGCGCGCGGGTGAGCGGCTCGTCCGGGCGGAACGTGCCGTCGGCAAAGCCATTGACGACGCCGAGCTCGAACGCGGCGCAGATCTTCGGATCGTCCGTGTCGGTGAAATAATCCGTCTGGTTGGCCGTGTGCTGCTTGCCGACGAGGCGCTCGTTCTCATAGGCGAGCAGCATGATCGAGCACATCTCGCCGCGCGTGATGGGCTGCGTCATGTCAAGGCCCTTCAGGTCATCTGGGATCAGGTTGAACTGCTGATCCATCTCGTCGAGCTCGTCGTCGAGCATCGTGCGCGCGCCGGCAAAGCCCGTACACAGCGGCAGGAGCGCCGCAAGACACAGCAGCAGACAGATCGCGCGCCGGAGCATTTCGGCGCGGGAGGAAAACATACGCATACTGTCCCGATCGTCCTTTCCGTTTTTAGTTTTATACATTATACAGGATTCGACCGGATTTTCATAGAGCCAAATTTCGCGCCGGCGGCTTTTCCCGTGATCCGGCCGCGAAAATCAGAATTATTTTGTGATTTAAGCAAAATTTTCGGAAAAATTTTCGGCAAACCGGCCGCATTTTCCGCCGCGCGCTTGCAATGGGCCATCGTGCGTGCTATCATGGACGCATGAAGATTACAGTATTTTTGGCCGTGATCGCCTGCCGGCTCTGCCGGCGGCTGCTTCGCCTCCTCGGCCGGGGCGGTACGGATTTTCCGGGCAGGGTCGCGTTGAAGCTCTGCCCGAAGCTGCTCGGCGTCCTCTCGCGCGGCGTGACCGTCATCCTGGTCACGGGCACGAACGGGAAGACGACGACCTCGCGCATGATCGAGCAGACGCTCATCGACTCGGGCGCAAAGTATTTTGCGAACAAGTCCGGCGCCAACCTGCTCTCGGGCGTCACGGCGGAGTTTGCGATGCACTCGTCCGTGACGGGCAAGTGCCGATATGACTATGCGCTCATCGAGTCGGACGAGGCGGCGTTCAAAGCCATCACGAAATTTGTCGATGCAAAGCTCATCGTCGTGACGAACGTCTTCCGCGACCAGCTCGACCGCTACGGCGAGGTCACGCACACGCTTGACAATATCCGCATCGGCATCCGCAACTGCCCGGGCACGACGCTGTGCCTGAACGCGGACGATTCGCTCACCGCGTCGCTCGCGGGCGACGTGGACAACCCCGTCGTGTTCTACGGCGTGGACGTGCCCGTGTACCCCGACCGCGTGGCCGAGGTGTCCGACGCGCCGTACTGCATCCGCTGCCGCCACGAATATGTGTACGACTATGTGACCTACGGCCACCTCGGCGACTACCGCTGCCCGCACTGCGGCTACGCGCGGCCGAAGACCGAGGTCTCCGTGACGAAGGTCATTTCGTCCGACGCCGAGTGTTCGCGCGTCGTGTTCACGGAGGACGGGAAGGACTACCCGGCCGAGATCAACCTGCCCGGCGGGTACAACATCTATAACGCGTGCGCCGCGATGGCGGCCGGGCGCGTGCTGGGCTTTGACCCGGCGCTCGTCGTCCGCTCGCTCGGCAGCTTCTCGTGCGGCTTCGGGCGCATGGAGAAGTTCGAGATTGGCGGCACGAGCGTGCGCATGATCCTCATCAAAAACCCGGCCGGCTGCAATCAGGTTTTGAACTTCCTGACGAACGTGTCCGAGCCGTCGCTGTTCGTCGTGTGCCTGAACGACCGCGCGCAGGACGGGCGGGACGTCAGCTGGATCTGGGACGTCGACTTTGAGCGCGTGGCCGCCATGGGCGACAAGCTCACGGGGCTCTACGTCTCCGGCACGCGCGCGGAGGATATGGCGCTTCGCTTCAAGTACGCCGGCGTCCCGGCGGAGAAGATCGCCATCCACAAGGACTACGGCGAGCTTATGGAGGCGTGCCTCGCGCAGAAGGCGCCCGTGTACATCATGCCGACGTACACGGCCATGCTCGGCCTTCGTGAGAAGATCAGCCACACCTACGGCTTCAAGGATTTCTGGGAATGAGAGGGGAGCGGACATGGAACTGAACATCTGCCATCTCTACCCGGATGTGCTCAACTTATACGGCGACCGCGGCAACGTCACGTGCATGGAGCAGCGCCTTCGCTGGCGCGGCATCGACGTGACGACGACGGGCGTCTCCATCGGGCAGCCGCTCGACGCGTCGAAATTCGACCTCTTCTTCATCGGCGGCGGCCAGGATTTCGAGCAGGAAGTGCTCCTTGGCGACGTCAAGGGCGACAAGACCGAGCAGATCAAGTCCGCCATTGCGGACGGCAAGACATTTCTCGCCATCTGCGGCGGCTATCAGATGCTCGGCGCGTACTACAAGACGTGGGACGGGCAGCAGTGCGACTTCACCGGCGCGCTCGACCTCTATACCGTCGGCCACAAGGACCGCATGATCGGCAACTATATGTTCACGTGCGAGGAGCTGGACGGCTTGAAGGTCGTCGGCTTTGAAAATCACTCGGGCAAGACGTACCTCGGCCCGTCCGTCCGGCCGATGGGCAGGGTGCTCGCGGGCTCGGGCAACAACGGCGAGGACAAGGGCGAGGGCGCGCGGTACAACAACGTCTTTGCGACGTACTCGCACGGCTGCCTACTGCCGAAAAACCCGCAGCTGTGCGACCATATCTTAAAAACGGCGCTCACGCGCAAATACGGCAGCGCGGAGCTCGCGCCGCTCGACGACACGATCGAGAACCTCGCGCACGACGCGATGGTCCGCCGCCTGACGCAGGCTTAAAAAGAAAGGAAGGGAACCATGGATCAGCTCGACCTCGATATCCTCGAATGCCTCAAGCAGAATGCCCGGATGAAGGCCTCGGACATCAGCAAGCAGATCAACCTCTCCGTCTCCTCCGTCATCGACCGCATCCACAAGCTGGAGAATTCCGGCGTCATCGTCCAGTACACGACGGTCATCGACCGCCGGAAGATCGGCAGCGACATTCTCGTCATCGTCGGCATCACGCTCGAGCGGCAGAACCTCGCGCGCCACTTTGAAGAGCAGGTGCGCGACATCCCCGAGGTCGTGGACTGCTACGCCGTCGCGGGCGACTTTGACTTCCTGCTCCACCTGGCCGTCTCGTCGCACGAGGAGCTCTATGATGCGCACCGCCGCATCCTGAACCTCGACGGCGTCTCGCAGCTCAAGAGCTTTTACGTCATCGAGACCGTCAAGCAGGACGGTTTTTACCGCGCGAACAAATAAATAAAGCAAGACCCGCTCCCGGCGTGAACCGGGAGCGGGTCTATTTTTGTGTCTTACAGCGTCCGCGTGCAGACCTCGCGGACCTTCGCCTGCAAAATTTTCAGATCGCCGAAGGCCTCCGGGCGCTTGCTGACGTCGCGCAGGAGGGCGGAGGGGTGGTACGTCGCCATGTAGTGCACGCCGTTTTTCTCCGTCCACTGCCCGTGCTCGCGCGTGATGCGGAAGTCCGGCGAGATGAGCTTTTTCGCGCTGATGCGGCCGAGGCAGACGACGATCTTCGGGCGGATGATGCCAATTTGCTGCGACAGCCACTGCCAGCACGCCTCCTGCTCGGTCTCGAGCGGGTCGCGGTTGCCGGGCGGGCGGCATTTTACGATGTTGGCGATGTAGCAGTTCGTGCGGCCGAGGTCGATGATGAGCAGCATATCGTCGAGCAGCTGCCCGGCCGGGCCGACGAACGGCTCGCCGCGCAGATCTTCCTGCTGGGCGGGGCCCTCGCCGATGAACATGACCTCGGCATCCTCCGGGCCGACGCCGAATACGACATTGTGCCGCGTCTCACACAGCGCGCAGCTGCGGCAGTCAAGGCACTGCCCGCGCAGTTCGTCCATCCGGCTCATTGCTGACCGCGCTCCTGACGCGCTTTGGCGCGGCGGCGCTTGCGGCGGCGCTGCGCGCTGACGTAGACAAGGATGTAGAGCAGCACGAGAAGGCCCAGCAGGCCGAGCAGCAGGACATACCAGCAATTTAAGAAGAAATTCTTCACCTGCGTGCGGAAATACGAAAATTCCGACCGCGGCACGTCCGCGATGGCCACGAGGTCCGCAGAGCCGAGCTCCTCGCCGTCATACGTCACCTTGACCGAGCCCATTTTGTCGCCCGCGGAGACCGGCGCGTCCACACCGTCGGGGTTGTCGAGCTCGACGTCCTTTTCGATGAGGCTCTCGTCGTAGTCCTTCGGCAGGATCGTCGTGATGGAGCTGTCCGGCGCGACGACGACGGAGTCGGCGCCCGCGGAGAAGTTCACGGTGATCTGGTCGATCGTGTCGAGATTCGACAAAACGGTCGCATAATCAAAATTGTTCAGGCCGAACTCGAGCAGGCGGCGGCTCTCGGTGAAGTTTTCGAGCTTCAGGTCGCCGTTTTCCTGCACGACGGTCGCCGCGCCGCACACGACGCTTAAAAGATGCAGCCCGTTGCCCGTCGCCGTCGTGATGAGGCAGCGGCCGGCCTGGCTCGTGTAGCCGGTCTTGACGCCGCGCGCCGTCGGCCAGTAGTAGGCGGGCGTCATGGCGTCGGACGTTAAGTAGTTCGTCGTGTAGAGCGTCCGCTCGCCGGAGAGGTTCGTGGCGGGGACGGTGTAGCTCGTCGTGGTGCAGATCGTGTAGAAGTCGTCATTCTGCAGGGCAACCATGGCGATGCGCGCAAGGTCGCGCGCGGTGGTGTAGTGGTCGTCGTCATGCAGGCCGTGCGGGTTTGCAAAGTGCGTGCCCGTGCAGCCGATCTCGGCGGCGCGCTCGTTCATAAGCTCTACGAACGCGTCGACGGAGCCGGAGACATACTCGGCCGCGACGTTGCAGCCGTCGTTGGCCGAGGCGAGCATGATGCAGTAGAGCAGGTTGCGCACGCTCATCTGCTCGCCGACCTGGAGCTCGGCGCTGCTGCCGTCGGGATTGAGCCCCTCGAGCGCCGTGGCCGAGACGGTGACGGTGTCGTCGAGATTGCCGTTTTCCAGCGTGAGCAGCGCCGTCATGATCTTCGTGAGCGAGGCGGGATATATTTTCTCGTCGGCGTCCTGCGCGTAGAGCACGGAGTCGGAATTGAGCTCGACGAGAATGGCCGCCTTGGCCGCGACGGAGAAATCGTCGCTCGCCGTAACGGTCGCCGCGGCGAAGCACGGCGCGGCCAGACTGAGCGCAAGAACGAGGATGAGCAGCAGGCAGACGCCGCCGCGGAGCTTAATTTTCATAAATATCACCAAATTCTCCTTGCCGGACGCGCGAATTCAATTGCCGCGCGCGGGCGGTTTGTGTTATAATCTTAGAAAACCGAAACGGTCTGTACAAATTATAACAGATTCCGGTATTCTGTCAATGCGGGGAGGGCGCAAAGTTGAAGCTGACGAGGGCGGAGATCGTGCTGCTGTCGCTCACGGCGGCGGTGTGCGTCTTTCTGCTCGGCTTTTTCGCCGGACGAAGCGGCACGCGCGGCGTGATCACCGTTCAGACGAGCGGCCTCGCCGCGCCCGCCGCCGCAGAGGTGCCGGACGAGACGCCAGAGCCGTCCGCGGATTTCTCCGCACCCGAGGCCGGCGAGCCGGAGGAAGCAGAGCCGGAGGAAGCAGAGCCGGACTTTCCGCTCGACCTCAACACGGCGACGGCT
>CAVFYN010000192.1:0-16060 GCA_963626425.1 Bacteroidaceae bacterium
GGGCACATACGAGCTGGAGTGGCACGGCGAGAAGATCGACCTGACGCCCGGCTGGCCCCGCCTGACGATGGTCGAGGCTGTCCGGCAGTATGTCGGCATCGACTTTGACGCCATTTCTGACGACGCCGAGGCTGTCGCCGCGGCGAAGGAAAAGGGCGTGGAGCTGGCCGATGCCGCGGAAAAGACGTGGGGCAACGCGCTCTATGCCTGCTTCGACCAGAAGGTGGAGGAGCACCTGGTCCAGCCGACCTTTATCACCATGTACCCGGTGGAGGTCAGCCCGCTGACGAAGCGCAGCCCGGCGGATCCGCGCCTGACGGAGCGGTTCGAGTTCTTCATCTGCCGCAGCGAGATGGGCAACGCCTACTCCGAGCTCAACGATCCCATCGACCAGCGCCGCCGCTTTGAAAAGCAGGTCGAGCAGCGCGAGCGCGGCGACGACGAGGCGGAGATGCTCGACGAGGATTTCCTGCGCGCGCTCGAATACGGCATGCCCCCCACGGGCGGCATGGGCATGGGCATCGACCGCGCGGTCATGCTCTTCGCCGGCGCGGAGTCCATCCGCGAGGTTATCCTGTTCCCGACGATGAAACCGACGGAGGCCGACCGCAAGCAGCAGCCGAAGGCCGCTAGCGCGCCCGCGGAGGCGAAGCCGGAGAAGATCGACTTCTCAAACGTGAAGATCGAGCCGCTTTTTGAGGAGTTCGTGGATTTTGACACGTTCTCGAAGTCGGATTTCCGCGCCGTGAAGGTCAAAGCGTGCGAGGCCGTGAAGAAGTCGAAGAAGCTTTTGAAGTTCACGCTCGACGACGGCACGGGCACCGACCGCACTATCCTCTCCGGCATCCACATGTACTACGAGCCGGAGGAGCTCGTGGGCAAGACGCTGCTTGCCATCGTGAACCTGCCGCCGCGCCCGATGATGGGCATCGACTCGTGCGGCATGCTCATCTCCGCCATCCATGAGGAAAACGGCGAGGAGCGCCTGCATCTTCTCATGCTCGACGATCACATTCCCGCCGGCGCGAAGATGTATTGATTTTTATGAAAAGCCCCGCAGAATCCGTTCTGCGGGGCTTTTTTGCGGGAATGAAGCGAAATAACGGAGCCGGAGGGAAAAGAAGATGGAGATAATCGAAGTCCGCGAGCGGACGC
Organism: Bacteroidaceae bacterium; assembly: GCA_963626425.1. Taxonomy (GTDB): domain Bacteria; phylum Bacillota; class Clostridia; order Oscillospirales; family Oscillospiraceae; genus CAKTOF01. The sequence goes on from CAVFYN010000192.1 coordinate 1,156, forward strand.
CGCAGCTGCTCGAGCGCCTGCTCGCAGTCTGGGAGGCGTCCGTCCGCGCGACGCATTCATTTTTGACGGACGCGGACATCGGGCGCATCAAGGCCTATGTGCCGCAGGCGCTCTCGGTCGTGGCGCACCTCGTCGTCGCCGAGCGCGGGCCGGGGAGTCCCGCGGCGTTCATGGGCGTGGAGGACGGGCGGCTGGAAATGCTGTTTCTCGCGCCGGACGCGCGCGGCGCGGGGCTCGGGCGGCTGCTTTTAGAGCGCGGCATCCGAGAATTCGGCGTCCGCGAGCTGACCGTCAACGAGCAGAACCCGCAGGCCGTCGGATTTTACGAGCATATGGGCTTTCGGACGTACAAGCGCACGGAGCGCGACGAGGCCGGCGACCCGTTCCCGCTGCTGTATATGCGCCTTGCGTAAAAAATGGGCTGTGACCTTGAGGTCACAGCCCTGATTTTTTTATTCCGCTTCCGGAAGCGGCCGTTTTTTTCGCCGCAGGAATGTAAGAAGGAGCATCAGCGCGAGTCCCGCGGCGCTGCATATCGAGCCGGCAGCGAGGTCGGGGTAGCGCAGCTCGATGACCGTCGTGCCGCGGTCTGCGATCGTCAGGCCGTTTTCAAAGCGGATGCCCGGCGAGGCGAAATTGTCGTGCGCGGAAAGCGCCGTGTTCACGCCGTCGCGGTCCGTCGTCACGGTGATGGCGTCCGGGGCGTACCCGATCGTCACGGGGACGATCTCGCGCTCGGGCAGGCGGCCGGACGGGATGGACATGCCGCGCGCGAGAAGCGCGCCGACCGTCTCGTCGTGCGTCAGGGAATAGAAGTAGTGCAGGTTCAATCCGACGACCACGATGTTCTCGTTTTTCACCGTGCCGTAAAACGGCAGGTGCAGGTCGTCCTCGAGCACATAGCCCCAGACGTCGTCAAGCCCCTCGACGTAGACGGTCTGCCAGTCGGCGTACTCGGGCGGGAAGAGCTGCGTGTTCAAAATGCCGTCCACGGTGTCAAGCTCCGGGTAGCCGTTGGAAAATTCGATGTTGTTGCAGCGCGCGCCGAGGAAGGCGCGGCTGTGCGTCTGCCGGTCGAGCGGGATGCCGTCGGCCGCGATGACGACGCGGACGCCGGCTTCGGAAAGGCGCGTGACGAGATCTTCCGCCGCGCCGCGGTCGTCATACGTAAAGCCGGAGAGGAACACGAGCTCGTAGGACGAGAGCTGCTCGAATGTGTAATGGTTCAGGTTCGTGTCGTCCGTCTCCTCCATGGCGGGGTAGACGAGGCTCGTCCAGCCTGCTGTCGAGCCGATGCCGATGGCGGGATAGCGCGAGACCGTGCCCCAGCCGGGATCTAGCTCGCGATGGTAGAGCCGGTAGGCGTCTGTCTGCTCGGTCAGCTCGTAGCCGAGGCGCGCTGCGGCCTGCTCGAGGAGCCCGGCGGCCAGGTCGCCCGCGCTGACAAGCGCCGTCTGCACGAGCACGCTGTCGCAGCCGAGCTCGAGGCAGCGGTCGAACACGTAGTCATAGCCGCCGCTTCGAAGCGCGCGGCCGAGCTGCGTGAGATTGCCCGAGAGCGCGCTCTGCGCGCGCCCGACGCCGCCGGCGATCGGGACGCCGTCGCCGTAGGCGCTTGCGAGGTACGCGCCCTCGGCGCCGAGGGCGTCCTCGTCTAAAATGGCAAGGCGCTGCCGCGTCACAGCCTGCGCCTGGGCGCGCAGCGTGGCGGTCTGGGCTTCGTCCATGCGCTCTTCGGCCGGAATGGCGGAATTTGCGTCCGAGACAAGCATCCGCGCACTGGGCAGGCAGCTGAGCAGCAGGAGGGCGGCCAGCGCGGCCGTCAGCGCGCGGCGCGCCGTGTCCCAGTTCAAGAGCGCGAGCAGCCCGAGCGCCGCCGCGGCGGAAAAGAGCCACACGCCGCGGAACACCTCGCTGCCCGGCAGGATCTGCGCCGCCGCGCCGCACACATTCGAGCTTAAAAGCAGCAGCACGAGCGCCGCGCGCGCCTCCGGCGCCGAGCGCCTGCGCGCGAGCAGCGCGGCCGTCAGGCAGACGAGCAGCAGCGAGAGCGCAAAATACGCCGCGCTTCGCGGATCGGCCCAATACGCGCGCAGGTCGAGCGACGACCAGAGCGTCTGAAACGACGCGGCCATGGCCTCCGCGCTGGTTCCGCGCAGCGCGCCGCCGGTGAGGTACGGCACGAGCCACAGCCCCGCCGAAAGCGCGCCCGCTGCGGCCATGCCGACCATCCGCGCAAGCCCCGGCGCGCCGCGGCAGATGAGCCGCCAGCAGACGAGGTACACGCCCCACGAAAGCGCCGTCAGCGCCGCAAAGCCGGGGTGCGTCAGCGTCAGAAGCAGGAAAAACACGCCGAAAAACGGCAGCCTCCCGCGCGACGGCGCGGTCAGATACGCCCGCGTCTGAAAAAGAAGCAGCGGCAGCGCGAGGGCCGCGAGGCTCCGCGCAAGGTCGCCCTGCGAAAAGAGCACATAGAAGTTGTACGGCGACAGGAACCACACGATGCCCAGCAGCCCGCCAAGAGCCGGCCGCCCGGCGCGCGCGCCCATCCACAGCCACAGCAGCGACGAGCAGAAAAACAGCAGCCCGACGAACACATACGCCCCGCCGATGTTGTCCCCGCCCGCAAGCGCCTGGCATCCGGCGAGCACGAGCGCCGGGACCGGCGCAAAATGGCGCAGCGGCTCCGACCCCGCAAACCACATGGGGTCATAGAGCGGCAGCCAATTGCCCTCCGCCGCGGCGCGATAGAGAAAATCGCCGCAGTAGAGCGGGTACATGGCCTCCGTCTCCGCCGGCCAGAGGCCGCTTTTCATGGTCAGCACGGCCAAAAGCACCGCCAGCGCGGCAAACAGCAGCGGAAAAAGAGCGTAACTTGCGTTTTTTCTCAGCATAGTTCCACCTTACAGAAGATCGTCCAGCACGGTGTCGATCATGTCGCCCATCATCTGCGCCTCCAGCGCCCCGGAGCGCGAAGCGCGGGTGCGCTCGAGGTCGAGAATGTAGCTGCGCGTGGGCGTCTCGCTGATCTCGAGCCGCGTCAGCTCGCCGCCGACGGAAGCAAGGCGGTCGTAGAACTCCTCGGAGAGCACGTCCGCCAGATTTTCCAGCGTCGGCAGCACGGCGTCGAACGGCTCGCACTCATTCAAGATCTGGTTCTGAAAGCGCGCGAGGCAGTCGTTGATGCAGGCCTCGAACGTGTGGAACTGCGTGAACGAGCCGCGGCCGATGCGGATGGTCAGCGCGAGCTCCCACGTGTGCGGATGCAGCTCGCCGCGGTTGCCGTCGAAAATGACGAAGTGCCGGGCGTTTAAATAGAATTTCAGCCGGTATTCCCGGTAGAGCTGCACGGTCATGGCGCAACCTCCTGATCTTCGCGCGCAAATGTCTGCGCGGTCGAAATAAGCGCGTCCGCCGTGCGCGCCGGTCAGCGGGGCGAGGAAGCGGCGGGCCGTCTCGCCGTCGGCGCGGAGAAAGAGCACGGTCACGTCGTGCCGGCCGCAGGAAAAGCGCAGCGCCGTCGCGGGCAGCGAATTTGCGGCGCGGCGCAGGAACAGCGCCCGGTCGCTCTCGCGGTCGCAGCACACGCGCGCGAAGCTCACGCCAGTCGCGGCCGGCGTAGCGGTCGTTCATGGCCGACAGCTCGCGCTGCAGCTCGGCGATGGCGCCGCGGTCGGCCTCCGTCTGCCGCCGGAGCGCGTCGGCACGGTGGGCGAGATACGCCGGCACGCACACAAACAGCGCCAGCAGCGCCAGAATCGCGGCCCAGAGCTCGCTGCGCCCGCGAAGATAGGCGTTGTTCTCCAAGACCATGTCGCGGTTCGTGAGAAGGCACAGGCGGTACTCGACGCCGTCGTAGGTGAAGATCGCGCCGGAGGCGACATAGCGCTTGCCGTCGAGCTCGATGAAGTCATGCCGGACGTGATCCGGCTGGAGCGTGTTCAAAAACGCCTGCGCCGAGTCCGAGGCGTAGTACGACGCGGCCGTGAAGCCCTTATACTTGTTCGTCTCGGCGACGTCCTTGACGAACAGCATCGTCTCGCCCTTGGAAAACACCCAGTATTTGCGGCTCGAGGCGTCGAGCGTGGCGAGGATGTCCTCGATGATCGCCTGATCGCCGTGGCCGGACTGCAATGCGATCTGGTCGAGCACGAGCTGCACATAGCCGTCCTGCTGCGCGGCGCACACGTCGAGCATGCCCTGCTCCATCCGCGCGATCGTCGCCCAGATCATCGCCCCGACGGCCGCCGCCGCGGCCAGCATGAGCAAAAGCGTGCGGCGGAACAGGCTGCGCGGCCTTTTTCGAGTTTCGGCTGCCATTTGGCGCTCCTTCCTGCCCCGCGGCCTATCCGGCCAGCTCCGGGGCGAATGTTTCAAGGTAATAGTCTGACGATTTGCAGACCTCCGCGGACACCCAGTCAAACCCGCACTGCTCGGCGAGCGTCGGCTCGCCGGAGAAAAGATCCGTGCCGAGGCCGAGGCGGTGGCCCTCGATGTCGTAGCCGAGCGCCGAAAGCGTCGTGGGCAGGATGTCCATGTGCGTGAATTCGCGGTCATGCAGATTCTCCGTCGACGCTGCGCTGTTGATGAAGCAGTTGTAGACCGTGCGGTCGTAGTACGACACGCCGTCGACAAGGTACGTGTCCATGCGCGGGTGGTCGCCGGTGATGACGATGGTCGTGTTCTCGTAAAACGGCTGCTGGCGGCACCACTCGATGAACGCCGCGACCTGGCGGTCGGTGCAGGCGACGACGTTTGCCGTGTCGACGGAATACTCGTCGCCGCACTCGGAGCAGTGATAGCCCGAGATGTGGTGCGTGTCGACGGTCAGCATCGTGAGGTTGAACGGCTCGCCCGCCTCATAAAGGCGCGTGGCCTCGTCTTTTGCGATGTCGAAGAGATAGTGGTCCTCAAAGCCCCACCAGACGAAGTAGTCGTCCGGGATGTAGCCCTTTTCGCGGGCGGTGAAGAGGTCGAAGATCTCGTAGTCACCGTGCTGCGTGAACCAGAGCTTGCGCCCGCCGAAGGCGGCGTCCGAGCCGCAGAGGAATTCCTGGTTGTACCCGCGCTCATGGAGAATGTCGCCGAGGCTCACGATGCCGGAGGCGAACGAGTCCGACCCGGCCAGCGTCGTCGAGTCCGCGGGGAGCGCGTAGGGGACGCCGGACGTCGTGGAGTAGATGGCGGCCATGGTGTAGCCCGCGCCGGTCACGGTGTGGAACCCGCCGAGCAGGCTGGTATTTGAAAACGAGACGTTCTCGCGCGCAAGGCGCGTGAGCTCGGGCATGTAGTTTTCCGCCTGACGCCCGCCGTCGTCCGCGGACGCGTAGGTCGTCTCCATGCTCTCGAGGTAGATGTAGATGAGATTGCGCGGCGCGCCGTCCGACGTGATGGCCACATCGTTTGGCGAGACGTAATAGTCCTCATAGATCGTCGTATTGCTCAGCTGCTTTTTGTAGTAGTGCAGCACGTCGAACTTCGCGTTCGTGTACAGCAGCGCCGCGGCCAGCAGCAGCGCGCCGAGCTGCGGCAGACGGCGCGAGAGCGCGCAGCCGGGCCGGCGCGCGTCCGGGCGCTTTTTGCTCCTGCGGCGGTCGAGCGCGGCGAAGAGAGCATAGAGCGCCACCGCCGCGGCCGACGGCAGAACGCAGCCGCGGATGACCGCGAGGATGACGTCCGTGGACGTGCCCTGCAGATTGCCGCCGAGCGTGCTGAGCAGCTCGTTGAGGCCGATGCCGTAGACGCTCGTGATCCAGCGGACCGTGATGATCAGAATCGCGCCGAGCGCGAGCAGGATGCCGGAGCAAACATACCACGAAACGGGCAGCACCGCGCCGGGCGCAGGCGTGGGAGACTCCGCGCGGTTGACGCGCTCGCGCGCGCGGTGCACGGCGAGGGCGCTTTTTTTCAGGTCGTCCTTCAGCGCGGACTCGAAGGCCTGCCGCTCCTGCGTGAGGTTGCGCGTCGTCCACGTGCTGTCCGTGCCGATGGAGTTGATGATGCCGATGACGCGGATGAAGAACACCGCGAAATTGAAGATCGGCAGCAGCGGTACGATCCACCAGCGCGCGGCGTAGTAGCGCCGGATGTCCGGCATTTTGCGCAGCAGCGCCAGGTCGCAGAAATAGTAGAAAAATCCGACGAGGATGTACAGCAGGAAAATGACCGCGATGGACAAAAGCGCCGCGGAGCTGAAGCTGCCGATGCGCAGCAGGCAGATCGTGGCCAGATACCAGATCAGCCGCGGGAAGGCGAACGTGTGGTCATAGAGCAGCGTGCGGATGTTGACGTCCAGCGGCGAGTGCTTCGCGCCCTTGTCCCGCGCGAACTGCTGGGCGACCTCGAGGCTGCCGCGCTGCCAGCGCTGGCGCTGGGTGTAGAGCTTGTTGACGTCCTCGATGGGGTCGACGAAGAATATGGCGTCCTCGCAGATCTCCACGCGCTCTTTTTGCAGGTAGCGCATCTGGAACGTGATCTGCGTGTCCTCGCTGACGGTGTCGGTGTTGTACATGCGCGAGCGGAGCACCGCGGACTTGCGGAACGCGGAAAACGCGCCCGAGAGCGTATAGACCGCGTCGATCTCCGACGAGTAGCTGCGCCCGGCGAGAAACGCCTGCGCGTACTCCATGAACTCCAGATCGCGCAGCAGGCGGGCGAAAACGCCGCCGCTTCCGGGGATGAGCGACGGATCGGTCAGCACGGCGCCGGTCATGCAGTTGAGGCTCGGATCGGACTCGAACTTCGTCACGAGGTTTTCCAGCGCATGGCGCTCGAGCACGCCGTCGCTGTCGAGGTTGATGATGTATTTGCCGTCGGAATTGTACAGCGCGAGGTTCAGCGCGCGCGACTTGCCCTGCTCGGAGTTGAGCCACTGCATCCGCAGCGCGGGGAACTCCGCCTGGCACTTTGCGTAGACGCCGAAGCTGCCGTCCCGGCCGCGGTTGTTGACGAGCAGGATGCGGATGCGGTCGCTGGGGTACGTCGACGCGTCGATGGACGCGATGCACGCGCGCAGCGTGGCCTCAGAGTTGTAGACCGGGATGATGACGGAGATCTCCGGGAAGATGGCCGGCTTTTCATGCGGCTTCCGCCCGCGCAGACGCCGGCGGAGCAGCAGAAGAACGCACCCGAGCGCTGGCAGGATCTCCATGAGAAACGGGATGATGATCCACGCGCCCCAGAATACCGCGGAGTTAAGAATTCTTTTCAGCAGAATGACCATAGGTGATAATGCCAACTTTCATTCGAATGACCTGCGGCTTCGTAAAGACGAAATAGTACAGCAGGATGCTCAGCAGGTAAAAAAGGATCCGTCCGACGAACGTGTGCATGACGTAATACGCGCCGACGCCGAAACAGCGCACGCTCAGGCAGATGACGGTGATGCGCAGCGCGTTGCACAGCATGAGATAGCCCGTGCCGACGATGCCGACGAGCAGCTTCTCGCCGCGGCTGTACACGTTAAAAAACGCCAGCAGCGACAAAAACGCGCCGATCTCGATGATGCCGGAGCACTCCAGGTCGATCTGGAGGCTGACGGAGCCCTGCGCGGTCGTGATGAAGATGATGCCGTATTTGAAATAGGCCGCGTATGCGCCCGTCGCGTCGCCGACGAACCCGGCCAGCGCGGCCACGAGCCGCGCAAGCGGCATGGTGAGATACGGCTGCACCCAGACCATGAGCATGACGAACAGCCCCAGGCAGCCCGCGAGAAAGCGCCACGCGCCGAGGTCCGCCTTTTTGAGCACGTGGAGAAGGTACCCCCACGCGAGCACGATGAGCGCGATGACGACGGGGCTCATGCGCGCGCGCTCCGGCGTCTGCGGATGAGGTGCACCATCGCGACGGTCAGGATGCACAGCGCGATGCCGAGCGGCGCGCCGCTCGATGCGCCCGCGCACGACGTCCACTGCTGGCCGATGCGGCCGAACTGCGCCTCAATGAGCTTGAAGTCGCCCGCGTCGCAGCCGATGTACTGCGCGACCTTTTCAAGGTCGATCTCATATTCGCACTCCTCGCGGCCGTCCTGCACGGTGATGAGCATCCGGCCGAAGATCATGTCGTTGCCCTGAAGGTCGTTCACGTTCTTCGACGAGTGCCACGAGCGGGTGTCCATGATGTAAAATTCGTGCGTCCCGTTCGGGAGATTGCCGACGGTCGGATAAGTGATGTTCCCATCGTCGTCGACCTGCACGAGGTAGGGGTAGAGATTGCCGTCCGACGGCGTGCTTTTATAGTCGCGGTCGCCGTTGAAGGCGATCGTGATGGCGTAGGCGAGGTCGTACCCGCCCGTCAGGTGCGCGCCGTATTCGGTGACGGTGTGGCCGTAGAGCGTCGTGCCGTCTGCGTAGATGGCGGCTTCGCCGTCCGGCACCGGGGCCTGCGTGCCCGCGGTGGCGTACTGGATGAGCGTATGGGGATAGTCGGCCCAGTCGCCGTACTGGCCGTCGATGACGATGCCGGAAAAATCGCCGCCGCCGGACGAGCCGTCGAGGTTCGCGACGTCGCGGATGACCGGCTCGTCCTGATAGAGGCCGAAGCTGATCGTTTTGCGGTAGGCGGGCAGGGCGGAGGCCGGGATGGCGATCTCCCACTGCGTGCCGTTGTGGACGCACATGGCGCCGTCGATGCCGCGGACGGTGCCGTCGGACTCGAGGTCGATGAGCAGCGTGCGGCCGAGGTCCGTTGTGATGGCGTAGTTGCCGTTGCCATGCGAGCCGGCCGCGGCCGCGTTCATGCCGGGCTGTTCGCGGAGGTAGAGGTAGACATAATCCCCGTCAAACACCATGGCGGACGACGCGACGCAGTCCGGGTGGCCCTCGTTCGTGCAGCCGGGGCCGTCATATTTTGTGACGGCGTCCCAGTCGGAAAAGTCGCCGTCGATGGAGATGCCGGAATAGACCGGCTCGTCCGGCCCGGGCGTTTCGCTGCCGTCCAGCACGGGGATGGCGTCCGCGGGCAGGCTCGCGCCCGCGTAGAGCAGCTGGAAGTTCGGATCGGGGAACAGCGACGCCGGAAGGCGCATCTCCAGCACGAACGGGCCGGCGTTCGAGCCGGCATCGGACGTGACGGCGTGCTCGACGCCGTCCATCTGCCAGAGCGTGCCGAACTGGTAATACGTGTACTGCCAGCCCACGACGAGCTGCATGCCGTCCCACTGCAGATTCGGGATGCTGTACATGTTGCCGCTGCCGGTGATGCACATGTAGATGTTGCCGTCTGAGTCCGCGGCGGCCTTCCAGCCGGTGATGGTGTTGCCGGCGGCGTTGGCGCTCAGCTCAATGCCCTCGATGGCGTCCCAGTCACGGCTGTCGCCGTCGACGGTGATGCTGCCGGACACGCTTGCGGCCGCGGCCGACGCCGTCAGGACGACGAGCGACAGCGCGAGGGAGAGGACTGCTCGGATCGAATGCTTCATATCGACACGTTCCTTTTGATGTGGAATATATGGAAAATGCGGGCCGCTCACCCGGCGGCGCGGCGGATGATGTAGGTGCGAAGCGGCGTCTCGCCGATCTCAAAGCGCGTGAGCGTCAGGCCGAGCGCTTCCGCCGCGGCGTCCAGATGGGCGAAGAGCACCTCGCCGATCTGCTCGATGCTCGCGCCGCCGGAAAACTCCGGCAGCTCGTTCAAAAGCCGGTTCCGGTACGGCTCGAGGCAGGCGTCGACCGCGCGCTCGACCTCCGGGAACGAGAGCATGGCGCGATCTTCCCGGAACAGGTACAGCGACAGCTCGAGCGAGTGCAGATGCTGCCCGTCCGCGCCGTCCGCGCGGCTGTGGATGATGGGGACGTGCGCCCCGATGTGATACGTCGGCATCCTGACCCCGCCTTTCCGCGCCGGATGGACAGCAAAAAGCCGCAGTGCACTTCGAGCGCACTACGGCAGCTGGCTGACGTTCCTTCCGGTCTGTCCCTATAGCTTTGCGTCACCGGATCACTCCGGCTTTGCCCATATGATTTCAGATTTACGGGCCGCAGGATCGGCTGGCTGCGCGGTCTGCGGCTTTCTTCCTGCGCTACTATACAATACGTGTACAGAATTGACAAGGGGGTGCGCAACTATATAAAGTAATTAAAATCTAAGAAAAAGAAAGAAATGGAAGCGCAGGAAGCACCTATAAATACCATGCGGCGCAGCGCGCCGGAACCGGGCCGCGCGGGAGGGAAAAAAGTGCGCAAATCCGATCAAGCGCGCGCCCGGCGGGTGTGGTATACTGACGGTGTCAGGGAAAGGGGCGGAGGCCATGGAATGGGCGAAAAACATCCAGCACATCGTCGAGCTCATCGACGCGTGCATCCTGAGCGGCTGCGACGAGGCGCTCACGCTGCGGAGCCTGGCGCGGGAGCTCGGGTATTCGGAATATTACGTCTCGCGCAAATTCCGCGCGCTCTCGGGCCTTTCGCTGCGGGACTATCTCCGCGGGCGGCGTCTGGCCTTTGCGCTGCGCGACGTGCGCGACACGGACGAGCCGCTGCTCGCCGTCGCGCTGCGCTATGGCTTTTCGTCGCACGAGGCGTTCACGCGCGCGTTCCGCGCGGCTTACGGCTGCACGCCGAGCGCGTACCGCGCCCGCCCGGTGCCCGTCGTGCTGCGCACGGTCATCCGGCCGTTTGACTGTTATCTTTTGGGCATTGGAGGAAGTGGCATGGCAAGTAAAAACGAGGACATCCGGACCTATTTCATCACGCTCCCGGCGCACAAATTCCTGCACATCCGGAATTATGAGAGCGTCGGCTACTACGACTTCTGGGAAAAGCAGAGCCGCATCCCCGGGCAGGACTGCGAGACGATCTGCGGCCTGCTCGCGAGCATTCCCGGAAAGCTCGACGACTGCGGCGCCGAGACGGAGGACGCCGGCGGCGGGCAGCTCATGGGCTTTATCAACGCGCCGGAGGGGCGCGTCTGCTCGTGGGGCATCCCGCTGGCCGAGGCATACGGCGTGCGCCTTCCGGCGGACTACGACGGCCCCGTCCCGGCGCAGATGCAGCTCATGGACGTGCCCGAGGGCGAATATCTCGTCTTTGAGCACGGGCCGTTCGACTTTGAGACGGAAAACGCCGCCATCGAGGCGGCCATGGAGCGCGCGATGCGTGAATTTGACTATCCCGCCAGCGGTTACGAGCTCGACCGGACGGAGGGCCGCGTGTTCTACTTCTACCACGACTGCGCGCGGTACTGGAAATACGTCCGCCCCGTCAGAAAATGCGTGACCTGAAAGCCGCCCCGCACGGATGATCCGTGCGGGGCGATTTTTTGCCGAGCGGAGGAAAAAACGGCGATGCTTGCAAATTTTCCGGCGGTATACTATAATAATGAAAATTTCCGCCGGACGGGGAGGGACGCGCGATGCATGAGCTCTGGCAGAGGATTCAAAAGCGCGTGCGCCGTCTGCGGCCGGCGCAGCTCATCATTTTCGCGTTCGCCGCGCTCATCGCGCTCGGGACGCTGCTGCTCAGCATTCCGGCCGCATCCGTCTCGCGCATTAGCTGCGGCGGCATGACGGCGCTTTTTACGGCGACGAGCGCGCTGTGCGTCACGGGATTGACCGTCGTGCCGACGGCGGCGAGCTGGAGCCTGTTCGGCAAGATCGTCATTTTGTGCCTCATCCAGATCGGCGGGCTCGGGTTTATGACGATCGTGTCCGTGTTCTATTTCCTGCTGCATCGGCGCATCGGATTAAAGCAGCGGATGCTTCTGGCGCAGTCGCTGAGCTTAAACGGCTTTGACGGCGTCGTCCGCCTCGTGCGGCACGCGCTTTTGGGGACGGTCATCTTCGAGGGTGCGGGCGCGCTGCTGCTTACGGTCCGGTTCGCGGCCGAGATGCCGCTCTATCGGGCGCTCGGGTGGGGGATCTTCCACTCGATCAGCGCGTTCTGCAACGCGGGCTTTGACGTCGCGGGCGCGTCCGGGATGCATCCGTATGTTGCCGACCCGCTCGTGAACGTGACGCTTATGCTGCTCATCACGACCGGCTCGCTCGGCTTTTTCGTGTGGGAGGATCTCCAAAATCGCCGCGACGCGCGCGTCCGGCGGCTGACGGTGCACACGCGCATCGTGCTGTTTATGACGATCTTCCTGTTCGTGTTCGGCGCGGGGATGTTCGCCGCGCTCGAGTGGGACAATCCCGCGACGATCGGCAATCTCTCCGCGGGCGAAAAGCTGCTCGCGTCGGCGTTCCAGTCCGTCACGCTGCGCACGGCCGGGTTTGAGACCGTGGCGCAGGGGAGCCTGACGGAGGCGTCGCAGGCGCTGAGCGTCGTGTATATGTTCATCGGCGGCTCGCCGGGGTCGACGGGCGGCGGGGCCAAGACCGTGACGGTCGCGGTGCTGCTTCTGGCCGTGCTCGCGTCGCTTCGCGGGCGCACGCGCGTCACGGCGTTCGGCCGGACGATCGACGACGAGCAGGTGCGCAGCGCGCTGGCGCTCGTGGCCATCATGGTCCTGCTCATCTTCGGCGGCGCGCTGTTTTTGACCGTGTATGAGGATCTGCCGTTTTTAAGCTGCCTGTACGAGGCGACGAGCGCGCTGTGCACCGTCGGCAACACGACGGGCATCACGGGGCTGCTGCATCTGCCGTCGCAGATCCTGCTCATCATCTTTATGTTCTTCGGACGCGTCGGCATCATGACGATCAGCCTCGGCTTCCTGCTGGGCGACCGCGCCGAGACGCGCTGCCAGTACGCTGAGACGCGCGTGCTGATCGGATAAGGAGGGAACTGCCTTGAAAACGTATGCTGTCATCGGCCTCGGCCGGTTCGGCTCGGCCGCGGCCGCGCGGCTCGAGGAGCTCGGCAACGAGGTCCTGGCCATCGACACGAGCGAGGAGAACGTCCAGCGCCTGGCCGACCGCGTGACGCACGCCGTCGTCGGCGACGCGCGCGACGAGGCCGTGCTGCGCTCGCTCGGCGTGCGCGGGGTGGACTGCGCCATCGTCGCCATCGGAAGCGACATCGCCGCGAGCGTGCTCGTGACGCTCAGTTTGAAGGACATGGGCGTGAAGCAGGTCATCTGCAAGGCGAGCGACGAGATCCACAAGCGCGCGCTCGAGCGCATCGGCGCCGACCACGTCGTCATCCCCGAGCGCGAGATGGCGCTCAAGCTCGCCCAGCGGCTCGCCTCGCCGAACCTGCTCGACTTCATCGAGCTGTCGGACGAATACGGCATCGCCGAGGCCGGCATCCCGGACGGCTGGGTGAAAAAGACGATCCGCGAGCTTGACGTCCGCGCGAAATACCACCTCGACATCCTCGGCGTGCGGCGCAGGGAGCGGCTGCGCCTGTCGCCGGGCGCGGACTTCAAATTCTCCGAGGGCGACGCCGTCGTCGTGCTCGGGCGCAACGAGGATCTCGCCGAGATCCGCCACCGCCATGACTGAGCGCGTCACCAGCCGCCAGAATCCCGCCGTCCGCCATGTGACGAAGCTGCTCTCCTCGCGCGCGTACCGCTACGACTGCCGCGCGTTTGCCGGCGACGGCACGAAGCTGCTCGCCGAGGCGGCCATGTGGTGCGGCGATGATATTGAAAGCGTATTTTTCACGCCGGGCGTACAGCTTCCCGCGCTGCCGGCCTCGGCGCGCCTTATCGAGATCCCGGAGGCGCTCATGGAGAAGATCTCGCCCATGGAGTCGCCGCAGGGCGCGCTTTTTACGTGCCGGATGCCGGCGGAAGCGCCGCTCGCGCTCCGGCCGGGCTGCCTGATCCTCGACGGACTGCAGGACCCCGGAAATATCGGCACGATCGTGCGCACGGCCGACGCGTTCGGCGTGCCGCTTTTCCTCACGGGCGGCTGCGCCGACCCATATAATCCGAAGGTCGTCCGCGCGGCCATGGGCGCGCTGTTCCGCACGCCGCCGGTCATCGCGGAGCGGGACAATCTTGTCGCCGCCTGCCGCGGCGCGGGCATCCCGCTGATCTGCACGGCGCTGCGCGACGACGCGCGCGATCTTCGCGCGTTTGACCTGTCCGGCGCGGCCGTCGTCATCGGAAACGAGGGCCGCGGCGTGAGCGAGGCGATGCTCGCCGCCGCCGACGGCTGCGCCATCATCCCCATGACGGCGCACTGCGAGTCGCTCAACGCGGCCGTGGCTGCGGCCGTGTGCATGTGGGAGCTGCGGCGGGGAAATCCGTAAGAAAGAGAGAGGGTGGAGACATGCTGCGGTACTGGCTCTGGCTCACAACGCGAAAAGGGCTCGGCGTGCGCGGCCAGCTGGCCGTGCTGACGCACTTCGGCGCGCCGGACGCGGCCTATATGGCCGACGAGGCCGAGTACGCGCAGGTGGCCGGCCTTCCCAAGCGCGAGCGCGCGAGCCTTCTCGACAAGAGCCTGGGCGAGCCCGAGCGCATTTTGTCCGACTGCTACGAGCGCGACATCAAGCTGCTCACGTGGCAGGACGCGCAGTATCCCGAGCGGCTCCGCAACATCGACGATCCGCCCGTGCTGCTCTATTATAAAGGACGGCTGCCGGCGTTTGACGCCGAACCCGTCGTGGCCATGGTCGGCTCGCGCAAGGCGACGGCCTATGGCCTTGTGAACGCAAAGCGCATCGGCTTTCAGCTCGGAAAGTGCGGCGCCGTCGTCGCCTCCGGCATGGCCGCGGGCGTGGACGCCATGGCGTTAAACGGTGCGCTCACGGCCGGGCGGCCCGTCGTCGGCGTGCTCGGCTGCGGCGCGGACGTTGTCTATCCGCGGCAGAACGCCGCGCTCTACCGCGACGTCATCGCCCACGGCTGCCTTTTGACGGAGTACCCGCCCGGCACGCGGCCCTACGGGCAGAACTTCCCGGTGCGAAACCGCATTTTGTCCGGGCTTTCGCTCGGCGTCGTCGTGGTCGAGGCGGGCGAGAAGAGCGGCGCGCTCATCACAGCGCAGCGCGCCCTCGAGCAGGGGCGCGACGTGTTCGCC
>CAVFYN010000193.1:0-3038 GCA_963626425.1 Bacteroidaceae bacterium
GGCTGGCTCCCCTGCAAGGGGAGCTGTCGGCGGAGCCGACTGAGAGGTTCAAATGGCTCGATGCGATGCGCGGGAGCGGGCGACCGCAAGGGTCGCCCCTACAGGCGCATCCGAAAATTCGATACCGCGCAAAACCTCTCCGTCACGGCGTTCCGCCGTGACACCTCCCCTTGCAGGGGAGGCTTGGGCCGGTGCCGCGATCGGCGCGGTGCATCCATTTTGCCGCGTCCCTCCACGCAAAAACCCCGCCGCCCCGTATGGGGCGGCGGGGTCATCTTATTTCCGTCAATCATCCAGCGACGTCGTCAGCGGATAGCGGAAGCGCACCGTGCCGTCGAAGGCGCGGGCGGTGGTGGCGTAGCCGTCGGTCGTAAAGACGAGGCCGCCGAGGACGGTGGGATTTGTGGTCGCCTGCGCGAGCTCGTTTAGGCCGCTGTCGTAGACCGTATAGCGGCCGCCGTCCTGGATCAGGACGTACTCCACGCCCATCAGGTCATCCTTGAGCGCGTATACCTGGCCGCCGTTTTCGACCTCCATGAGAACATTTAGGTCCTCGTCCATCAGATACGTCGGGACGTCGCTTTCATTATAATTGTACCCGATGATAAACGGCAGGCTCGACGGCATACCGGTCATGACGTCCGTGTAGAGCGGCGAGAGCGTCGTCAGGCCCTTCAGCGTCACACGGTTGCTCGTGAGGGCGTTCTGCGCGACGAGGCCGTCTGCCGTTTGGGCGACGGCCCACGCGGTGCCGTACATCTCCGACCATGCACTGCTGATAGGCGTAAACAGCTCGCCGCCGTCCGGGTCGACCATGAACGTTTTGCCGTCATCCCACAGGCGGATGCAGAATCCATACGTCGTCTCGGTCATGTAGTCGCCGTCGTGCTCAAAAACGAGCTCGCCCGTGCGGGAATAGAGCGCGGCGCGGTGGTTTTCGCTGTCGCAGGCGATGACGCCGCGCGCGCAGTCCGTCGTAATGGACGTGAAGCGGTCAGGCAGGAACGTGTGGCCGTCGCGGTCGATGACGCCGTAGTACGTGCCGTCGGCCGACACGGCGGCCAGGCCGCCGGAGAACCCATACGCGTTGTTGTACGGGCCGAGGACGAGCTCGCCGTCATAATTCATGAAGTAGTCGCCGTCCGCGAGCGAGACGAGGATGCGGTCGTTCTCGCCGCCGCGCAGGCTCCAGCCGTATTCCGGCATCCGGTCGGCAAAATCGAGGTCCTGTTCCGTCAGCAGGACGTCCCCGTCCGGCGAAAAGACCGTGAACGTGCCCGACGACCAGCTCTCCGCGCAGACGATGTTCTCGCCGAGGGCCATGACGTAGCCGTAGATGCAGTCGGTGACGAACGAGCCGTCGAGCGAGGCGACGGCGTAGACCTCGCGGCCTTCGATGTAGGGATAGTCGCCGTCGTCGTGGATCGTCACGCTGCCGCTGCGGCCGAGGACCCAGAACGGCATCGCGTGGCTGCCGCTTTCGGTGTACGATTCCAGCCGCCGGACGGACGTGTACGTCGGGTCGGCGATGATGCGGCCGGACTCGTCAAAAAATCCGTAGTATTCGCCGTCGCGCCAGCCGTCCTTTGCGTAGAGCAGCGCGCCCGTGAACGGGTAGATCGTCCCGTAGTCGTCCCCGGCTTTCAGGTCCGGGATGTGCTCCGGCGTCAGGCGGGTGTAGACCGCCTCGGGCGCGGTGTGGGGCTCGTAGTTGGAATAGTCCGTCCGCACGGTGACGCCGCCGGCCGTCACGGTCGGCGTTTCGGGCATCTCGGGCGTGTCATCCGGCTCATCCGGGGTGTCCGCCGGGGCCGGATCCGACGCCGGATCGCCCGCCGCGTCCGGGTCCGGCCCGGTCGGGCAGCTCACGGAGCACCCGGCAAGCAGCGCCGCGGCGAGCAGCAGCGCGAGCAGGCGCAGCATGGTCTTGCTGTTCATCGTTTCACCCTCCGTTACGGCTGCACGTCCAGCTCGGAGACGTAGCCCTCCGCCGCGACGAGCTTCTGGCCCTCTTCCGTCACGATCCAGTCATAGAGCACGCGCGCGGGGCTGTCTTCCGGCTCGCTCGCGGCGATGACGCAGTAATAGGCGTTGCGGTGCGGGTACTCGCCCGAGCGAATCGTCTCCGCGCTCGGCGCGACGCCGTCGACGGAGAGGATCTTCAATCCGGAGGCCATGTTCATGTCGTTCGCGTAATAATAGACGGAGTAGCCGATGGCGTTTGCGGAGTTGTCATACCCGCGCACGACCTCCATGAGCTCGCCCATCGCGCCGGCGACATACTCGGCCGGCGCGTCCATCATCGGCGTGTCGCCCATGACGAGCTTGACCATGAGCGCCTGCGAGCCCGCGCCCTCGTTGCGCTGGAACGGGATGATCTCCTCGTCCGCGCCGCCGACCTCGGACCAGTTCGTGATCTCGCCGGTGTAAATCTTGCGGATCTGCTCCGTCGTTAGGTTGTCGACGGGGTTATTTTCGTTCACGACGAAAATGAGCGCGTCCGTCGCGATCGTCTCGAGGTCGTATTCAAACCCGGACTCCTTCATCTCGTCAAACACCGCCGCGTTCGGCTGGCCGACGAGCAGCAGGTCGCACTGCCCGGCCGCGAGATTGCGGAACGACTGCGTCGTGCGGTTGAACTCGGCAAGGTCGGCCACGTCCTCGCGCTTTTCGCCGAGCAGGACGCTCGCCACGGCCTGCCCGAGCGGCACCATGGACGTCGAGCCGTCCATGCGCGGGAAATTCTCGCGCGTGAACGTGAATTCGGGCGCGGCGGGCTCGTCCGGCGTGACCGGCTCGTCCGGCGTCTGCGGCTCGTCCGGCGCCGCGTCGTCCGGTGTCGGATCCGTCGTGTCCGTCTGCCCGCCCGCCGCGGGCGCATCTGTGCTGCCGTCATCCTTGGTGCACGCGCCCAAAAGCCCCAGCAGCATCGTCAGCGCCAGAAGCGCCGCCATGATCTTCTTCCAGGATTTCCGTTTCATCCGAAATCGCCCCTTCCCGCGCGTTCGCGCGCGTTTTTTTATAGTGTACTATATATC
>CAVFYN010000194.1:0-4024 GCA_963626425.1 Bacteroidaceae bacterium
GTCGAGCAGCGACACCCAGAAGTAAAACCACCCGCGGTCGACGCCGTCCGGCACGTCCGCCGAGCAATTGACGGAGAACGTCTCGTCGCACATCCAGAAAACAAGGAAGAACTTCTTCCAGCCGAGGCCGCGGTAGCGGTCGAGCATGGAAAGGCCGTAAAAGAGATGGCGCGCGTTGATCATCAGCGTCATCGCGAACGCCTGCAGCGGATGGTACGGCCCGAGCAGGAAGCTCGCCGTCACAAATTCCATCGACCCGGCGAAGATCGTCATGGCCATGACGATCGGGTACCAGAACGCGAAGCCCGACACGCGCATATACACGCCGTACGTCATCCCGAGGAACAAAAAGCCCGCGAGGATCGGCAGCGTGTGCGGAAATGCGGCGCGCAGGGCATGACCGGCGGAACCGGCGCGCGGCGAGAGTGATTTTTCCATGTGATTGCCTCCGAAGTGCGTAAAAAGCGCTCAGGTCCGCGGGCATCCGCGGACCCGGCGCAGTAAGAAGCATTATAGCGAATTTTGTCCGCCGTGTCCACCCCTTTCCGCCATGCCTTGCAATCATGCGGCAAACCGTGTATGATAGTGCGAAAGAACAGGAGGTGCGCCATGGCGCTTTTAACGCAGAAGGCCATCCTGACGGCGTTTTCGCAGATGCTCGAGGAGACGCCGTTCGACAAGATTACCGTCTCCGCGCTCGTCCGCCGGGCCGGGGTCAGTCCGAATACATTTTATTATCATTACCACGACATCTACGAGCTGCTCGAGGTCTGGTTCCGCGCGGTGCTCTACTCGCTGGCGGACTTCGACGCGCCCGATTTTTCGTGGGAGGACGCCACGCGCGCGCTGCTGCGCCTGTTTCAGGAGCATCCGAAGACGGTCTACCACGTCTATGACTCCCTCTCGCGCGACCGGCTCGAGCGGTATCTTTTCTCCTACACCGACGACATTTTCCTCCAGCACGTCAGCCGCCATGCGGCCGGCCGCGGCCTGACGGACGAGCAGCTCGGCCAGATCGCGAGCTTCTGCCGCTGCGCCTACGTCGGCTTTCTGACGCAGTTCCTCTGGAACCGCATGGAGCCGGACATTGACCGGAGCGTCGCGCAGTTCGGCGCGCTGCTGCGCAATTTCGTCGTCGGCTCCGTCGAGTTATTTGCCTCGCAGGACGTTTTGTGTTGATTTTCGCGCAGTTTTGGATGATTTATGTGAATTTGCGTATCTGCCGCAGCCTGCCCCAATTGGGGCAGGCTGTTTTTTCTCCCCATGGAAAACAGGACGTATGTACCATAATCTTAAATCTGTGCACGGCTCTGCCGCGACAAATTTCGACATATTTCGACAAAATTCGACACGATAGCTGCAAGGAGGATGCCGTCCATGAATGATTCGGCGACCTACGAGATCCTGTACAATCCGCACGCCGGCAGCGGCCGCGGGCTGGAGCAGACGAAGGCGATGCTCCCGCTGCTTCGCGGCGCGACGTATACGCTGCACGACGTCACGGCCATCGACGACTACGCCGCATTTTTCGCCGCCATGCCGGACGACGCGCGCGTGCTGCTCACGGGCGGCGACGGCACGCTCAACCGCTTCATCAACAACACCGACGGCATCGCCATCGGCCGCAGCGTCTACTATTACCCCACCGGCAGCGGCAACGACTTCTGGACCGACCTTGGCTGCGACAAGGCCGCGGGCCCCGTCTGCATCAACGAATATCTTGAGGACCTGCCCACCGTCACGGTGAACGGCACGAAGCACCGCTTCCTCAACGGCATCGGCTACGGCATCGACGGCTACTGCTGCCTCGTCGGCGACGCGCAGCGCGAAAAGAGCACGAAGCCCGTCAACTACACCGCCATCGCGATCAAAGGACTCCTGTTCCACTATCATCCCACGAGCGCCGTCATCACGGTCGACGGCGTCCGGCACGAATACAAAAAGGTCTGGCTCGCGCCGACGATGAACGGCCGCTACTACGGCGGCGGCATGATCCCGACGCCGGAGCAGAAGCGCCTCGATCCCGACCGCCAGCTGTCCGTCATGGTGTACTACGGCTCGGGCAAGCTCAAGTCGCTGGCCGTGTTCCCGTCCATCTTCAAGGGCGAGCACGTCCGCCACACCGAAATGGTCGAGGTCCTGACCGGCCGCGACATCACCGTCGAGTTCGACCGGCCCACGCCGCTCCAGATCGACGGCGAGACCATCCCGGACGTCAAAACCTACCGCGCCGTCTCCCACGCCGCCGTCCCGGCGGGCGTCTGACCGCAAAAAATCCCCCGTACCGGCCCGCCGGTACGGGGTTTTCTTATGCTTTGCCCGGATAGTCCGGGACGCAGGCGACGATGATGTCCGCGATGGCCTCCACGCGCTCTTCGCAGCCGCCGCGCAGCCACTCGGCCACGATGGCCGCGATGCCGTTCAAGTAAAACGCCATGCGGTAGCGCCGCTCGCCCTCCGGGACGTCAAAGCGCGCGAGGATCGGGTCGAACACATACCGGAACAGGTCGCGGTAGGCCGCCATGGAGCCGAACGTCTCCGGCCGCTCCATGGCCGCGCGGTAGAGCGCCTGATTGTCCCGCACGAAGTTCAGATACGGGTGCAGATATTCCGGCGCGAGCAGCACAAGCTCGCCGAGCGGGCTGGTCTCAATGCGCGAAATAAAGCCGTGGTCGGCGTCAAACGACGCGAGGAAGCGGCGATTCATATAAGACAGGCTCTCGGCCAGCAGGTCGGCCATCGTCTCGTAGTGCAGATAGAACGTCGACCGGTTCACGCCCGCCGCCGCGCAGATCTCCTTGACCGTGATGTACGCAAAGTCCTTTTTCGCGAGGATGGACAAAAACGCCTCGTCCATCCTCGCGGCCGTGTTGAAATATTTGCTCTCGGACCGGTTCATCCGCCCTTCCTCCCTTCCCGCGCGCCGCGCCGGAGCATGACGGCCGCCGCGGCGATCGTCCCCGCCCACACGGCCACGCCCGCCGCGCCGTTCATCATCTGCCGGAACCGCTCGTCGCCGCCGGAAAACCGCGCGATCATGGCCGTCTGCATCCCGAGCATGGACATCATGGCCGCCACGAAGTTCACCGCCTTTGCCGCGGAGAGCACGGGGCTGCCCGCCCGGCGGAAGCGCGCGAGCCCACGCACGGACATGGCCATGGCGTAAAACGCGTACATCGCCGACACGTAGATGACGAACCCCGGATAGGAATAGCCGGAGTTCGTGCGCACCATCAGCGCGATCATGCCGCCCATCGGCACGTTGAGCAGCAAAAGCCGCGCGCCCGTCCGGCGGTAGACGCGCCATTCGTCCGCCGCGCCGCGCCGGAGCGGCAGCGCGATGCCCGCCCGCAGCGCGGCAAGGCCCACGTCATACGCCGCCAGCGCGCCGAACCACACCGAGCCGTAGCGCGCGCACGCCGCGCCGTGAAAAACCGCGAGCGCGCCGCTGACCGCCATGCTCCGCCACAGCCCCGCCTCGACGCGGAACGCCGCGTCGGCGCGAAAGCGCACCGCAAGCGGCGTTTTCGCGGGCTTTGACTCCATCATAACCCACCGGACGCGTTTTGTCACGCCCGGCATGTCCGCGATGAGCACCGCCAGCGCGTAGGCCGCGAGCGCATAGACCACATAAGCGGCCGCGCCGCGCCCGCGCCCCGCCGCAAGGCAGTACCCCGCCGCGCCGAACGCGGCCGGCAGCAGGATGACCTGCGCCCACGCCGGCAGCCGCAGCAGCCGGAGGAAAAACGCGCCCGCCCGCCGCACGGCTTACTGCTCGCTGATCTCGCGGGCGAGCTGCATGATGTCGTAGGCGTATTTCTGCTTGCCGCGGGCGAGGAGCTTGCGGTAGATCAGCAGATTGACGCCCATGCCGAGCATCCCGACAAGGCCGACGGCGATGCCGAGCACGAGCGCGCCCGTCGTCCCGCCGCCGATGACGCCCATGGCAAGGCACATGCCCGTGCCGAACACGAGCGCGGCGATGACGCCGAGCGTATAGGTGAAAACGGCCGCGGGCCGCTTG
>CAVFYN010000195.1:0-4779 GCA_963626425.1 Bacteroidaceae bacterium
TTTATCACCGAGCCCATGACGCGCCGCGCGCTGGGCGCCGCCGCGCAGGACGGCTTTGCGATGCTCTCGCGCATTCCCATTTTGGACTGAGCGCGAATAAACTGGAATAAAAGCGTCCGCGCGCCCGGCTGCGCGGAGATTGGGAGGATACTATGGCATTGATCGTACAGAAGTTCGGCGGCAGCTCCGTGGCTGACGCGGAACGGCTCTTTAACGTGGCGGACATCGTCACAAAGACGTACCAGCAGGGAAACGACGTCGTCGTCGTGCTCTCTGCCCAGGGCGACACCACGGACGACCTCATTGAAAAAGCGGCGGAGATCAACGAAAACCCGTCCCGCCGCGAGATGGATATGCTCCTGTCCACGGGCGAGCAGATCTCCATCGCGCTCGAGGCCATGGCCATCGAGAAGCTCGGCTTCCCGGTCGTCTCGCTCACGGGCTGGCAGGTCGGCATGCAGACGGACACGAACTACCGCTCCGCGCGCATCCGCCGCGTCACGTGCGACCGCATCCGCGAGGAGCTCGACAAGAAAAAGATCGTCATCGTCGCGGGCTTCCAGGGCGTGAACAAATACGACGACATCACGACGCTCGGCCGCGGCGGCTCGGACACGACGGCCGTCGCCCTCGCCGTCGCGCTCAAGGCGGACCTGTGCCAGATCTACACGGACGTCGATGGCGTCTACACAGCCGACCCGCGCACGGTCAAGGGCGCGCGTAAGCTCGACGAGATCACGTACGACGAGATGCTCGAGCTGGCCTCGCTCGGCGCGCAGGTGCTCCATAACCGCTCGGTCGAGATGGCCAAATGCTACCACATGGAGCTGGAGGTGCTCTCCAGCTTTTCGAGAAAACCAGGCACGATTGTTAAGGAGGTTGTCAAATTGGAAAGAACATATGTCAGCGGCGTCGCCGCGGATAAAAAGATCGCGCGCGTGGCGCTCATCGGTCTCCAGGACGTGCCCGGTGTCGCGTACAAGGTGTTTTCGCTGCTGGCAAAGCACGGCATCAACGTCGACGTCATCCTGCAGTCCATCGGCCGCGACGAGACGAAGGACATCAGCTTCACCGTGAATATCGCGAGCATCGACGAGGTGCGCGAGGTCATCGAGAGCCACCGCGCCGAGCTCGGCTATGACCACGTCGACTTCAGCACGGACGTCGCGAAGGTCTCCGTCGTCGGCGCCGGCATGGCGACGAACCCCGGTGTGGCCGCGTCGATGTTCGAGGCGCTCTATGAGTCGCACATCAACATCCGCATGATCTCCACGAGCGAGATCAAGGTCTCCGTCCTCATCGACAAGGACGACACCGAGCGCGCCGTGCAGGCCATCCACGACAAGTTCTTCCGCACTTGATTTTTGCCATGAACCCGCCCTCCCGCGCATAGAATGAGCGCGGGAGGGTGATGTTTTTGAAGCGGCGGTTTGTGATCGTATTTTTCCTGACGGCGGCGCTCGGCACGGGGCTGCATTTTCTCTATGATCTCTGCCCGAACGCGCTCACGGCGCTCATCGCGCCGGTCAATGAGAGCGTGTGGGAGCACATCAAGCTCTTTTTCTGGCCGTTCGCGGCGGCCGGGTGGTATTTGTACCGCCGCGGCGCGGGACTCGGCGCGCTTCTGGCCGCGGAGCTGCTCATGCCCGCGGTCATGCTCGGCGCTTATTACGCGCTGCGCTTCGGCTTTGCGGTGGAGGGACTGGCGGTCGACCTTGCGATCTATTATCTGACGCTTGCCGGCGGGTTTTATTTTGCGTACCGGCACCGGGAGAGCCGCGCGTTTTCGCGCGCGTCCGGCGTGCTGGCCATGCTCGCGTGCGCGCTGGCGTCGTGCCTGCTCGTGTTCTCGATCGCCGCGCCGGATCTGCCGGTTTTTCTCCCGTAAATTTGAAATTTCCGGTTGACAGGAAGGGCGCAGCGTGGTATCATATACGGGCAATAAAGAAGGAGCGGCAGCCCCGCGACTCACCGTCAGCCATCGCGAAACGGTCAACATGGAGCTTTTCCTCACGGATCTTCGTGGGGCTTCGTGCGCGGGTGCTGCAAAGCATCCGCGATTTTTGTATTGGAGGTGCTTACCATCGGCAAATTAGAACATCAGCTCAATGAGGAGATCAGAGACAAAGAGGTCAGAGTCATCGGCCCCGACGGCGCGCAGCTTGGCATCATGTCCAGCCGGGATGCGCTCGCGCAGGCCGCAGAGCTGGACCTTGATCTGGTCAAGATCGCACCGCAGGCGCAGCCCCCGGTGTGCCGGATCATGGACTATGGCAAATTCCGCTTCGAGCAG
This sequence comes from Bacteroidaceae bacterium, assembly GCA_963626425.1. Classification (GTDB taxonomy): domain Bacteria; phylum Bacillota; class Clostridia; order Oscillospirales; family Oscillospiraceae; genus CAKTOF01. The sequence continues at coordinate 2,294 of CAVFYN010000195.1, forward strand.
TCGAAGAAGGAGAAGGAAGCCAGAAAGAACCAGCACGTTGTTGAGGTAAAAGAGGTCCGTATGTCGCCCAACATCGACAGCAACGACTTCAATGTCAAGGTGAAGAACGCGCAGAAGTTCCTCAAAGACGGCAACCGCGTCAAGGTGACGGTCCGGTTCCGCGGCCGTGAGATGGCGCATACCAATCTCGGCGAGCAGCTTCTCCGCCAGTTCGGCGAATCCTGTGCTGAGGTTGCCAGTGTGGATAAGAACCCCAAGCTGGAAGGGCGCAACATGTCCATGTTCCTCTCGCCCAAAGCAGCAAAGTAACGCAGTATCCGATTACGGAAGGAGATTTATACTATGCCGAAGATGAAAACCCACAGCGGCGCGAAGAAGAGATTCAACCTGACCAAGAATGGCAAGGTCAAGCGCGCCCACGCCTTTAAGAGCCATATCCTCACGAAGAAGGACACGAAGCGCTGCCGCCGTCTCCGTTCCGGCACGTACGCCGACGGTACCAACGAGGCGACCATCCGCAAAATGATCCCTTACAAATAAGGGCTGACTTCAGAAATAGGAGGATAACGTAAACCATGGCTAGAGTCAAAGGCGCAATGATGACGCGCAAGAGAAGAAATAAGACCCTCAAGCTCGCGAAGGGCTACTGGGGCAGCAAGTCCAAGCACTTCAAGATGGCGAAGCAGCAGCTCAAGAAGAGCGGCGTTTATGCTTATCGCGATCGCAAGCAGAAGAAGCGCGACTACCGTCAGCTCTGGATCGCCCGTATCTCCGCGGCGGTCAAGCCGTACGGCCTGAACTACTCCCGCTTCATGAACGGCGTCAAAAAGGCCGGCATCGTCATGAACCGCAAGAGCCTGTCCGAGATGGCCATCCACGACCCGGAGGCGTTCGCCGCCCTCGTCGAGACCGCGAAGGCCAATATCTAAAACATAAAAAAGCAGCAGCAGACGCGGTCTGCTGCTGCTTTTTTATGCGGGCGCCGAACCAGTTCGGCGCCCGTGGGGCTGCGGCCCGCTGCGCGCACGGGCGAGGCCCGCACACTTGCCGGGCCGTAAAGAGTTTTTTCCGAGGTACACGCCCCCGGAAAAAACGGATTTTGATTTGATTTCGTCATCTGCGGATGACGAAACTCTGCGAGGCAAAGCTAAGCGAGGCAGACAGCTGTCTGCCTCGCTTTTTTTGCGTGCGGCATTTGGCCGCGGGATGTACTTAGCAGCCGCAGTTGTTCTCGCAGCCGCAGCCGCAGTTGTTGCCGCCGCCCCAGACGACGAGGATGAGGATCAGGATGATGATCCACCACCAGCTGTTGCCAAACGCGCAGAAACCGGAATTGCAGGACATAAACGTAACCTCCTGATTGAAATGTAAGCAGCTCGCTGCTCTCAATTCATCTTATTCCGGAGGCGGCGATTGGTGAAAAAAAGACCGCCCTGGATATGGGCGGTCTTTTGCGCTTCAGGAGATCCGCGTGCCGACGACCTGGCAGATGGCGCGGTCGGCGGCGGCCTGGGTGACGGCGCCGGATTTGACCAGCTGGTCGAGCAGCATCGTGCCCGTGCTCTGGTCCGTGCCGAACAGGCTGTAATACGAAACATATGCCATGCGGCCGCGGGTGAAGGCGCCGTTTGTGACGGTGTTCACCTCCGCGCGCGTGAACAGGCCGAGCGTGACGCAGTCGGTCAGAAGCGACGAATACTGGAACTGCGTCCCCTCGTCGAAGTGCAGCGCGCGCATCATAAAGGCGATGTAGTTCTTGGCCGAGATGGTGCCGCTGGGATTGAACGTCGTGGCCGTCGCGCCCTTCGTGTAGCCGTTGTGGTAGGCGTAGGCGACGTAGCGGTACGCCCAGTGCGACGGCGGGACGTCCGTGAACGGATGGCTGCCCGTGTAGGCGAGCGCTTCGTCCTCGAGCCCCATGATGCGCAGGAACATGACGAGGCCCTGCGCGCGCGAGGCCGTGGACTCGAGCGCGTAGCCGATGGACGAGCCGCGGAACAGGTCCATTTCATGCAGCGCGTCCGCGCGCGAGGCAAAGTCCGGCGAGGCGGACACGGCGAGCGAGTACGGGCCCGTGATCGTGAGCGTGGCCGTCTCGCTCGTGACGGTCAGGCCGCCCGTGGCACTGTCGTCTTTCATGTAGAGCGCGCCCGTGCGCAGCGCAGCGTTTGCCGAGACGCGCCAGCCGCCCGTGACGTCGATGAGGTGCGCCTCGCTCGACGTGCATTTTCCGGCGGAGATGAGGACCCTTGTGCCCGGCTGTAGCGTGAGCACGTCGCCGCGCTTTAAAAGCAGCGCGCCGTCGTCCCGGCGCGTGCCGGTGTTGGCCTGCTCGGACACGAGATTGCGGCGGCCGACGGCCTCCGCGAGCGCGAGATAGCGCGAGGCGTACACGCCGCCGAGGCTGACGGCCGCGTTTTTGTGCAGCGCCGCGGTCAGCTTCGGCTGGAAAACGCCGGTCAGATAACTCTGGCTGACGACGGGGT
>CAVFYN010000195.1:4789-6134 GCA_963626425.1 Bacteroidaceae bacterium
CGTCGCCCGGCGCGGCGAGCGCGGCCGGGAGGAGCAGGCACACGGTCAGAAGCAGGCAGATGACGCGCTTCATACCGAAAGCCCCTCGTTGATCTTGTACGACAGCGTCATGAGGCTGTCGAGCAGGATGACGTTTTCGACGACGACGTTCGGGTCGTCCACGTGGACCTCCTGCTGCGTGAAGTTCCAGATGCCGCGGATGCCCTCGTGCGTCAGAAGCTCAGAGACGATCTGCGACTGGCTGCCCGGGACGGTCAAAATGGCGACGACCGGATGCTCCGCGGCCATAAATGCGTGTACCTCGCCGTAGTCGCGGACGGTCAGGCCGTTCATGACCTCGCCGACGAGCTGCGGATCGGGGTCAAACGCGCCGATGAGGCGGATGCCGCAGAACGGAAAGTCGAAGTTGTTGATGAGCGCGCGGCCTAAATTGCCGCAGCCGAGGATGATGGCCGTCAGCTCGCGGTTTAAGCCGAGGATCTCGCGCAGCTCGTCGCGCAGCTTCGGGACGTTGTAGCCGTAGCCCTTCTGGCCGAATTCGCCGAAGCAGCCGAAATCCTGCCGCACCTGCGACGCGGTCAGGCCGAGCAGCTCGGACAGCGCCGACGAGGAAATGCGGCCCACGCCGTTTGCGCACAGCTGCTCGACGCAGCGGTAATAGCGCGGCAGGCGCGAGATGACGGGGTTTGAAATATATGCTTTTTTCATGGCAATGCCCTCTTAATTAAACTGATGCATTCCCAGTTTAAACGAAAGCGGCCGAAATGTCAAATCATCCGTCGAACAGCTCGTCGAGCGTGCCGAAGCGGTAGCCGAGATCTTCCCAGCGCGTGAGCAGCTCGTCGAGAATTTCGGCGTTCGTGCGCGAGGTGGAGTGCAGCAGCACGACTGCGCCGTTGTGGATGCGGCCGAGCAGCTTGGAAAACGCCTGCTCGTGCGTCGGCTGGTCGTCGGCGTACCAGTCGACGTAGGCAAGGCTCCAGAACACGGTGTGATAGCCGAGCGCCTGCGCCATTTTTAAGTTTTCCTCGCTGTAAATGCCCTGCGGCGGGCGGTAATAGCGGGGGAGCTCCTCGCCCGTTACGTCCCGATAGAGCGCCTCGAGGGACTGAAGCTCTTCGCGGAAGGATTCTTCGTCGGAAATTTTGGACATGTCGTAGTGGTGATACGTGTGGTTTCCGACCGTGTGGCCCTCGGCGGCCATCCGCCGGACGAGATCCGGCTCTTTTTCCAGGTAGTTGCCCACGAGAAAGAACGCGGCCTTCACGTCGTGCGCGGCGAGCGTGTCCAAAATCTGCGCCGTGTAGCCGTTTTCGTACCCGGCGTCGAACGTCAGGTAGATGAC
>CAVFYN010000195.1:6144-10601 GCA_963626425.1 Bacteroidaceae bacterium
GCTGCGTCGTGTCGCCGATGTAGGCGGCGTCAAATTCATCCAGCACGGCCTGGCTGGCCGTGCCGGTCGGCGTCTGGCCGTCCTGCCGGAAGCTCAGCCCCCACGAGCCCGTCTCGACGGCCGGCAGCGCCAGCTGTCGCAGAAAAATGGCCGCGGCGAGCGCGCACGTCACGATGGCGCCCGCGATGCGCCGGTCCTTTTTGGTTTGCAGAGATAAAAACATAAGCCCGACCTCCCCGTAAAGACTATGGGGAGCGTCGGGCTTGTATGCGGACATGTTTATTTGGCGGCCTCTTCGATGCGGCGCAGCTGCTCTTTGATGCAGGTGAACGTCTGCTCGCTGATGTCGTGCTCGATGCGGCAGGCGTCCTCGCGCGCGGTCTGCTCGTCGACGCCGATGGCGGTGAGTAGGCGGGTGAGGACGAGGTGGCGCTCATACGTGCGCTCGGCGACGGCGAGGCCGGACTCCGTCAGGTGGATGTGGCCGTTTTCGTCGACGGTGACGTAGCCGTTTTCGCGGAAATGCTTCATGGCGATGCTCACGCTCGGCTTGGAAAAGCCCATCTCGGTCGCAACGTCGATCGAGCGCACCTCGCCCATGCGGTTGCGCAGCACCAGAATGGTCTCCAGATAGTCCTCCGCGGACTCCATGATCTTCAACGGGCGTCACCTCGCTTTTTAACTCTTTAAAATAGTATACCAAAATTTTGGCCGCTTGTAAACAGCCCGTTCAGACTCTTTTTTCTCCGCGGCGAAACAGCGTCCGCAGGCTCGCGCCCGGGCGGGCGAGGAACTGGTTCACGACGCCGCCGAAAAACAGGATGCACAGGCAGAAATACAGCCACACCATCGTCACGATGATGGTCGTCAGGCTGCCGTAGACGACGGAGTAGTTGGAAAAATGGTCGATGTAGACCGTGAACAGCGCCGAAAAGCCGAGCCAGCCGAGCGAGGCGAGCACCGCGCCGGGCAGACACTGGATGAATTTTGTGCGCGTGTTCGGGAACACCTTGAACACGAGCGTGAACAGCAGCGTCAGATACGCGAGGATGACGACGTATTTGAACTGCATGATAAAGATCGTCGCGTCCGCGAGCGCGGGGATGCGCGCGTTGATCATGGCCTGGATCTTCTTGCCGAAAACGTACAGCACGAGCGTGAGCACGATGCCGATGATGAACAGGATCATATAGACGAGCGCGATGATGCGCTTGGCAAGGTACGAGCGCGTCTCGCTCGCGCCGTAGATGGCGTTGACGCCGTTGAGCACGCCAAGGATGCCGCGGCTGGCCGACCACAGCATGGCAACGGCCGTGATGGGAATGACGGCCCCGGCGTTGAGCGCGTGGACCTCGTCGGTCAGATACGTCACGAGCGGGGAGAGCGCGCCGGGCAGCACGTCCTCCATCAGCGCGGCGAAGTCCGCGACCGTGTACGGCGTGAACTGCAGAAGCGAGAAAACAAGCATGAGCGCGGGGAACACGGCCAGCACGATGAAGAACGCCGCGTTGCCGGCGTAGATCGGGACCTGATACGCGCCGATGCGCCGGGTCAGCTCTCTGAATTGTCGCAGCATCGCGCACGCTCCTTCCTCAAAATAGTGTTCGCCGCGGGCAGATAGGACTATTCTACGATAAATGCGGCAAAACAGCAATAACAATCATAAAAATATTGCAAACGGGGCAAACCTTGTCTATGATGGTATCAGAATTCTTTTTAGGAGGATCAGGATGATGGAAACCAGACCCTATGTCAGCTGGCAGCTGATCGGAGATTTTATGCGCGCGGCCTTTGAGGCCAAGGGCGTTCCGGCCGAGGACGCGGCCGTTTGTGCGGAGATCCTGATGGAGTCCGACCGCCGCGGCATCGAGTCGCACGGCGTCAACCGCTTCAAGCCCATCTACATCGACCGCATCGACGCCGGCATCCTCAATCCGGTGACGGAGTTTGAGATCGTCCGCGAGACGCCGACGACGGCCGTCGTCGACGGCCACAACGGCATGGGCATGGTCATCGGCCAGCGCTGCATGTCCATGGCCATCGAGAAGGCGAAAAAGTACGGCCTCGGCATGGTCGCGGCGCGCAACTCGACGCATTACGGCATCGCGGGCTATTACGCCACCATGGCCACGAAAAACGACATGGTCGGCATGACCGGCACGAACGCCCGCCCGTCCATCGCGCCGACGTTCGGTGTCGAGAACATGATGGGCACGAACCCGCTCACGTTCGGCATCCCGACGGACGAGGAGTTCCCGTTCGTGCTCGACTGCGCGACGAGCATCGTCCAGCGCGGCAAGATCGAGTTCTACGAGCGCGAGGGCAAGCCGACCCCGGCCGGCACGGTCATCGCGCGCGACGGCTCGGCCATGACGGACTCGGCAGCGATCTTAAAGGCGCTCGTCGCGGGCGAGGCGGCCCTCGCGCCGCTCGGCGGCATCGGCGAGGAGCTGGCGGGCTACAAGGGCTACGGCTACGCGGCCGTCGTCGAGATCCTGTCGGCTGCGCTGCAGGCGGGCCAGTTCATGAAGGCGCTCACGGGCCTGGACGAAAACGGCAACAAGATCCCGTACCCGCTCGGCCACTTCTTCCTGGCCATCGACACGAACGCGTTCGTCGGCGCCGACAGCTTCAAAAAGACGGCCGGCGACATCTGCCGCGCGCTGCGCGCCTCGGAAAAGGCGCCGGGCGCCGAGCGCATCTACACGGCGGGCGAGAAGGAGTACCTCGTCTGGTGCGACCGCAAGGACAAGGGCGTCCCGGTCGGCGAAGCCGTCCAGAAGGAGCTCATTGCCGTCCGCGACGACCTGAAGCTCCCGTTCACGTTCCCGTTTGAGAAGTAAGACCGGACAAAAAGCCGCCCGCGGAGAACGCGGGCGGCTTTTGTCTGGAAAAAATCCCTCTTGACAAAAGTCTCGGCTTATATTATCATGGCGCTAATCACTTTCAGCAAGGAGAACGCGGCCATCATGGACGACGGCGACGGAAACTGTCCCAGACCGAAGAATACTGCGTATGACAAAGCATAACCTGCGCCCGAACGGGGCGGCGGGCTATGCTTTTTTGCGCGCTATGGCCGACTTTTTGCGCCGGGCTCCCACCCGGAAAGACAGAATCAGGAGGGTTCCACTTGGGAAGTTCCATTGTACTTATGCTGCTTTTGCAGGCGATCTTGATCCTGCTCAACGCGTTTTTTGCCTGCGCGGAGATCGCGGTGCTCTCGGTCAAGGACGCGCGTCTTGCACATCTGGCGGCGGAGGGCGATAAGCGCGCGGTCCGCCTTGCGCGGCTGACGAGCGAGCCGGCGCGCTTTCTCGCGACGATCCAGGTCGCCATCACGCTCTCGGGCTTTCTGGGAAGCGCCTTTGCGGCGGACAATTTCTCCGAGCTTCTGACGGACGGCCTGCTCCGCCTCGGCGTGCCGCTGAGCGCGGCGACGCTCGACACGATCTCCGTCATCCTTATCACGATCGTCCTGTCGTACTTTTCACTCGTGTTCGGCGAGCTTGTGCCCAAGCGCATCGCCATGCGCAAGGCCGAGAAGATTGCGCTGATGATGTCCGCGCCCATCACGGCCATCTCGAAGCTGTTCCGCCCGCTCGTCGCGCTGCTCACCGTGTCCACAAACGGCGTGCTGCGCCTGCTCGGGATCGACCCGAGCGCGGAGGACGACGCGGTCAGCGAGGAGGAGATCCGCCTGATGGTCGACGCCGGCAGCCAGAACGGCGCCATCGACCAGGAGGAGCAGCAGTTCATCGAGAACGTCTTTGAATTCGACGACCTGACGGCCGGCGAGATCGCGACGCACCGCACGGAGGTGTCGCTCCTGTGGATGGAGGAGCCGATGGCGGTCTGGCGCGAGACGATCCTGCGCACGCACTTCACGCGCTACGTCGTCTGCGACGGCTCGTCGGACAATGTCGTCGGCGTGCTCAACACGAAGGACCTGTTCCGCCTTTCCGACCAGAGCCGCGAGAGCGTGCTCGCCCACGCGGTCAAGCCGGCCTATTTCGTGCCGGAGAGCGTCCGGGCCGACGTGCTGTTCCGCAATATGAAGCAAAGCCGCAGCAAGCTCGCCGTCGTGCTCGACGAATACGGCGGCATGGAGGGCATCGTCACGATGAACGACCTCATCGAGCAGCTCGTCGGCGACCTCGGCGACGAGCACACCGCCGAGCCGCCGGAGATCGAAAAGACGGGCGAGCGCACATGGCGCGCCCGCGGCACGGCGCCGCTGCGCGAGCTGGGCGACGAGCTCGGAATCGACCTGGAGAGCGACGAATACGACACGCTCACGGGCCTTGTGTTCAGCGAGCTCGGCGCCGTCCCGGCCGACGGCGAGACGGACGTCGCGCTCGACCTCGGCCGCCTGCACATCCGCGTCACCGCCATTCGCGACCACCAGGTCGACTCCGCCGACCTCACCGTCGACGCCCCGCCCACCCCGGAGCGGGACG
>CAVFYN010000195.1:10618-13880 GCA_963626425.1 Bacteroidaceae bacterium
CCGCAAAGCCGATTGCGGTAGTCTTTCGTCCTGTTCCAGCGCTGGATATAAACACACCATACCGCAATCGGGCAGACCCTTCGGCTGCGCTCAGGGTGACAGGCCTATTTTTGCGCTGGCACGCAATTGGTGCACCGCAATCGGCAGGATTCCACGGCCATTTCATGGCCTCTGAATGACATCCTATCTTGCTGCATTCCGCAATCGGTGTCTACGGCCGGTGAGATGGAGTCATCTCGCCCTCTACAGCCTTTTCCCCATCTCGATCCGCACCTCGTGCCGCTCGGGGTCGGTGTTGGAGTAGGAATAGAGGTCGAAGCCGATGATCTCAAAGCCGCGTTTTTTGTAAAACGCGATGGCGTTTTCGTTGCAGGTCTGCGTCTCGAGGACGACCATCCGCGCGCCGGAGGCGCGCGCTTCTTCGGTGATGCGGTCCATGAGCCGCGTGCCGAGCCCGCGGCCGCGGGCAGCGTCGTCGAAAATGCAGATGTTGCTGATGCGGTAGCGGTTGTTCCAGCGCTCCGGCGAGCCCTCGACGAAGGCGGCGAGGCGGTCGCCCTCGAACGCGCCGAACGCGGTCGGATCTTCGAGCCATTCGCCGAAGAATTCGTCGTCAAAGGACTTTTCAATCGGCGCGTCGAACGGCACATAGTCGATCCGGAACCCGTGCTCCGACGGCCGGATGTCATAATAGCCGCCCGTTGTGTACCGGACGGTGAATTTCCGCCCGGCGTATGCCGCCCTGTCCAGCGGTTTGACGATCATAGCGTGCACCTCCAAAGCCTGGTTTTCACAATATCTGCATGATAGCACACCCTGTGCCGCGCCGCAAGGGTGGGGAAGGGCGGCGGTGACTCTTGGCGCGCTGCGGTGAGGGAAGCGCCAACCTCTCAATCGGCTCCGCCGACAGCTCCCATTTCAGGGGAGCCGTCCGGATGGCGCTTGCCGCAATTGGCGCGGTGCAGACGCGCGGCATATTACGAAAAAACCGCAGGTGCGAAAGCACCTGCGGTTTTTCTAATGTACGCAGAGGATGAGGGGCAGAAATTACTTCTTGCCGCCCATGCCGGCAGCAGCGAAGTACGGGCCGCCGAACTCGTCCTTGACACCCTGCTTCGCAGCCTCGAGGGCAGCGACGTCGACCTCGTCGAGGGCCTTGCAGACAGCCTCGTGGTCGAGCGGCTTCAGGCCGAGCATCTCGCGGGCCTCAGCCGGGGTGGCGACCTCGTTGCCGAAGGCCTCGATGGCCTTGGCAGCGCGCTCAACGAGCATCATGTTCGTGGCCGGGATCTTCTTGCCTTCCTTGTCGTAGCCGTAGACAACGTTGTCCTCCATGCCGACGCGGACGGAGCCGCCGTTGGCCAGAGCGGCGAACATGACCGGCAGGTGGCCCTTGCCGGTGCCGAACGCGGACCAGGTGCACTCCTGCGGGAGCTGACCAGTGGCCTGCAGCTGATGCATCTCGTCGAGCAGGATCTGCAGCGAACGCGGGGAAGCGTCCATGCCGCCGACGACGCCGAGGCAGAACTGGAAGTGCAGCGGGGCCTTGACGAAGCCCTTCTTCCAGTAGATGCCGACAGCGCGCAGAGCGCCGAAATCAAAGATCTCGAACTCCGGCTTAATGTCGCGCTCCTGGTACATGGTGCCGAGCGTCATGAGCATGTTCGGGCTGTTGTGGAAAACGCCGCCCGGGATGCCCCAGTTGAAGGAGGAGGCATCAAACGTGCCCATCTCGATGCCCGGGACGTTCTTGTGGTGCAGCATACGCATGGCGTTGCCGTACGGGGAGTCGTCGGAGACGCGGTTGTCGCCCGAAGAGGTGCAGTTGACAATGATGTCGCAGTCCTTGTGGGCGCGGATGAGCTTGATGGTCTCGTAGAACTTGACCGGATCCATGACGCCGTTGCCGTCGTCGTCCCGCATGTGCAGGTGGGCGACGGAAGCGCCGAGCTTCCAGCACTCGTAGACCTGCTCCGCGATCTGCTCCGGGGTCTCCGGAATGTTGTAGCCAGCGGGGGTGACAGCGCCGGTCATGGCGGCGGTGATGATAGTTTTGGCCATTGGAATCAAATCCTTTCATTCAGTATGCCACTATTGTAGCATGAATCTGGGAAAAATCAAATCCCCAAATGGATTAAGAACGTTGTAAAGCTCCGAACGGACGGAATTACATGCGGTGATGCAGCTTGAGCACGTCGACGATGAGCTTGTCGCGGAACGCGGCGATGTCCTCGTTCGTGTGGCCGATGACGTCGGGCATGTTCTCCTTCTCGACGATGATCTCCTCGCCGGACTTGTCCGGCCAGGTCGCCGGGACTTCCTTCATGTCGGAGATGTCGGCGAAGACGGCGTTCGTCATGGCGCCGAACTTGATGCCGCAGCCCTTGATGCCGAGCGTGCCGCCGCCGAGCTCGTAGTTCATGCCGGGGCCGACAGCCGCCAGACGGATGCCGGGGCCGAACGTCCAGGCGTCGTCCGCGTCAGCCATGGAGCAGACGCCCTCGGTGACGAGCGCGATCTCCTCACGCCACAGGGCGTGCATGAGACGGTTGGCGATGAAGCCGTTCTTCTCCTTGTGCAGGACGCACGGGGCCTTGTCATACTTCTTGTAGAACTCGCGGGCGAGCTCGATGACGGCCGGGTCGGTCTTCTCGCCGCCGCAGATCTCGATGAGCGGCAGGAGGTAGGCCGGGTTGAACGGATGGCCGACGATGATGCGCTCCGGATGCTGGGCCTCGGAGGCGATCTTCGTGACCGGCGTGCCGGAGGAGGAGGAGGCAATGATGCCGTCTTCCGGCATGTACTTCTCCATGACGGCGACCATCTCGTGCTTCTGCTCGAGGTTCTCAGCGCCGTTCTCCTGGACGAAGTAGACGCCCGTGAAGGCCTCGGCCGGGTCGGTCGTGATCTTGATGCGGTCCCACAGCTTCTGGCCGTCGTCGAGGAGGCCGAGCTTGACGTAGGAGTCGATCGGACCCTGGATGTGCGGCACAGCGCGCTCCTTGGAGGCCTCGGAACGGACGTAGACGTTGACGTTCAGGCCCTTGAGGGCGAAGTACGCAGCGAAGCCGCCGCCGATGGTGCCGGCGCCGTACATGCCGATGGTTTTGATATCTTCCACTTTGACCATTGGAATCAATCCTTTCAAAATATATTTTCAGGGATCGGGAAAAGCGGGGAAATTAGTTGTACTTGTGCCAGCCCTCGCCGGACTTGCGGCCGTACTTGCCCTCGCCGATGAGCTTCTGGACGGACTCCGGGC
>CAVFYN010000196.1:0-10906 GCA_963626425.1 Bacteroidaceae bacterium
CCGCAGCACTACTTTGTGTAATGCAAGGGAAAATTGTGAACGCAGGGGCGGAAATGCGCTTCGTGCGGGTATGGTTTCTGATCTGGCGCTGCCTCACAAGAGGCGGGATTCTTTTACCCAAGCGCGACGTCCAAAATCATCATCACGCTGAAGCCGACGGCGAAGAACACCGTGCCGATGTTCGAGTGCTCGCCGGCGGACATTTCGGGGATGAGCTCCTCGACGACGACGTAGAGCATCGCGCCGGCCGCGAAGCTCAGAAGGTACGGCAGCGCCGGGACGATGAGCCCCGCGGCGAGGATCGTGAACACGGCCGCGATCGGCTCGACGATGCCCGAGAGCGTCCCGCCGACAAAGGCGCGAAGGCGCGTCTGCCCCGCCGCGTGCAGCGGCATGGAGATGATGGCGCCCTCGGGGAAGTTCTGGATGGCGATGCCGAGCGAGAGGGCCATGGCGCCCATGAGCGTGATGGACGCGCCGCCCGAGCGGAGCCCCGCGTACACGACGCCGACGGCCATGCCCTCGGGGATGTTGTGCAGCGTGACGGCCAGGACGAGCATCGTCGCGCGCGACAGGCCGCACTTCGGGCCCTCGGCGCACTCGCTCGCGCGGTGCAGATGCGGGATGACGTGGTCGAGCAGCAGCAAAAACGCGATGCCGAGCCAGAAGCCCACGGCCGCCGGGACGAACGACCAGCGGCCCATGGCGGAGGACTGCTCGATGGCCGGGATGATGAGGCTCCAGATGGAGGCGGCGACCATGACGCCCGCGGCGAAGCCCGTCAGCATGCGGCCGAGCCGGTCGCTCATGCCCTTTTTGAGGAAGAACACGCACGCCGCGCCGAGCGTCGTCCCGACGAACGGGATGAGGACGCCGTAAAATATGTTCAGGTTCATGAAAAATGGGGTCTCCTTTCCCGCCGCCGGAGCCCGGCGGCGACACCTTTATTATATAATAGATCCGCGCCGGAGAAAAGCGTCAATTGCGGCGAATTTGACCGGGGTTTTTCTGTTGTCAAGCGGCCGTGTATTTGCTATAATTATCATCAAATTGCGAAAGAAACCGGACCCGGCGCGGCAGGCGGCGGGGGAAAGGAGGATCAAAGCCTATGGCAATCAAGATCACCGCGGACAGCACGTGCGACCTCTCGCCCGAGCTTATAAAGCGCTACGACATCACGCTCATGCCGCTCTACGTCCAGAAGGGCGACGGCACCTACCGCGACGGCGTGGACATCACCCCGGCGGACATTTTCGCGCACGTCGCTTCCGGCGGCGCGCTGTGCAAGACGGCCGCGCCGAATATTTCCGACTTCACGGCCATGTTTGAAAAGTTCGCGCCGGAGTACGACGCCGTCATCCACATCACCATCAGCGCCGACTTCTCCTCGAGCTACCAGAACGCGTGCGTCGCGGCCGAGCCGTTCAAGAACGTGTACGTCGTCGACTCGCGCAATCTCTCGACCGGCCAGGGCCACGTTGTGTGCGAGGCCGCGAAAATGGCGGAAGCCGGTGCGTCCGCGCCCGAGATCGTCATGGCCATGAACGCGCTGGCCCCGCGCGTGGACGCGAGCTTCCTCATCGACCGGCTGGACTATCTCTACAAGGGCGGCCGCTGCTCGGCCGTCGCCGCGCTCGGCGCGAATCTTTTGCATCTCAAGCCGTGCATCGAGGTGCGGGACGGCAAGATGGGCGTCGCGAAAAAATACCGCGGCTCGTTTGCCAAGTGCATCGCCGACTACGCGCGCGAGCGCCTGACGAAGGCCGACGACATCGTCCCCGGCCGCGTGTTCATCACGCACACGCCCTGCACCGACGAGACGATCGCCGCCGCGTGGGACACCGTGAAGCAGTACGGCAAGTTTGAGGAGATCTACGAGACGAACGCCGGCTGCACCGTCTCCTGCCACTGCGGCCCGAGCACGCTGGGCGTGCTTTATATTCATGAAAAACCTATCTGAGCAAAACGTAAAAATAGCGTCTGCCTTATCATACGAGGCAGACGCTATTTTTGTGCGGAAATTTAATTGATGCGCTCGAAATCCTCCGGGCCGTGCTTGCAGATGGGGCAGACGAAGTCGGGCGGGAGCTCCTCACCCTCGTAGACATAGCCGCAGACCTTGCAGCGCCAGCCCTTTTTCTCCGTCGGCTGGGGCTTCGGCTTGATGTTCGACTGGTAGTAGTCATACGTGACGGGCGCGGAATCGGACAGGACGGCGGCGTCCGTCACCTCGGCTAAAAACAGCGTGTGCGTGCCGAGGTCCGTCGCGCTGATGACGCGGCCGGAAAGATAGGCGCACGCGGCGTGCGGAATGTAGATGAGGCCGTTTTCGCTCCGCGGGAAGCCCGCGCCCGGGAATTTGTCCGCGTCCCGGCCGGACTGGAAGCCGAAGTGCTTGTACACCTCAAACGGCGCGTCCGTGCTCAGGATCGACGCGTTGAAGCTGCCCGTCGAGAGGATCATGTCGTGCGTGAGATTCTGCTTGTTCACCGCGACCGTGACGCGGCACGGCGTGCTCGTCACCTGCGTGACGGTGTTGACGATGCAGCCGTTGTCCCGGCCGCCATCCCGCGCCGTCAGGATAAAGAGCCCGCACTGGAGCTTGTAGAGCGCTTTTTTGTCCATAGGTGGCACCTCCAAGTGTGCAAATATCAAAACCAGTATACCACGTGCCGCGCCGCCGCGCAAATTGACTTTTGCCCCGGCGGCCGGTATACTAGATGCACTGTTTATTATAAGGAGGGACGGCCATGGAGCTGCCCGAGATCCTGGCGGCGTGCGACCACACGCTGCTTTCGCAGACGGCCACGTGGGACGACATCCGCGCCGTGTGCGACGACGCGGTGAAGTTCGGCTGCGCGTCCGTCTGCATCCCGCCGAGCTACGTTGCCCGGGCGAGCGCGTATCTGGCCGGCGCGCTGCCGGTCTGCACGGTCATCGGCTTCCCGAACGGCTACGCGACGACGAAGGTCAAGTGCTTCGAGGCGCGCGACGCGTTAGGCAGCGGCGCGAGCGAGATCGACATGGTCATAAACCTCGGCGACGTGCGCGGCGGCCGATATGACGCCGTGGCCGAAGAGCTTGCCGCCATGCGCGAGGCCACGCGCGGGCATATTCTGAAGGTCATCATCGAGACGGGCCTGCTCACGGACGAGGAAAAATGCCGCCTGTGCGACCTCGTGACCGCGTCCGGCGCGGATTTTATCAAGACGTCCACGGGCTTTGCCGGCTCCGGCGCGACGGAGCACGACGTGCGGCTGCTGCGCGATCACGTCGGCGAAAACGTCCGCGTCAAGGCGTCCGGCGGCATCCGGGACTTATCCGACGCGGAGCGGTTTTTGGAACTCGGCGCGTCCCGCCTCGGCACGAGCCGCGTCGTCGGCGCGGCGAAGGCGCAATTGAAAGAAGGAGAATGAACCATGATGCTTACCCCGACTCCCCACAACGCCGCCCGGAAGGGGCAGATCGCAAAGACCGTCCTCATGCCCGGCGACCCGCTGCGCGCGAAGTTCATCGCCGAGACGTTTCTGGAAAACGCGGAGCTCGTCAACAACGTCCGCGGCATCCAGGGCTACACCGGCTTATGGCGCGGCGTGCCCGTCACGGTCATGGCCAGCGGCATGGGCATCCCGTCCATCGGCATTTACAGCTATGAGCTCTATCATTTCTACGACGTCGACAACATCATCCGCATCGGCACGGCCGGCGGGCTGGCCGATGAATTGCAGCTGCGCGACGTCATCCTCTGCATGGGCGCGAGCACGAACTCGAACTTCGCCGCGCAGTTCAATCTGAACGGCACGTATGCACCCACGGCGTCGTGGAAGCTCCTCGACGCGGCGGCGCAGGCGGCGCGGGAAAAAGGACTTCCCATCGCCGTCGGCAACGTCCTCTCGGCCGACACGTATTACCACGACGACCCCGACTTCAACGACGGCTGGCGCCGCATGGGCGTCCTCGCCGTCGAGATGGAGGCCGCGGGGCTGTACATGACGGCCGCGCGCGCGGGCAAAAACGCGCTGGCCATCTGCACGGTGTCCAACCACATCGTCCGCGGCGAGGAGCTCACGAGCGAAGAGCGCGAGCGCAAGATCACGGACATGGTCGAGCTCGCGCTCGAGACGACGCGGCGCGTGACGCCCGTCTGACAAAAAACGCCCATTGCGTGGCACGCTGATCGGTGGTATACTTCGGATATGAGACCCGGCCCGCGCGGCCGGAAATAAAAAGGAGGAACCCGCATGATCACGCATCTGACCCGCCGGGACCCCGACCCCGGCCGGGCGAACATCACGCTGCATTCCGGCATCGTCTATTCGCAGCTGCTCGGCGACACGGACGCCGCGGCCTGCGCGGCCATCCCCGGCAATCCGCGCCGCCGCCCGCTGCACCTTTGCATCATGATCCCGAACGAGCCGCCGGCCATTCCGGGCAAGGAAAAGGTCTGCCGCCGCCTGCCGGTCGTCGTGCATCTGTCCGGCGGCGGGTTCGAGCTGTATGAGCACATGGGAAGCGTCCCGAACCTCACGTGGCTGTGCGACGCGGGCTATGCCGTCGTGGACGTGGAGTACCGCAAATCGTCCGAGTCGCGCTTTCCCGGCGCGGTGGAGGACGTCAAGACGGCCATCCGGTTCTTAAAAACCTATGCGGCGCACTTTGACATCGACCCCGACCGCATCGCGACGCTCGGCTACTCCGCCGGCGGGTACTTAAGCGCCTTCACGGCCGTCACGGGCGAGCAGGAGCAGTTCGACACCGGCGAATACCAGAGCGAGGACTCGACCATTGCCGCCGCCGTCGATTTTTACGGGCCCATCGACTTTGCCAAATTGGACGAGGACGACACGATCGGCTCGTTCATGAAGCATTCCGGCGCGCGCTCGCCGGAGTCGAACTTCCTCGGCGCGCCGCTCGGCGACGTGCCGGAGCTCTGCGAAAAGGCCAATCCCATCACGTATGTCCACAAAAACGTCCCGCCGATGCTCATTTTGCACGGCGACCGCGACGGCGACGTCCCCATGCGCCAGAGCAAGCGCCTGTACGACGCGCTCACGGCCGCGGGCGCGCAGGCGGATCTTCTCATCGTCGACGGCGCGGGCCACGGCACGCACGACCAAAGCTGGCACTGCGACGAGATCCGCGGCGCGGTCATCGCGTTTTTGGACAAGCACCTGAAATAATCCGCGCCGCGGGCGGCGCAGCAAGGAGGCCCTATGAAAAAACACCTCGCGACATTTCTAAGCGCCGTCCTGGCCGGCTTCACCATCGGCGTCGGCGGCAACGTGTATCTCGCCATGAGCGGCACGAGCCGCCCGCTCGCGGCGCTTTTGTTCGCCGTCGGGCTGTTTACGATCTGCACGTTCGGCTTCGCGCTCTTCACCGGCCGCGCGTGCTACATCTTCGACAACCGGCCGGGCTATCTCATCTCGCTTGCCGTCATCTGGCTCGGCAACCTCGCCGGGACGGCCCTTATGGCCGCCATCGCGGGGCTCACGCGCCTGGGCCCGGCGTTTTCCGACGCGGCCGCCGCGCTGTGCGACGCAAAGCTCGCCGACAGCTTCGTCAGCCTGTTCTTCCTCGGCGTCATGTGCAACGTGCTCATCTACATCGCCGTCGAGGGCTATAAAAACTGCCCGCACGAGCTGGGCAAGTACCTCGCGATCATCTTCGGCGTCGTCGTGTTCATCCTGACAGGCACGGAGCACTCCATCGCGGATATGTACTATTTCGCCATGGCCGGCCGGCTCTTCACCGCCCGCGGCCTCGGCATCATCGCCGTCGTCTCGCTCGGCAATGTCTGCGGCGGCCTCATCCTGCCGCTGCTGCGCAAGGCTGTCGCGGCGCTGGAAAAATAAAATACGAAAAGCCGCCCGCCGGGATGCACCCGGCGGGCGGTTTTTGCGCTCAGCTCTCGAGCTGCTTTCCCAGGAACCCGGCCACGGTCTGCGCCAGCTGCAGCTCCGTCTGCCCGAGCGGCGCGCCGTCGGCGCCGAGCAGCAGGCACACGCAGCCCATGAGGTCGCCGCCGGACAAAATGGGCACGGCCACGCCGAGGCAGTAGTGCGCGGCGTCCTCCGACACCGGCAGCCGCGCCGCACCGGGCGCGAGCACGTACGCGCGCCGCTGCTCCATGATCTGCTCCAGGTCGGCCGAGCACCGCCGCCCCTCCAGCTCCCGCCGCGGCGCGCCCGCCACGGCAATGACCGCGTCCCGGTCGCAGATGGCCGCGATGAGCCCCGTGTTCTTCCCGATGGACTCGCAGATCTGCCCCGCAAAATCCGCCAGATCGCCCATGGGCGAGTACTTCTTGAATATCACCTCGCCGTCTTTTTCCGTGTAGATCTCCAACGGGTCGCCCTCACGGATACGCAGCGTGCGGCGGATCTCCTTGGGAATGACGACCCGCCCAAGGTCGTCAATACGGCGGACGATGCCAGTCGCTTTCATATATGATCTCCCTGCTTTCTTGTAATGTTCTCACAGCTAGTGTTTACCTCGCGCGGCAGATTATGCAGAAGGGTATGTTATGATCCTTGTCTCGCGAAATTTGTCGAATCGTGTCGAACGAAAAAATATAAATTTGGGAGAAAACGGTTGAAATTTCTGAAGATCACACTAAAATAGAAATATATTACAAATAAAACAACTGGGGGATCGGAACATGATCAGCGTTGACGGGGTATTATTCTGCTATGCGGCGACCATTCGGCTTGGGATCATGGCGGGGATGGCGCGCGCGGCGGTCATGCAGGAGAACGAGCATTTATACCGGCTGTGCGCGCGGCTTGTCGACGGGCAGGACTGCGGCGAGAAGCGCAGGGCGGCGATGCGTCAGGAGCTGGATCGTTTGAAGCAGACCCTTGAGACGGAGCTCCGGCGCGCCTATGGAGCATGCGCGGGGATGGAGCCGGCGGCCGCAGGTCAGATGTGACCGGCGGTTTTTTTCTATGCAGACGCGAAAAAGACTTCATGCACGCGGGCGGCGCATGAAGTCTTTTTGTTTGAACGGGAGCGGTCAGCCGTCGCTGCCCGTGATGAGCTTTTTCGTTTTCCACTTGCCGGAGAGGTAGTACACGCCGCCGATGAGGACGGGGACGTAGCCGGCCAGCGCGCTGCCGAGCCAGAAGCCCTGCAGGCCCATGCCGAGCGCGTAGCCGAACAGCAGCGAGAAGCCGATGCGCGCGAACACGCCGTCAATCAGGCCGCTGACGAGCGCGAGCGAGGCAAAGCCGATGCCGTTGATGAGGCAGTTTGCCGTCGCGCGCAGGCCGTTGGAGAAGTAGCCCAGCGCGCCGGCGGGCGCGTAGACGGCGGCGAAGGCGAGCACGTCCGGGTCGGTGTTGAACACGCCGAACAGCTGCCGCGGCAGCAGGAAAATGGCCAGCGCGCACAGGGCCGACCACGTCACGCAGATGGCCGCGACGCCGCCGAGCACGCGCGAGACGCGCCCCGTTTTTCGCGCCGCGATGTTCTGCGCGACCATCGCAGAGCCCGCCGCGCCGACGGAGTTGGAGACGATGCGCACGACGTTTTCGAGCTTGTTCGCCACGCCGTTTGCCGCCGCGGCGGCGACGCCGAACAGGTTGATGCGCGAGGCGACGAACAGAATGGACAGCAGCACCGCGCCGAACTGCGCCGCCATCGGCACGCCGAGGCGAAGGAGCATATTCAGGTACTTTTTCTCCGGAACGAACGAGCGCGGCGCGAAGTCGAACCCGAAGCTCTCGCGCCGCCGGTAGAGATAGACGACGGACGCGGCGACGGAGAAGCCCTGCCCCAGGATCGTCGCGAGCGCGGCGCCGAGCGCGCCCCAGTGAAAGACGACGATGAAGAGAAGGTCGAGCACAAGATTCATGCCCGAGGCGATGGCCACGAACAGAAGCGGCCGGCGGCTGTCGCCCATGCCGCGCAGGATGGAGCTGACGGCGTTGTAGCCGTAGATGAACACGAGGCCCGCCGCGCTCACGAGCGTGTAGCGCCGCCCCTCGGCCATGGCCTCGGCCGGGAGATTGACGAGCCTGAGCTGCACGTCCGTCAGCGCGATGCAAAATACGCTCAGGCACACGGCCAGCGCCGTCAGGAACGTCAGAAGCGTGCCGATCGTGCGCGAGAGCGACGTGCGGTCGTCCTTGCCGACGAACTGCGCGATGATGATCTGACCGGCCGAGGCGATGCCCATGCCGATCATGGTGTAGAACATGATGACCTCGCCGCACGTCGACACGGCCGCGAGCGCCTCCTTGCCGCAGAACCGGCCGACGACGAACGTGTCGACCATCGTGTAGAGCGTCTGGAGGCAGTTCGCCAGCAGAAACGGGAGCGAGAAGTTGATGAGCTGCCGCATGACATGGCCCTCGGTCATGTTGCGGATCATGGATTTTTCCTGCATGGACCTCTCCCCTTTGATAGACTTACCATTAGAATACCATATGTTCGGCCCGATGCAAAGCATTTTTTTCCTGCGGATTTTGCATGACGGCCATGCGCGGCTTGACATCGCCCGCCCGCACGCGGATAATGAAGAAAAAAAGGGGGCAATTTTATGGGGAAGATCACTCTTGGCGCGACGGGCATCACCGTCGAGCAGACGGGCTTCGGCGCGCTGCCGATCCAGCGCATTGCAAAAGACGACGCCGTGCGCCTGCTGCGCCGCGCATATGACGGCGGCGTGACGTATTTCGACACGGCCCGCGCGTATTCCGACAGCGAGGAAAAGCTCGGCGCGGCGTTCGCGGGGATGTGGGACCGCGTCTACATCGCGACGAAAACGATGGCCAAAACGGGCGAGCAGCTCACGCGCGAGCTCGAGACGAGCCTGAAAACGCTCGGCACGGACCACATCGACGTCTACCAGCTGCACAATCCGCCATTCTGCCCGCGCCCGGGCGGCGAGGACGGGCTCTATGACGCGGCGCTCGCGGCGAAGAAGGCCGGCAAGATCCGCTTTATCAGCATCACGAACCACTCGCTCGCCGTCGCGCGCGAGGCGGTCGACTCGGGGCTGTACGCGACGCTGCAGTACCCGCTCAGCTACCTCGCCACGAACGAGGAGGTCGCGCTCGCGCGGCACTGCCTGGAAAAAAACATGGGCTTTATCGCGATGAAGGGCCTCGCCGGCGGGCTTCTGACGGACTCGGCCGCGGCGTGCGCGTGGATGCGCGCGCAGGGCGCCGTCCTGCCCATCTGGGGCGTCCAGCGCGACTGGGAGCTGGAGGAATTCCTGTCGTACATCGAAAACCCGCCCGCGCTGACGCCGGAGCGCGAGGCGATCATCGCGCGCGACCGCGCCGAGCTCCGGGGCGAGTTCTGCCGCGGCTGCGGCTACTGCATGCCGTGCCCGCAGGGCATCCAGATCCCGTCGTGCGCCCGCTCGGCCCTGATGCTCCGCCGCGCGCCGACGTCCATCATGCTCTCCGACGAGGGCCGGGCGATGATGGAGCAGATCCGCGCCTGCGTCCACTGCGGCCGCTGCAGCTCCCGCTGCCCCTACGGCCTCGACACGCCCGCGCTTTTGCAGAGGAATCTGCAGGATTACCTCGAGGTCCTCGAAAACCCGGAGCTGGTGGGGAGACCGCTGACGAAGAAGTGAGCGGGGCGGAAATGCGCCGCGCCATGTAGGGGCGGATATCATCCGCCCGCAAGACTGCGCCCATCGCGTTTGCTGCGTACCGATTGCCGAAAGGCTCCCCTGCAAGGGGAGCTGTCGGCGGAGCCGACTGAGAGGTTGAAAAGGTTTCCGTTTTGCAGGGCGTTCTCGTAAATTCGATACCGCGCAAAAACCTCTCCGTCACGGCGTTCCGCCGTGCCACCTCCCCTTTCAGGGGAGGCTTTGGCGCGGCGCTCCTATTTCTCTGCGGTTTGTCCACCATCCAGACAGTTCACCCAAAATCCTCGCAACTTGCACAAACCAATTCCGGATTTATAACCATCCATGCAATAAAACGAACAAAGAAAAGTATTTCCCTTTGCCTGCCGGGCGTGGTACACTGAACATGACAAGGCACCGGCCCGGGCGTGGGTCGGGAAATGGGCTGCCCGGACAAGGGCAAATTGGAAGGGAGTTTTGTCGCATGAAGATCCTCGGCATCTCCGCCGGTACGCCCGGCGGCAGCAACGACGCGATGTGCCTGCAATCGCTCATGGGCGCGCAGGAGCTCGGCGCCGAGCTGCAGTTCATCAACCTCAACCGGCTGAACATCCAGCACTGCACCGGGTGCAAGGCGTGCGTCATCGGCATGTTCTCCGGCCGCGGGAACGAGTGCGTCCTGCGCGACGATTTCAAGTGGCTGACCGACCAGATGTACGACGCCGACGGCATCGTCTGGTCCGTGCCGATCTTTGAAAAGTGCGCGTCGGGCCTGTTCCACACGGTCATGGACCGCTTCGGGCCGCGGCTCGACCGCGGCAACGTCATGATCGCCTCGAAGATCGCCGAGCAGGGCGGCAAGCCCGTCGACGGGCGGTATCTGAAGGACAAGGTCGTCTCGTACATGGGCGTCGGCGGCAGCGACTGGGGCACGCGCATCGAGTGCGACTTCGCCACGCAGGCGCTCACGCCGAAGTGGACGATCATCCACAACGAGACGTTCCAGTGGTCGCTCGACATCGTCATGAACGACGACGCGCTCGAGCGCGCGCGCACCATCGGCCGCGACACGGCCGCGGCTGCCGCGAAGATCGCGGACGGCTCGTTCACCGCTCCGGACGGCGTGTACGGGGACGACTACAAGGGCGCGCCGGGCATCTGCCCGCACTGCCACAGCCGCAACTTCTACCTGCGCGAGGACGGCGTCGCCATCTGCTGCCTGTGCGGCATCGAGGGCAGTATCGCCGTTGAAAATGGCAAGTATCACTTCGTTTTTGACGAGAAAACACAGCTGCCGCACGCGCACGACACCATCTCCGG
>CAVFYN010000197.1:0-3478 GCA_963626425.1 Bacteroidaceae bacterium
CGCGCCGCCGAATTCCCGCCGCGCCCAAGCCTCCCCTGTGTAAGGGGAGGTGTCATGGCCTATGGCCATGACGGAGGGGTTGGCGGGACGATGTTCCGAATTCACGATGGCGCACTACCGTGCCATTGACCTCCAACCCCTCAGTCAGCTTCGCTGACAGCTCCCCTTACACAGGGGAGCCTTGGCGCGTTCCGCAATCGGCGCACAGCAGACGCGCGGGCGCAGACCATCGCGCCCTTCACTTTCCGCTTTCATCTTTCCACTATCCCTGTTCCCGCTCGATCCTCTCGCACAAATGCTTTTTCAGCACGAAAAACGCGATGACCTGGCAGGTGATGGCGATGGAATACGTCACGGGGTACACGCAGTAGAGCCCCACGAGGGTGTGGTGGCGCGGGAAGATGAACGCGATCCACAGAAATCTTACGACGCACACGCCGAAGAGCGTGATGAACATCGGGGTCTTCGACGCGCCCATGCCGCGAAGGGAGCTGGTCAGCGTGTCCATCGTGGCGCACAGGAAGAACGTCCAGAGCATGAAGTGCAGCCGGCCGAGGGCCTCGGTCAGGGCTTCCGGGTTGTCGGTGATGTAGAGCTTCAAAAGCGGCTCGCCGAAGGCGTAGCACACGCCCGCGAGCAGCCAGGAAAACGCCCAGACGTAGGATAGACACAGCAGCACCGTGCGGCCGATGCGGCGGTGCTCATGCGCGCCGACCTGCTGGCCGATGAACGTGACGGCGCTCTGGCCGATGGCGTTCGTGCCGGTGTAGGCGAAGTTCTCCACGCTCGAGCAGGCGGAGTTTCCGGCGACGACCGTCGCGCCGAGCGTGTTGACCGACGCCTGGACGGCGATGTTCGCGATGTTGAACAGGCAGCTCTGCGCAAGCGCTGGGAAGCCGATGCGGCAGATGCGGCGGAGCGTCGGCCCGTGGACGCCGAGATGGCGGATGGCGAGACGCCGCGCGTCGTGCGCGTGGCACAAAAACAAGGTCATGGCGATGGCCGCGGCGTAATTGGAAACGCTCGTCGCCGCCGCGACGCCCGCGACGTCCCAGTGGAAGCAGATGACGAGAACCAAATTGAGCGCCGCGTTCAGAACGCCCGACGCCGTCAGGATATAAAGCGGCCGCTTCGAGTCGCCCGCGCCGCGGCAGACGGCCGCGCCGAAGTTATAGACCGAAATGGCGGGCAATCCGAGGCCGTAGATGCGGATGTACAGCACGGACTGGCTCAGAATTTCCTCCGGCGTCTGCATCAGGCGCAGGAAGCCCTCCGCGCCCGCGATGAGGACGACGGAGAGCACTGCGCCCGCGGCGAGGCCGACGGTGAACGCCGTGTGCGTGGCGCGGCGGACGCCGTCGTCGTTTCGCGCGCCGATCTGGTTGGCGACGCAGACCGTCGCGCCGACGGTGAAGTTCACCATGGCGTTGACGACGAGGTTGACGAGCGTCGTCGTCGCGCCGACGGCCGCGAGGGCCATGCTCCCGGCGAACTGGCCGATGACGACGAGATCGACCGTGTTGAACAGCAGCTGAAGCTCCGCCGTCAGCAAAAACGGCAGCGCAAAGCGCAGGATCTCGAGCGCGAGGGGCCGCTTCGCGCTGCCCTGCAAAGTGGTGGCCATGGCGCACCGCTCCTTTCAAAAATTTTCCGAAACCTCCGCGCGGCCGGCGCATAAGCTCTTGCGGAGGGATGCCTATGGATCCATACAATGCAGACGCCGCGCGCGCCGTCTGGGCGCGCGTCACAAACGGCGCGGACGGCGCGGACGAACACGCGGCGCTCGCGGATATGATCGCGGACGCGCTGGCGGCCAGGCGGGCCTACGGCGCGCTGTCCATGCGCGCGGGCGGCCAGGCGGCCGCGAGCCTGCGCGCCATCGCGCGGGAGGAAGAGCGCCACGCGCGCGAGCTGTCCGCGCTCTACTACGCCCGCACGGGCGAGCGCGCGCAGACGGACGGCGCGCCGCCGGAGCTGCCCGCGGACTTCCCCGCGGCGCTGCGCGAGCGCTATGCGCTCGAGACCGCGTCCGCCGCCCGCTATGCCCGCGCGGCGGAGTCGGACTTCGCCGCCCGCTCGCTCTTTTCCCGCCTCGCGTCCGACGAAATGCGCCACAGCGAGACGCTCCTGCGCCTTCTGAGCGCGTGCCTTGCCCGCCCATTGTAGCGCTGCCCGCGCGGCCGGTCAAGCCGCGGGGCCTTAACAATTCTTAAGAGCTTCGTAAGGTGCGCCGTCTTGCAATGCCGCCCGGGATTTGGTATGCTGAGCATACGGAGGGATGCAATTATGAAATCATTCAAGCTGTTTTGCGGCATTGCCGGCGTCGCCCTCGCTTCGTATTTTGCGTACATGGCGCTCGACGCGTCCATCACCGAAAAGCTGAATATGGGCACGGGCAGCGTGTTCTCGTTCGGCCTGCTCACGGCCGTGCTCATGCTGTGCGCGGGCATCGTCGCCATCGCCGGCCGCGCGGGCAAAAAGGGCACGATGGCCGCGGGCTGGCTGTTCCTCGCCGCGTTCGTCGTCGGCGTCGTGTTCCACAAGCAGACGGGCTGGATGCTGACCGCGGGCTTCATTTCGCTCGCCCTCGCCGCGCTGTTTCTGTGCCACGGCACGTGGATGGACGCGCCGAAAAAGGCCGTTTAAGCCTCGTCCCGGACCATCTGGACGTAGGGCAGCTCCGCAAAGCCCTGCCGCTCGTAGAGCGCCCGCGCGCGGACGTTCTCCGGCTCGATCTCCAGGCGGTAGCGCGCCGCGGGGTAGCGTTCAAACACAAAATTGAAAAATTCCGTCCCCAGCCCGCGCGACTGAAATTCCGGCCGGACGTATAATTCGTCGATCCAGACGACGACGCCCCCGGCCTCCTGCGAGTAGCTTTTGAGCAGCAGCGCATAGCCGGCCGCCTCGCCGTCATGCTCGAGGATAAAGCCCTCGGCATACGCGTCCGAGCGCATCATCTCGGCAAACGCGCGGCGGAAATTCTCACCCGGCACGGGGTGCAGCACCCCGTCGGAGTGGTAAAATTCATCGGATAACGTACAAAAGAGCGCCTCGTCGCGCTCCGTCAGTCGGCGTATCATGGGATTCTCCTTCGTTCGTGATGGAACTATGATACCCGGAAAACCCCCAAAAAGCAACCCGCCCGGGATCGGGCGGGTGTTTTTTTATGGGCGCTGCTGCGTGGGGGTGTAGGGGCGGATATTATCCGCCCGCGAGGCAGATTGCGCGCCGATGCCCAATTAGACCTGTCACCCTGAGCTTGGCGAAGGGTCTGCCCGTTTACGGAGAACCGATTGCGATCCGGCGGTAAAACAGAATGTCATTCAGAGCCGGCGAAGCCGGCGTGGAATCTTTCCGATTGCGGAGAAGTCGCGTTAATATCCAGCGCTGGAGCAAAACGAAAGACTACCGCAACCGGCCAGACCCTTCGGCAAGCTCAGGGTGACACGTGTTTTCGTTTTCGCTGGCACGCAATCGG
>CAVFYN010000198.1:0-732 GCA_963626425.1 Bacteroidaceae bacterium
ATGGACAGGAGGCTGTCCAGCCCGCCCATCATGCTCGTCATGATCGGAAGGCCGATGACGGGCAGCGTCGTGTACGCGGCGAGGACGCCGCCGAGGTGCGCGGCCTTGCCGGCCGCGGCGATGATGACGCCAAAGCCGTTGTCGGCGGCCGATTTGGCGAAGGACTCCGCCGCCGCGGGCGTGCGGTGCGCGGAGATGACGTGCGCCTCAAACGGGACGCCGAATTTTTTCAGCTGCGAGATGGCGCCCTGCACGACCGGCAGGTCGCTGTCCGAGCCCATGATGACTGCGACTTTTTTCAAAGAAATCATCCTTTCTGCAATTGCCGCAAAACAAAAAAGGCAGTCCCGTCCCTGCAAGAGGAAAGGACTGCCCAGACGGTCGGCATACTACCTGCTTTTTGCTCCCATGTGGTTTAACCCACCGCTCCGTCAGTCACAAAAAGCGTCGATTTAAGATACCTTGATTTTAGCATAGGGCACGCGGTGCGTCAATGAAAAACCGGCATGAAATGTTCCACAATTATTTGCGCCGGGGACCACGAACCGTGGGCGAAACGGCAAAAGCGGCTCACAGCTCGCGGTACATGGCCACGGCGTCGTCCTTGCGGACGGTCTCGGCCACCTGCAGCACCTCGACGGCGAGCGTTTTCTCGCCGAAGCGGATCTCGATCTTGTCGCCGACCTTCACGTCATACGACGCGCGGGCCGGGCGGCCGTTGCCGCTCACGCG
>CAVFYN010000198.1:819-8851 GCA_963626425.1 Bacteroidaceae bacterium
CTCGTTGGCGACCGTGCGGCGCTTGATGAGGCGCGAGACCTTTAAGTATTTGTCCAGTCGCATTGATCTTTACTCCTTTTGATGGGGAAATTTGAAAGAAAAACCGGCGGACGCGCGGCCCGCCGGAGCTTTTCTTATTCGGCGACGGCGTCGCGCAGGGCCTTGCCGGCCTTGAACACGGGCGCCTTCGACGCGGGGATGCGGATCTCTTCCTTCGTTTTCGGGTTGCGGCCCATGCGGGCGCCGCGGGTCTTTGTCTCAAACGTGCCGAAGCCGACGAGCGAGACTTTTTCGCCCGACGCGAGCGCGGACGTGACGGTGTCCAGCACGGCGGCGAGCGCCTTTTCGGTGTCTTTCTTCGACAGGCCCGCCTGCTCGGCGGCCGCGGCGATGAGTTCGGTCTTGTTCATATCTTTCTTCCTCCATATTCCTAAACACGCCGGGGCGCGCGGTCAGTCCGGCTCGTGCTTGATCTTCTCCCACAGTTTGCCCTGTTCGGCCGGGGATAATTCGGAAAAGCGGAGCCCCGCGTCCTCCGCGGCCCGCTCCATGCGCGAAAAGCGCGCGATGAATTTTTCGCACGTACGCCGCAGCGCCGCCTCCGGGTCGATCCCGAACTGGCGGCCGGCACACACGGCGGCAAAGAGCACGTCGCCGAGCTCTTCTTCCACGTCGCCCTCGCCCGCGGCCGCGGCGTTAAGCTCCGCGGTCTCTTCGGTCAGCTTGCCGAGCGCGCCCAGCGCGTCCGGCCAGGCGAAGCCGGCCTTTTCGGCCTTGGAGATGAGCTTGTCCGCCCGCCAGAGCGCCGGCAGCGACACGGCGACGGCGCGCAGCGTGTCGGCATACGACGTCTGGTGCTTTTCCCGGCGCTTGATCTCGTCCCAGTTCGTGAGGACCTGCTCGGTCGTGTCGGCCTGCACGTCGCCGAAGACGTGCGGGTGGCGCAGAATGAGCTTGCGGCAGACGGCGTCGCACACGTCCGACTCGGTGAACCGCCCGGCCTCGCGCTCGATGTCCGCGTGAAAGACGACCTGGAGCAGCACGTCGCCGAGCTCCTCGCGCATCCCGTCGGGGTCGTCGTTGTCGATGGCCTCGCAGACCTCGTAGACCTCCTCGATGAAGTTGCGGCGGATGGACGCGTGCGTCTGCTCGCCGTCCCACGGGCAGCCGCCCGGCGCGCGCAGCAGCCGGACGATCTCGAGCAGGTCGGCGTATTCATAATGTTCCTTCAATGGAAAATTTACCATATTCGTTTCCTCTTTGCAAGTGCTTTTCGTCAAACTTCAGCGAACGTGCAGGATCTTTGCGATTTTTTCGCCCTTCGGCAGCAGCATGCAGTCGTCATACGTCACGATGCGCAGCACGACGACGAGCACGGCGTACACGATGACCGCGACGACGATGGCGCCGAGGCAGGCGAGCGAGTTCGACCCGAGCAGGGTATGGAGCACGTCATAGCCGAGGTACGCGCCGAGCGCCATGGCCGCGGTCGCGATGAGCGGCTTGACCATCGTCGTGAGCACGCGCGGCATGCGCTTCATCTTCCGGCGCATGGCGATGAGGTTGAGCGCGGTGATGACGATGTAGCACGTGAGCGTGCCGATCGGCGCGCCGGTGATGTTGATGGACGGCTGGCCGACGAGGATATAGTTCACGATGACCTTCACGATGCCGCCGATGAGCATATGGATGACGGGCGTGAGCACGTCGCCGTGCGCCTGCATGATGGCGTTCGTCAGAAGGACGAGGCAGTTGAAGATGACGCAGATGCCGAGGATGGCCATGAGCGGCGTGCCGGTCGTGAGCGTATCGCCCGTGTAGCCGTAGAGCATCTGCAAAATCGGCGCGGAGAGGACGCTGAGGCCGATGCCGCACGGCAGCGCGAGCAGCGCCATGATGCGCACGGCCGACTCTTCGACCTTGAGCGCGCCCGTGCGGTTTTTCATCGTCAGGTGCGCCGTGATGGCGGGGATGACGCTGATGGTGATGGGCGTGATGAACGCAGAGGGCATGTTGAAGAGCGTCTGGCACGCGCCGTAGATGCCGCGCAGATCCTCGGCCTCGTCCTGCAAAAAGCCCGCGGCGCTGACCAGACGGCCGACGACGAGCTTCGAGTCGATGAGGTTGATGATCTGAAGGCCGGCCGAGCCGATCGTGATCGGGATGGCGATGGCCAGCAGCGTTTTCATCGTCTGGCGCATGGTCTGGTACGGCGCTTCGCCCGGCGCGGCGGACAGGACGGCCGACGCCTTGCGGTGCTCAACGGCCAGATACGCGAACGAGAGGATGATGCCGATCGTGACGCCTGCGATGGCGCCGCCGGCGGCATACTCCGAGCCGTAGCCGCGGCTCGTGATGAGCCACGCGAGGGCCAGGCCGATGAACAGCTTGCACAGCGCCTCGATGACCTGGCTGACGGCCGTCGGCGTCATGATGCTCTGCCCCTGGAAAAATCCGCGGAACGACGAGATGACGCACACGAACAAAACGGCCGGGCCCAGCGCGCCGATGGCGATCCACGCGTTCGGCGTCTCCATAAACTGCGCCAGCTGTTTGCAGAACAGCAGCATCCCGGCCGAGCCGATGATGCCGATCGTCAGAAAGACGTAGAGCGACGCTTTGTACACGCGCTTGATCTGCGCGGAGCTGCCGAGCGTCTGCGCCTCGGAGATCATGCGCGACATGGCAACGGGCAGGCCCGCCGTCGAGACGGTGAGCAGCACGGAGTAGATGTCATAGGCCGCGAGGAAGTACGTGTAGCCCTGGTTGCCGATGATGCGGACCATCGGGATCTTGTAGCACGCGCCGATGACCTTGACGATGGCCGTCGCGAGCGCCAGAATGGCCGCGCCGTGCAGAAAGCTCTGCTTTTTCAGGTTTTTCTCAGCCAAGACTCACTTCGCCTCCTGCTCTTCGCCGAACACCTTCGGCATGGCGTACTCGGCCAGCTCCTTCACGACGGCGTTCATGTCGATCGTCGTGTATTTTCCGGCGGCGTAGAGGATCTTGCCGCGGACCATCGTCATGCACACGTCGTAGCCCGACGCGCTGTAGACGAGCGACGAGATGACCGAGTGCGTCGGGATGAGGTGCGGCGCGGTGAAGTCGAGAAGGATGAGGTCGGCATCAAAGCCGAGCTTGATCTGGCCGCACTCTTTTTCGCGGCCCTGCGCCTTCGCGCCGCACACGGTCGCCATAAGCAGCGCCGCGCGCGCGTTTAATGCCGTCGGGTCGCAGCTGCGGCCCTTGGCCGTGAGCGCGGCGGCCTTGATCTCCTCGAAAAGGTCGAGGTTGTTGTTCGACGCCGCGCCGTCCGTGCCGAGGCAGACGTTCATGCCGTCTTTGACCATGGCCATGACGTCGGCCGTGCCGCTGCCGAGCTTTAAGTTGCTCACGGGGCAGTGCACCGCGGACACGCCGCGCTTGGCCAGCAGCTTCCGGTCCTCCGGCTCGAGCCAGACGCAGTGCGCCGCCGTCGTGCGCGGGAGAAAGACGTTGTGGCAGTCCAAAAGCTGCGCGGGCGTGAGGCCGTATTTTTCCTTGCAGCTCTCGTGCTCGTTTTTCGTCTCGGACAGGTGGAGCTGCAGACCGATGCCTTCGTTGTACGCATACTCGGCCACGGCGTCCCACAGCTGGTAGGTCGAGGTGTACTCGGCGTGGATGCTCGCCTCGATCTGGATGCGGCCAGCGTCATAGCCGTGCCACTTTTTCTTCGCGGCGACGAGCTCCTGGCAGGCCGGGAACGTCTCAAAATCAAAGTCGTCGCCGATGAACATCGTCGTCCCGCGGGAGAGATTGGCCTTGATGCCCGTCTCGGCCACGGCTTCGGCGATGGCGTCGACGTGGTCGTACATCTCCGACACGCTCGTGACGCCGAAGCGCAGGCACTCGGCGATGCCGAGCAGCGCGCCGGCCTTGACGGCGCGGTCGTCGAGCCGGTCCTCGCGCGGGAAGATGTAGTCCTCCAGCCACGTCTTGAGGTCGTAGTCGTCGGCGTAGCCGCGCAGGATCGTCATGGGAAGGTGCGTGTGGCAGTTGATGAGGCCGGGCATGAGCACCATGCCGGTGCCGTCGATGATTTGCTGCGGCTTCTCCTCCGGGGCGCTGCGGCCGATGTAGGAGATCTTGCCGTCCGTCACGCCGACGAACGCGCTGTACAGCACGTCGAAGCTTTCGTTCATCGTCACCGCGGTGACATTGGAAAACAGAGTGTCCATGGGTTCTCCTCTCAAGTCTGAGATGGCGCGGCGGGGCGGAGCAGCTCCGCAAGGCCGCGCTTGCCGGCGCAGACGTCGTCCGCGCGCTCGATGTATTCCTTCGGGTATTTCGGATTGTGCAGGCGCTCGAGCCGGCCGTGCGGCAGGTTGATCTTCGTCATGCCGCCCGCGCCGCACGAGACGATCGTCTGGAGCTCCTCCATCATGTAGATGTTGTAAAGGCAGACGTGGCCGGGCTTTGTCCAGCCGACGTTTTCAAAGCTGCCGGACATGTACTTCTGCCGGTAGAGATAGTATGGCGCGTAGCCCGCCCGGCGGAGCGCCGTCTCCGCGCCCGCGAGCATTTCGCCGACGGCTTCGTCCGTCGGGAGATTTTCGCGGTGCTCATAGAGCGCCGCGCCCTTTTTCAGGGCGAGCGAGTGGACGGTGATATTCTCCGGCCCGAGCGCGATGACGCGCGCGAGCGACGCGGCGAACGAATCCGGATCGTCGCCGGGAAGGCCGGCGATGAGGTCCATATTGATGTCGGAAAATCCGGCCTGCCGCGCCTCGTCAAATGACCGCACGATCATATCCGAATCGTGCAGCCGCCCGACGCGGCGGAGGACGGCGTCGTTCATGGACTGCGGATTGATGCTCACGCGCCCGGCGCCGTGCGCGGCGATGACGGAGAACTTCCCGGCGGTGAGCGTGTCGGGCCGTCCGCCCTCAACGGTATACTCCAAAAGCGCGGATCTGTCAATCGAGGCGTCGATGGCGTCCATAAGGCGGGCGAGCTGCGAAGCCGTGAGCGTCGTCGGCGTGCCGCCGCCGATGTAGATGGTGCGCACGCGCGTCCCGGCCTCGCGGAGCGCCTGGCCGAGTGACTCGATCTCGCGGATGAGCGCGTCTAAATACGGCGCGATGAGCGCGCCGGACTGGCCCGTCGTCTGGCTGACGAAGCTGCAGTAGACGCAGCGCGTCGGGCAGAACGGGATGCCGACGTACAGCGAAACGTCGCCGGGCGAGAGCAGCTTCGCCGCGTCATAGGACGCCTCGGAGCACTCGATGCACAGCTTCCGGCGGGACGGGGAGACGTAGTACGTGTCGCGCATGAGGCGGTTTGCGTCCTGCGCCGTGCCGCCGGAGAGCAGGCAGCGCGTCGTGAGCTTCGTCGGCCGCACGCCGGACAGCGCGCCCCACGGCGGCTCGGCGCCGAGCAGCTGCACGGCCGCGCGGTAATAGCTCTGCCGCAGGATCTGCCGGCGGACGGGCTCCGTCGCCTCGCGCAGCGGGACGCTCTGGCGCGCGAAGGCCTCGCGGCCGTGATAGGTGATGCGCGCGGTGGCCGTCAGGAGCCGCGCGCCCTCGGAAAGCGTCGAAACGGCGCCGTCGCAGCCGGCAAACGGCGCCGCTTCAAATTCGACCTTTTCATTCGGAAACAGAGACAGCTGGATCTGCTCTAAGGCGTAGCGGTAGCTGTGACCGCGAAGATAGAGCTTCATGCGTCCTGCATGGCCTGGCGCATGAACGTGTTCGTTTTGCGCTCGCGCTCGAGCGTCGTCGCGCCGGTGTGGCCGGACAGAACGGTGTAGTCGCCCGGCAGGTCATGGAGCTTGCGGAGCGACGACTCCATCTCAACCCAGCTGCCGCCGGGGAAGTCCGTGCGGCCGCACGAGCCCTGGAAGAGCGTGTCGCCGGAGAAGATGACGTCGCCGCAGACGAGGCAGACGGAGCCCGGCGTGTGGCCCGGCGTGCGCAGGACGCGGAAGTCCAGTGCGCCGACCGTGACGGTGTCACCCTCGTCGTAGTAATGGTATTCCCAGGCGTCGTCGAGCAGACCGTCGCTCATGGAGTTATCGTAGTGAAACTCCTCACGGCAGACCCAGATCGGTGCGTCCGGCACGGCCTCGCGCAGCGCGCGCAGGCCGCCGATGTGGTCAAAATGCGTGTGCGTGAGCAGTATGGCCTTCAGCGCGAGCTTGTGCTCGGCCATCCAGCTTGCGATGGCGCGGCCGCTGTCGCCGGGGTCGACGACGGCGGCGTCGTTTGTCTGCTCGTCCCAGACGATGTAGCAGTTCGTGGCGAGCTGACCGACCTGCATGACGTAGATTTTCATAGTCTCACCTCAGAAAAAGTTACATGAGCACATCCGTGTCGAGGATGAGCGTGACGGGCCCGTCGTTGACGGACGAAACCTGCATGTCCGCGCCGAACTGGCCGTGCTGCGGCGGGAAGCCCGCCTTTTCGCACTCGGACAGGAACAGTTCATACAGCGGGATGGCGATGTCCGGCGCGGCCGCGCCGGTGAAGCTCGGGCGGCGGCCCTTTTTGCAGTCGCCGTAGAGCGTGAACTGGCTGACGACGAGCACCTGACCGCCGACGTCCGCGAGCGAGCGGTTCATCTTGCCAGCCTCGTCCTCAAAAATGCGGAGTCCCAGGATCTTGTCGCAGAGCTTGCGGCACTGCGCCTCGCCGTCGTCCGGGCCGACGCCGAGCAGGATGCACAGCCCCTGCCCGATGGATCCGACGATCTGCCCGCCGATGGCGACGGACGCGGAGCGGACTCTTGTGACAACTGCGCGCATTATGCGTGCCCCCTTCGGATGTTGGTGACGCCGGAAACGGCGCGGATGCGCTGCTGGACGGTGTTGAGCTCGGTGACATTGCGAACCTCGAACGACAGCGTGATGGCGCATTTGCCGCCCGGCAGGCTCCGGGCGGACAGCTCGCTCACGCGGATCTTCAGCGAGGCCATGATCGTCGCCACGTCGAGCACGAGCCCGTCGCGGTCGGACGCCTCGACCTCGAGCGTTGTCGTGAACGGGTCGGTCGGCGCGTCCTCCCACGTGACCTTGACCCAGCGGCCGGAATACTCCGGCGACGCCGCGCCCGCGGCGTTCGGACAGTCGCGCCGGTGGATGGAGACGCCGTAGCCCTTCGTGATAAAGCCGACGATGTCGTCGCCCGGGACGGGCGTGCAGCAGCGCGAGAGCTTGATGAGGCAGTTGTCGATGTCCTCGACGATGATGCCGGACTCGCTGTGCCGCTGCTTTTTCGTGCCGGGCAGGTCGACCTTGACGGTGGCCTCCTTCGGCACGGCGCGGTTGGCGCGGATGAGCTCCTCTTTCACGCGGTTGACGGCCTTGAGCGCCGTCATGCCGCCGTAGCCGATGGCGGCGTAGAGATCATCGAGCGAGTCGTAGCCGACCTTGCGCAGGATGACGGGCAGGATGTCCTCGTTCTGGACGATGGACGGGGCGATGCCGATGCGGCGAAGCTCGGCGTCGAAGCTCGAGCGGCCGCGCTCGATGTTCTCCTCGCGGCGCTCTTTTTTGTACCACTGCTTGATCTTGATGCGCGCGCCGTTGGACTTGCACAGCTTGAGCCAGTCGCGGCTCGGGCCCTTGGCCGACTGCGAGGTGATGATCTCGCAGATGTCGCCGTTCTGGAGCACGGCGTCGTAGCCGGCGATGCGGTTGTTGATCTTCGCGCCGACCATGTGGTTGCCGACCTCGGAGTGGACGGCGTAGGCAAAGTCGATCGGCGTCGAGCCGGCGGGCAGGGAAATGACCTTGCCGCGCGGGGTGAACACGAACACCTCGTCGTCGAACAGGTCGACCTTGAGGGAGTTGATATAGTCCTCGGCCTCGGTGTCCTGCTGGTTTTCAAGCAATCGGCGGACCCACTCGAACTGCTGCTCCGAGCCCGCGCCGTCGCCGTTCTGCTTGTATTTCCAGTGCGCGGCGATGCCGTACTCGGCCGTCTCGTGCATTTCCCACGTGCGGATCTGCACCTCGAACGGGATGCCCTCCTTGCCGACGACCGTCGTGTGC
>CAVFYN010000199.1:0-13173 GCA_963626425.1 Bacteroidaceae bacterium
GCGACGGCCAGCGCCATGAGCACGACGGCCCAGCTGCCCCAGAAGAACGCGAGGTACACAAACGGATACGCCGCGGCCGCGATGAGCGAGCCGAGCGAGACATAGCGCGTGCAGACAACGACAACGGCGAAAATGCCGATGATGATGAGCCCGGCGCGCCAGTCCATGACGACGGCGAGCGTCCCGGCGGACAAAATACCCTTGCCGCCCTTGAAGCCGTACACGACCGGGAACATGTGCCCGATGACGCACGCCATGCCGCAGAGCATCTTGCCCTCGGTGCCGAGGCCGAACTCCGTAAACAGGCACATACCGACGAGGCACGCGAGCACCGTCTTGCCGATGTCGATGGCGAGCACCAGAAACGTGCTCGCGCCGCCGTAGCTGCGCAGGAAGTTCGTCAGCCCCGCGTTGCCGCTGCCGTGCTCGCGCACGTCGCCGTGCAGGACGAAGTTCGACGTGATGATCGCGCCGTTGACGTTGCCGAAAATATACCCGGCCAGGATGGCCAGCACGATGCGAAGCGCCATGTCAATCCTCCTTGTCGCCCTTCTGGCGGATGGTCATGCGGATGGGCGTGCCCTGCATCCCGAACGTGCCGCGGATCTGGTTTTCGAGATACCGCTGATACGAGAAGTGGAACAGGCGCGCATCGTTGCAGAAAATGACAAAGTGCGGCGGCTTGACGGACGTCTGCGTCATATAGTAGATCTTCAGGCGGCGGCCCTTGTCGCTCGGCGGCTGGACGCGCGCCGTCGCGTCGGCGAGCACGCTGTTGAGCATGCCGGTCGAGATGCGCATGGCCGCCTGGTCGTTGACAAAGTTGATGAGCTCAAAGAGCTTGTCCACACGCGCGCCCGTGAGCGCGGAGATGAACAGCACCGGCGCGTAGGACATATAGCTGAGGTCCCGGCGGACGTCCGCCGTCATCTTGTCCATGGTGTTCGTGTCTTTTTCGACGGCGTCCCACTTGTTGACGACGATGATGGACGCCTTGCCCGCCTCGTGCGCGAGGCCGGCGATCTTCGTGTCCTGCTCCGTGACGCCCTCGTTCGCGTCGATCATGATGAGGCACACGTCCGCGCGCTCGATGGCGGCGATGGCGCGCATGTTGCTGTATTTTTCGATGGCGTCGTCGACCTTCGAGCGGCGGCGCATACCGGCCGTGTCGATGAAGCGGTATTTGCCGTACTTGTTTTCAAAGTAGCTGTCGATGGCGTCGCGCGTCGTGCCGGCGACGTTCGAGACGATGACGCGCTCCTCGCCCAGCACGCGGTTGAGCAGGCTCGATTTGCCGACGTTCGGCTTGCCGATGATGGCGACCTTGATGGTGTCGTCCTCCTCCGGCTCGTCGTCCTCGGGCGGGAAATGCGCGACGCAGGCGTCGAGCAGGTCGCCCGTGCCGTGGCCGTGGACGGCCGAGACCTCGATGGGGTCGCCGAGGCCGAGGCAGTAGAACTCATAGATGTCCGGGTTGATCTTGCCGACGCTGTCGCACTTGTTCACGGCGAGCACGACGGGCTTTTTCGCCCGCTGGAGCATGGACGCGATCTCCTGATCGGCCGCGGTGACGCCGACCTTGACGTCCGTGACCATGACGATGACGTCGGCCATCTCCACGGCGATCTCCGCCTGGCGGCGCATGAAGCGCAGCATCTCCGAGTCGGTGTTCGGCTCGATGCCGCCGGTGTCGACGAGGTCGAACTCGCGGCCGTTCCAGTCCGTCGAGCCGTAGATGCGGTCGCGCGTGACGCCGGGCGTGTCCTCGACGATGGCGGTGCGCTGGCCGGTCAGCTTATTGAACAACAGGGATTTGCCCACATTCGGGCGGCAGACGATCGCAACGAGCGGCTTGGCCATGCGGATCCCCTCCTTTTTTCTCTGGAATCATTTGCATTTTAGTATTATGCCATTTTCCGGCGGTTTGGTCAACCGAAAAAGAGCGAATCAAGAAAAAGAGGAAGGCGAAAAACGCCTTCCTCTTTTCAAGCAGAGCCATTACTTCGCAGTCTTGACCGCAACGACCTCACGGCCGTTGTACATACCGCAGGCCTTGCAGGCGCGATGCGGCAAACGGGGGGCGCCGCAGTTCGGGCACGCGACGACGCCGGGGATCTCCAGCTTCCAGACGTTGCTGCGTCTCTTGTCGCGACGTGCTTTGGACACTTTACACTTGGGTACTGCCATGGTGACACCTCCTTAGGTCCTGGATGCCTGAATCGGCAACTAATGATTTACAAATTTAATTCTTTTCCAGCCATTGCTGCAGCGCAGCAAAACGCGGATCGACCTCAGCGCGGCAGCCGCAGGGACCTTCGTTCAGGTCGGCGCCGCAGGTGGGGCACAGCCCCTTGCAGTCCTCTTTGCAGAGGAACTTCTGCTCCATGTTGAGCACGAACGCGGTGTTGATGACGTCGTCTAAGTCGACGCTGTCGCCGACGAGCTCGAAGAGCTCCTCGTCCTCGTTCTCCTCGCTTTCGAGCTTCGCCGTCAGGACGGCGCGGAGCGGGAGGGAAAAATCGCGTTCAAACGGCTTGGCGCAGCGGTCGCACACGCAGTGCAGCCGGGTGCTGACCTCGCCGGTCAGGATCATGACCCCGGCGGTGTTGCGCACCGTGCCGGACGCGTGGACGCTCTCCGTCACCGGCGTCTGCGAACCGAACTCCATTTCGGAAAAATCGAGCGTTTCGTCAAACGGGACCGACGCGCCCGGACAGTCTATGATTTTGGCCAAAGACAGCAGCATAGGGCGCTCCTCCACACAATCATGCATCGGCTATTATACCGGAACGCGGCGGGCTTGTCAATGATTTTTCCGGAATATATTTTCTTTCCACTGGCCCGGATTTATGGTAGAATTGTCCTGTTTCCCCCGTGATCTGACTCTATCTGACCGGAAAGGCGGTTTTTCGATATGGACCCTGCATCGACCGAGCTCGTCGCGCTCGACCTCGACGGCACGCTCCTGCGGCCGGACGGGACGCTCTCGCCCTACGCCCGGCGCGCCGTGTGCGACGTCGCCGCCTGCGGCGTCGAGGTCGTCATCGCGTCCGGGCGGTCGTACCGCTCGCTGCCGCGCGAGCTTTTATCCCTCGGCGCCGTGCGCTACGCCATCACGTCCAACGGCGCGGCCGTGTGCCGCGTTCCGGGCGGCGAGCGCGTTTTTTCCATGACGCTGCCGGAGGCGGCCGTGCATGACGCGCTCGCGCTCGTCCCTGGCGGCATCGTCATCGAGGGCTTTTACCACGGCGTGCCGCACTGCGACGCGCGCTATGTGAAAGATCCCGCCGCGTTCGGCTGCTCGCCGGCGTATGTGCCGTATGTGCAGTCCACGCGCACGCCGGAGCCCGACATCCGCGCGTTTCTCGCCGCCCACGCCCACGAGCTGGACAGCCTGAACATCGTCTGCCCCGACCCCGCGCGCCGCGCGTCGCTGCAGGCGCTTTTGTCCGGCGCGCTGGAAAACGTGCTCTTCACGAGCTCCGCGCCGCACCTTCTCGAGGTCGTCCACGCGCGGGCCGGCAAGGGCGCTGGCCTGCGCGCGCTGTGCCGGCTGCTCGGCATCAGCCGGGTACACACGGCCGCGTTCGGCAACGCGGACAACGACGCGGACATGCTCGCGTTCGCGGGACTCGGCGTCGCGGTGTCCGACGCGTCGCCCGCGTGCCTTGCCGCGGCGGACGAGGTCTGCGACCGCTGCGAGCTCGACGGCGCGGCCGCCGTGCTCCGCCGCATCGCGGACGCGAAAAGCGCCCGATAGGAGATCGCCATGGTATTTTCAAGTCTCTCGTTTCTCATCGTGTTCCTGCCGCTGCTGCTCGCGGTCTATTTCCTGACGCCCGCGCGCTTTCGGCGGGTGCGGAACCTCATATTGCTCGCCTTTAGCCTCGCGTTTTACGGCTGCGCCGGGCTGCGGTTTCTGCCGCTCATGCTCGTGTCCATCGCGATCAATTATGCCGGCGGCCTTTTGTGCGGCAGCGAGCGGCGCGCCGTCCGGCGCATCGGCGTCTGGGGCGCGGCGGCGCTCGGCCTTGCGCTGCTCGGGTACTTCAAATACGCCGGATTTTTCGTCCGGAGCGTCAACGCGCTCGGCGCTTCCCTGCCCGTGCCGAACATCACGCTGCCCATCGGCATCTCGTTTTTCACGTTTCAGGGACTCAGCTACGTCGTGGACGTCTACCGCGGCGACGCGGCCGTGCAGAAAAATCCGCTGAAGGTCGCGCTGTACATCTCGCTGTTCCCGCAGCTCGTCGCGGGGCCCATCGTGCGCTACACGACCGTCGCGGAGGAGATCGACGACCGGCGCGAGAGCGTCTCGGAATTTTCTGCGGGCGCGCAGCGGTTCTGCTTCGGCCTCGGCAAGAAAATGCTGCTGGCCAACGGCATCGCCGCCGTGGCGGACGCCGCGTTCGGAGCAGCTGCGCCGTCGGCGGCGTTTGCCTGGCTCGGCGCGGCCGCGTACACGCTGCAGATCTACTTTGACTTCTCCGCCTATTCCGACATGGCCATCGGCCTCGGCCGGATGTTCGGGTTCTATTTTCTCGAGAACTTCAACTATCCCTACATCGCGGACTCCGTGACGGACTTCTGGCGGCGGTGGCACATTTCGCTCTCCACGTGGTTCCGCGACTATGTCTATATCCCGCTCGGCGGCAACCGCTGCCTGCCCGCGCGGCATATTTTCAATCTGTTCGCCGTGTGGTTCCTCACCGGTCTCTGGCACGGCGCGAGCTGGAACTTCGTCTGCTGGGGCCTGTGGTATTTTCTCCTGCTGCTCGGCGAGAAGTACGTCTGGGGCCGCGCGCTCGCGCGCTGTCCGGCCGCGGTGCGGCATGGTCTTGCGATGCTTGCCGTCGTGCTCGGCTGGGTGCTGTTCCGCGCGGACGGGCTTTCGGCGGCGATGGCGTATCTTCGCGCGATGTTCGGCGCGAACGGAGCCTTTTCCGGGCAGGCGGTCTATTACATTCTCGAATACTGGCCGGAATGGCTGTTCGGGCTCGTGGCCGTCTTCCCCGTCGCGGGCATTTTGCAGAAAAAGCTCGCGGCAAAGAGCGGGAAATTTGCCGCCGCGGCGCTCGAGCTCGGGCCGAAGCTGCTCGCGCTCGCGCTTCTGGCGCTGTCTTATGTGTCGCTCGTCAGCGGGTCGTTCAATCCGTTCATCTATTTCCGGTTTTAAGGAGGGCGCGGCATGAAAAAGATCTCAAATTTCGCGTTTTTGCTCCTGTTCGCCGCGTTCCTCGCGGCCGCGCTGCTCGTGACGGCGCTCAAGCCGAAGGACACCTACAATTATTATGAGAACCGCACGCTCGCCGTCTGCCCGCCGCTTTCGCGCGAAGGGCTGTCCGGCGGGGCGTATTTCGACGAGATGGAGGACTACCTCGTCGACCACGCCGCCGGGCGCGAGACGCTCGTGCGCGCAAAGGCGAAGGCGGACATTTCCCTGCTCCGCCGCCCGGTCGTCAACGACGTCGTCGTGACGGATTCGGCGCTGCTCGCGTTCAAGGCCTACGCCGGCGTCGACGCGGACGCCATCGCGCAGAAGGCCGAAAAAATGGCCGACGAGCTCGCGCGGCTGCGCGACGAGGTCGCGTCCTACGGCGGCCATTTCTACTACATCGCCGTCCCGTGCCAGTACGCGAGCCTGGAGGATCTCTACCCGTCCTACCTCAACAGCAAATCCGCCTACACCGCGCTGGAGCTGCCGGCGTTCCGCGCCGCGCTCGCCGCGCGCGGCATCGAGCTCATCGACATAGGCGAGGAATTCGACCGCCTCGGCGGCCGTGCGCAGTTTTCCTCGACGGTCGACAATCATTACAGCCTCTACGGCGCGTATGAGACCTGGCGCGCCTTCTGTGACCGCGTGCGCGAGGTGCAGGGCGTCGGCCTCCCCTGCCCGGCGCTCGGCGATGGCGTGACGCTCCGCGCGCTGCCGAATCCCTACCTCGGCGCCTACGCGCGCAAGCTGCTGGGCCTCTGGGACTCGGACGAGCCGCTCTACGTCGCCGATTTCGCCGAGCCCGTCGCCTTCACGCGCGAGGACAACGGCGTGTCCGTCCCCGCCACGGTCTATCAGCTGCCCGCGAGCGACACGGCCGACGTGCTCTACAATCTCTACATGGGCGGCGACATCGCCGAGACCGTCATCCGCACCGGCCGCCCGGAGCTGCCGACGGCGCTCATCTTCGGCGACAGCTTCACGAACGCCTTCGAGTCGCTGGCCTATTACAGCTTCGACGAGATGCGCTCGCTCGACAAGCGGCATTATACGGCCATGAGCGTCGCCGACTACGTCGCACAGTACCGGCCCGACATCGTCGTCTGCCTGCGCGACTATGAGTCGCTGCTGTTTGCCAGCGGAAACGGCGTTTTGTTCGATTGACGTTTCTCCCCGGAGATCCTCTCCGGGGAGATTTTTTATCGGTACATGAGCCCCGGCAGCTCCACGTCGTTTCGCCCGTCGCGCGGCATTTTGTCGTTGAGCAGCAGGCTCGACGGGTAGACGGCGCGGCGGCCGAAGCGGCTTTCCAGCTCGTCGAGCGTGCGGTTGAGGCGCTCGCGCCGGTCGCGGCGGGCGCTGTCGTCAAAGAGCGTCAGCTGCTGCGCGCGGGACTCCTCGCACAGGTCGATGGCCGTGATCGTCAGCGCGCGCACCGCGCCGCCCGTCCATTTTTTCAGCAGCTGCCCGCCCGCCTGCGCCAGCTCGAGCGCGTCGGCCGTCGGGATCTCGAGCGCGCGCTGGAACTGCCGCGTGGCAAGGTGGCTGTCGCGCACGGAGATCTGCACGCCGCCGGCGAGGAGATGATACGACCGCAGCTTGCGCCCGATGTCCTGCGAAAGCTCGAGCAGGATGCGGAACATCTCGTCTTTTTCCGTCAGGTCGCTCCGGCACGTCACGCCGTGGCCGACGGACTGCACCGGCGCGCGGTAGCCATACGGCATGACGGCCGAGCAGTCGCGCCCGTTGGCGTAGGCGTGCAGGCTCAGCCCGTGCACGCCGAGCAGCCGCCGCAAAAACGCGGGGTCGGCCTGCGCGATCTGGCCGATGGTGCAGATGCCGTGCGAAGCGAGCTTGCGCTCCGTCGCCGGGCCGACGTACAGCAGCTCGCGCGCCGGCAGCGGCCAGATCGTCTCGCGGAAGTCCTCGCCGATGACGGTCGTCCCGTCCGGCTTTTTCATGTCCGAGCCGAGCTTTGCGAAAATTTTGTTGAACGACACGCCGACGCTCACCGTCAGCCCGAGCTCCTCGCGCATGACGCGCCGCAGCTCGTCGGCCGCCGCGCGCCCGTCCTTCATCGGGCAGCCCGTGAGGTCGAGCCAGCATTCGTCCATGCCGAACGGCTCGACGCGGTCGGTGTAGCGCTGGTAAATTTCGCGCGCAAGGCGCGAAAATTTCAGGTACTGGTCGTACTGCGGCGGCACGATGACCAGCTCCGGGCAGCACTGCTTCGCCTGCCACACGGCCATGCCCGTCTTGACGCCCGCCTCCTTCGCCTTCTGCGACTTTGCAAGGCAGATCCCGTGCCGGTTCTCCACCGACCCGCACACCGCCACCGCCCGCCCCCGCAGCCCGGGGTCCAGCCGCATCTCCACCGACGCGTAGAACGAATTCAGATCGCTGTGCAATATCACCTGCCGCATGGTCCCCATCCCTCCCGGCCGCCGCGATAAGTAAACATTTGTTTCTATTATAGCGCGGTTTGCGGGTTTGTCAATGCGGGGCCCAGCGCAGGATGTTCCAAAATATTCCTGTCAAAAAAAGGACGCGCCGCCGAATTCCCGCCGCGCCAAAGCCTCCCTTGTGTAAAGGGAGGTGGCACGGCGAAGCCATGACGGAGGGATTGTAGACCAAAGGTTTTGTACTGCGCCAATCCAGCCGCACGATCCCGTAGGGGCGACCCTTGCGGTCGCCCGGCGGCTTCGTGCGGGACGCAGGAACGGGCGACCGCAAGGGTCGCCCCTACATGGGCGGTTCCATTGATTTGGCCCTTCAGCAAAATCCAGCCTTACAATCCCCCAGTCGCCTCCGGCGACAGCCCCCTTTGCACAAGGGTGCCTTTGGGACGGCGCGTTCCGTAATCGGCGCGCAGCAAACGCGAGAGCGCAGTCGTAGGGGCGTATAGTATCCGCCCGCAAAGCCGATTGCGGCACGCAGCAAAACTGAATGTCATTCAGAGCCGCGCAGCGGCGTGGAATCTTGCCGATTACGGTATGGTCACGTCTATTTCCAGCGCCGGAATAGAACGATAGACTACCGCAACCGGCCAGACCCTTCGACTCCGCTGACGCTTCGCTCAGGGTGACAGGCTGTTCGTTTTCGCTGGCACGCAATCGGTGCACCGTAATCGGCAAGATTCCACGGGCGCAGAGCGCCCTCTGAATGACATTCTGTTTTGGCGCTGGATCGCAATCGGTTCTCCGCAATCGGGCAGATCCTTCGACTCCGCTTTGCTCCGCTCAGGATGACAGGTCTAAAAGGTCGTCCCTGCTCCTCCCATCCCCCTCACCTATAACCCGCAGGAATGTTTGGCGCATCAAACAGGTATTGGTCAAATATTGGTCAAAATGTTACAATCCATTTAGGCAGACCGATCATTTTTTAGGAGGAATAACCATGACTCAGTCCAAGTCGAAAGGTTTCGGCGCAAAGGGATGGATCATTCTGATCCTGACCTTCTTCAGCATCCTCATCAACGCAATGATCATCTATGACTCTCTCAACGTCACGCTCC
Organism: Bacteroidaceae bacterium; assembly: GCA_963626425.1. Taxonomy (GTDB): domain Bacteria; phylum Bacillota; class Clostridia; order Oscillospirales; family Oscillospiraceae; genus CAKTOF01. Next base: position 8,730 of record CAVFYN010000199.1, read on the forward strand.
TGCCGGAGACCGGGCTCGGCTGGCCCGCTCGTCTCGGTCTCCAGAACCCCGGCATTCTCTACGTATTCTCGACCATCGCGGCCTGGATCTCCGTTCCGGGCGCCATCTTCTTCGGCTGGCTCGGCGGCCGGAAGGGCAACAAGTTCGCGTGGGGCACGGCGCTGCTCGTCAATGCCGTCGTGTGCTTCGCGTGGAGCTTCGCCGGCGCGGCGCCGGTGTACCTCATCTTCATCGCGCTGGCCAACATCTGCGGCATGGGCTTCAGCTACATCTCCAGCCTGAACGTCGTCTCGAACTGGTTCCCGACGAAAAAGGGCCTTGCCATGGGCGTTGTGACCATCGGCTTCCCGCTCTCGGCCACCATCGCGACGCCGCTTTGCTCGGCGCTGCTCGGCGGCATCGGCCTGTCCGGCATCTACTACATGTTCGCCGTCGTCTGCCTCATCCTCGGCGTGCTCGTGTTCGCGCTCGTCAAGGACTTCCCCGAGCAGGCCGGCGCCTACCCGGACAACGACAGCAGCTTTGACCACGCCGCGGCGCAGAAGGCGCTCGAAGAAGGCATCGCCTACCGCAAGACGTCCATCTGGCAGCCGAAGCAGTTCCTCAAGACGAAAAACGTCTGGCGCATCATCTTCCCGCTCGGCGTCATGGAGCTGTTCTCGCTCGGCGTCATGTCGAACTTCGTCCCGCGCATGGCGCAGATCGGCTTTACGAACATCGCCGACGTCACGCCCATGCTCGCCTGCGCCGGCCTCGTCGCCTGCGTCGGCAGCTACCTGTGCGGCGTCATGGACCAGAAGCTCGGCACGAAAAAGGCCATCATCATCACATTCCTGTTCGGCATCCTCTCGCTCGCGCTCAACGTCATCGGCGGCTTCGTCCACACGCCGGGCAGCGGCAAGGATCTCGGCTACGTGCTCATCTTCATCGGCCAGCCGTTCATGGGCATCATGCTCGGCGGCGCGGCGAACTACCTCGTCAGCCTCATCGGCACCATCTGGGGCCGGTACGACTTTGAAAACGGCTACCGCGTCATGAAGCCCGCCGTCTCCATCATCGGCGCGCTCGGCATCACGATCTGCGGCGCGCTCGGCAACTCGCCCTCCGGCGGCTACGCCTACGCGTACATCCTCATCGGCGCGCTGTGCATCCTCGGCGTGCTCGTCGCGCTCACGATCGACGACACCTACGTCGGCAAGAAAGACTAACACCACATAGCAAAAAACCGCGAAGCGCACGGAGCGCTTCGCGGTTTTTTTATGCTGATTTTTACGCCAGGTCGACGAGCTTTGCGACCTCGGTGAGCAGCGCGGGGTCCATGTGCTCGACGTCGCCCGCGTCCGTCAGGGCGGCGAGCTTCGGGTCGATGGGCAGGCGCGCGATCTTTTCGATGCCGTGTTCGGCGGCGACCTCTTCGAGGTGGCTCTCGCCGAAGATGGCGTGGCGCTTGCCGCAGTCCGGGCACGTGAAGTACGACAGGTTCTCCACGATGCCGAGCACCGGGACGTTCATGAGCTCGGCCATCTTGACGGCCTTGCCGACGATCATGGACACGAGCTCCTGCGGGCTCGTCACGATGACGATGCCGTCGACGGGCAGCGACTGGAACACCGTCAGCGGCACATCGCCCGTGCCGGGCGGCATGTCGACGAACATATAGTCCACGTCGCCCCAGAACACGTCCGTCCAGAACTGCGTCACGACGCCCGCGATGACCGGCCCGCGCCAAACGACGGGGTCGGACGGGTTTTCGAGCAGCAGGTTGACGCTCATGACCTCAATGCCCGTTTTCGTCTTGGCCGGGATGATGCCGAACTCGGAATTCTGCGCCAGACCCGTCAGGCCGAACGCCTTCGGGATGGACGGGCCGGTGACGTCGGCGTCGAGCACGGCGGCCTTGTAGCCCTCGCGCTGCGCGGCCACGGCCAGCATGCTCGTGACCATCGACTTGCCGACGCCGCCCTTTCCGCTGACGACGCCGATGACCTTTTTGACGGTGGAATGGCTGTTGCCGGCCACGCGCAGGCTCTCTGCCGTGCGCTCGCCGCAGTCGGAGCCGCAGGTCTCACAATTGTGCGTGCAATCGCTCATGGTGGTTCCCTCTTTCGATCAATTTTATAATTTCGTCCCGCTTAGCCCAGGACGCCGAGATGCTCGAGCAGGATCTTCACGCCCAGCAGGATCAGGATGATGCCGCCGACGAGCTCGGCGCGCGACTTGTACTTCAGCCCGACCGTATGGCCCAGGCGCACGCCCGCGGCCGAGAGCGAGAACGTCGTCACGCCGATGACGGCAAACGCGAAGATCAGCTCGGCCGTGCTCTCGATCAGGAACGCGAACGTCACGCCGACGGCCAGCGCGTCGATGCTCGTCGCGACGGCCAGCGGCAGCATGGCCCGCCACGTGAGCGAGCCGTCGGCCTGCTCCTCATCGCTGCGCGATTCCTTGATCATGTTCGCGCCGATGACCGCGAGCAGCACGAAGGCGATCCAGTGGTCAAACGACGTGATGTACTGCGCAAACGCCGAGCCGAGCAGATACCCGATGGCCGGCATGAGCACCTGAAATCCGCCGAACCACGCGCCGACGAGGCACGACTGTTTCCCCGTGATCCGCGGCAGCGCCAGCCCCTTGCACACGGACACGGCAAACGCGTCCATGGACAGACTGACGGCCAGAAGCAGCAATTCTACAAAGCCCATTTTGTCCCCATCTTTCCTTGTTGATTCAGTTCTCCCGCGCGATGTCCGTCACGGTCAGCGCGCCGCCCTCCACGCGGAAGCGCACGTTGCACCCGGCAAACGACATGCCGTACACCCGCTCCGGGTCGTTCTGGTACGACGGCCGCGGGTCGTGCGAGAGCACGGCGAGCAGCGCGTCCCGCCGTGCCGGCGGCACGGTCTCCAGCAGCGCCTCCGGGCAGTTTACGGTCAGCAGAAAGTCCCCTGCGCTGTCCGTGAACCCGCCCGTCGCCTCCGGATGGCAGTCCGCATACGGGATGTACGGCTTGATGTCGTAGATCGGCGTGCCGTCCATGAGGTCGGCCCCGCGCACATAGATCACCGGCCCCAGTTCCGGCGAGATCTCCACGCGCGCAAGCCGCACGCACGACAGCCCGACCGGATTCGGCCGGAACGGCGAGCGCGTTGCAAACACGCCCATGCGCGTATTCCCGCCGAGCCGCGGCGGCCGCACCGTCGGCGACCACGTGTCCCGCACCGCGGCGGAAAACTGCCAGATGAGCCACAGGTGCGAAAACCCGTCCAGCCCGCGCACGGCGTCCGGATTTCGGAACTCCGGCTCGAACACGACGGCCGCCTCCAGCTCGTCGACGAGGCCGCTCTGCCGCGGGATGCCGAACTTCGTCGGAAAATCGCTGCGGATGCGCGCAATGATCTGCATGGCCCCGTCTCCCCTCCTGTTTCCCGCCCGCGCGGGCAGTCATTCGTAATATTGTATCGTGCCGGACAGCCCCTGTCAAGCATTTGCGCCCGCTGGCCCGTCCCGGAAAATTCAGCACGGCAATGTTGACAAGAAAACTTGGCGTAACTATAATAGTGACAAGAAAACTTGGCAGAGAGGTGTGCACATGGATAAGGAAGAAATTCTGGCAAGAAGCCGCAGCGAGAACCGGAACCGGGATCTGGCGGAGATTGAAACGGCCGCTCAAGCCGGCTGCATCGCCGCCCGCGTCGGAGCCGGTATGTGCTGCATTGTCTCCGTTTTGTTTGTCTGGGCCGTACACACCATGCTTTTGGGTCCCTGGATCATCTACTTCAGCATTCTCGGCACGCATTATCTGGTGAAATTCTCAAAGGCGCGGCATAAAACGGACCTCGCGATCGCCGTTTTATACGGTGCCATGTTCCTCCTGTTCTTTGTCCTGTTCGTCCTGCGTCTGTCCGAGGTAACGGGATGAACGACGAGCTGAAGCTGCAAAACCGCCTGAAGCAGGCGCGCTCTGAAAAAGGCCTGTCGCAGGCACAGCTCGCCGAGCTGGTCGGCGTTTCGCGCAACACGATCAGCTCCATCGAGACCGGACAATTCAGCCCGACCGCGAAGCTGGCGCTTGTGCTCTGCATCGCGCTGGATAAAAAATTTGAAGAACTGTTCTATTTTTAGGAGGTCGCTATGGGTCATTTTCTGCTTCTGGTCCTCGGCATTTTTCTCTCGGTGCTCGGCATCGTGAACATGAGCGGAAACATCAGCACGATCCACGCCCGCAACCGCAGACGGGTAAAAGAGGCGGACGTTCCCAAATACGGCCGGGCGGTCGGCGCGGGAACGCTTGTGATCGGCATTTCCCTCGCGCTGGCCTATCTTGTCTCATTTTGGAGCGAAGCGGCGATCGACTATATCGTGCTCCCGGCGCTGGCCGTCGGTCTGGCGCTGATCCTGTACGGCCAGCTGAAATACAATCACGGTATTTTCTGAGCACCCGGCG
>CAVFYN010000200.1:0-8348 GCA_963626425.1 Bacteroidaceae bacterium
GCCGTGGTTTTCGCAGCCGCTGACGGAAGATGCGGACGCCGTCGAGGCGGCGATGCCGCCCGCGTAGTCGCTGCGGGAGAGGATCTGGCCGTAGTTTTTGCAGTCCGTGATCGTAATTTTGCCCGTGCTGGCGGCGATGCCGGCCGCGCGGTCGCCGGATGAGGTCACGGAGCCGGTGTTGACGCAGCGCGCGATCTTGCCGGAGGCCTCGCCCGCGATGCCGGCGATGTCTTTGCCGCCGCCGATCCGGCCGCTGTTGGTGCAGTCCTCGATCGCGCCGTTTTTGCCATTGCTGCCGGCAATGCCGCCGCCCGCGATCAGCGCGGTCACGCGGCTGCTGTTTTCGCAGTCTTTCAGCAGAGCGGATTCGGACTCGATATGATTGCTGCCGACGATGCCGCCGACGCTGTGGTTGCCGCTGACCGCATTGTTTATGCTGGCGCACGCTTGAATGGTGCCGTCATTGGTGCCCGCGATCGCGCCGATGTTCATGTAGCCGCTGCGGAAAACAGAGTTCTGAACGGTCAGGTTTTTCACAACGCCGTTTTCGCCGATAAAGCCGAAAAGGCCGGCATCTGTATCGCCGTTTGCGTCGCCGTTTCTGATCACGCTGCCGTCTTCTCCTTCGTACACCACGACTGACGCGCTATAATGGTTGGCGTCTTCCACCATGTAGGTCTCCTCGTTCCCGGGGAAGTACAGGCCGCTGATCGAATGGCCGTTTCCGTCAAACGTGCCCTGATAGCGCAGCGTTTCGCTGCTCATGGGCATCCAGGTCCGGGCGGATTCGCCAATCTCCTCATTGACCGTGATGTCGGCCGTCAGACGGGCGCTTGCCTGATTCTGACCGGGCGTGTAGTCGCTGTCCGAGCGGTAATCGCCATTGACGAGCTGCGCGAACCAGTACAGCTGGCCCGCGTTGCCGATCTCATAGACGCCGTCGTCCGCCAGCTGGGCGGGCTGACAGCTACCGTCGGCGGCGAAGCCGTTTGTATACGCGGTCTCCGCCCCGGCGCCGCTTGCAAAGACCGTCAGGGGACAGAGGCTGATGACCAGACAGAGGGTCATCAGCAAGGCTGCGGCTTTGCTCCATGTTCTTCTCATGAAGATTCCTCCTTATTTCTTGCGTGTCATGCGCAGTTTTACGATTCAATCCCGGCCGCGCGGGAGCGTGACCCGCACGACCGTGCCCTAGCCGACCCGGCTCTCGACCGCCAGCGACGCGCCGCAGACCATCTGCAGCCGGTCGCGGACGAGCTGGAGTCCGAGGTGTTCCTTCCCGTCCTGCGGCGGCTGCTTCGGGTCGAACCCCACGCCGTCGTCGGAGACGGAGATCTCGACGCCGAGCGGCGTCTCGCGGGTCGTGAGCGTCACGATCCCGCCGGACTCCGCCTGCCCGACGCCCCATTTGACCGCGTTTTCCACAAGCGGCTGGATCGTCAGGGCGGGCAGGGAAAAGTCCGTCACCGCAATATCAAAATCCACCATAAGCTCGTCCCCGAAGCGAAGGCGCTCCAGATAGAGATAGGTCTCGATGTGCTTGAGCTCCGTTTCAAACGGGACGGTCCCGGATGCGCGGAGGGAGTTCATATTGGTGCGGAGGTACTCGGCAAAGGCCAGCGTCGCCTCCTTTGCCTCCTTCGGCGCCTGATCGCACAATGCGGCGATGGCCGTGAGCGAATTGTAGAGAAAATGCGGCTGGACCTGCGAGAGCACCAGCGCCGAGCGCATCTGCGCCAGCTCCTGCTCCGTGCGGTAGTAGCGCTCGGTCTGATCGAGAATGATCGCGCCCAGCATGAACACCGCCGCCAGCGTGGACGCCAGCAGCAGAAAGTACACGCCGTAGAAGAACAGCTGCGCGAGGATCGCCAGGATCGGCACGCAGACATAGACGCAGAAGCTGATCTTCTCCGCGCGGCTGAGCCGGTCCGGGTAGCGCGCGATGAGCAGCATGTCGAGCAGCAGCGACGCGATGGCGATGACCTGAGACAGCCAGAACAGCGGCCCGCGGTGGTAGATGCCGCCGGCGTCGACCGAATAGAAAATGCCGGTGAACTGGGAGATCACAAGCAGCGCCACGGCCAGCGCGAAAAGGCCCCACGCCGCGCCGCGCCAGCAAGCCGCCGGGCGCGCCTTCCCGCGGCCGATGAGGCTGAGCAGGTACAGCGTCAGCACCAGCGTCAGCACGTCGCCCCAGAAATACTCCGTGAAGTTCGCGATGCGCAGCAGCGCGTAGCCAATGGCGTCGCTCCGCCCGCGCAGCAGCAGCCCGCCCATGTTGGAGAGCAGGTCCAGAAACAAAAACGAGAAAATCGCGAGGAAATACCGCTTCGTCCGCCGGTCGATGTGCGCGGCGATCAGCAGGATTGCCGCGGCCAGCAGGCAGAACAGAAGTCCCCAGCTCTCCATCGCAAGATTGATGTATTTCAGTGTATCGGTCATAGCGCCGACCTCCAGTTCGACTCAGTATACAAAACCGACCGCGACAAAAGCGCAACAAATCGCGGCCGTTTTCGGAAAAAAGCAAAAAAAGCGGCGCGGCTGCCCGAGACAGCCGCGCCGCTGGATGCAAGATTATCCCATGCGGCCCGTGATGAACTCCGCCCAGGAATATTGGACCATGAACTCGCCCTGATACCGGTTGACCGCCGCGATCTCGCCGTCGAGATAGCGGTAATAATCGCAGTCGAGAAGCGTCGTGTCGAGCGATACGGAATTGTAGCGCTTGCCGACCACCGCGCCCGCGCCGACCGCGCGGAGCGTTTTGGCCATGCTGGCGAGGATCGTGCGGATGTAGGCGGACTGCTTGGCGTCGTAGGGCTGATCCTCGAACAGAATGCCCGCGATGTCCCGGACGCTGCACGAGGCGCCGCACCGGCTGACGAGGTAGGCGAAGCATTCCTTGGCCTTCGCCCGCTCAAAGTGTACGGGTCTGCCGTCCGGTGTGCAGACGTCAAAGCTGCCGAAGCAGGTCACGCGCAGCAGCGCCGACGGCCGCCGCGGCTCGACGGGGTGGCGGAGATCGGCCAGCTCCCGCCGGACTTTTTCCTCCGTCACGGGCTTTTCGATGTAGCCGCTGGCGTGGAGGTGCATGGCCTCGCCGGCGTATTCGTCGTAGCCGGTCACGAAGATGATGTTGATGTTCGGCTGCGCGTCCTTCAGCCGCCGCGCCAGCTCCAGCCCGGTCATGGCGCGCATCCGGATGTCTAAAAACGCGACGTCGCAGGCGGTCTCCTGCGCGAAGGCGAGCGCTTCGCCGGCTTTGCCGAAGGCGAAGATCTCCGCATCCGGCACGGCCGCCCGGACGGCGTCCGTCAGAAGCTGCAGCGCGAGCCGCTCGTCGTCGACCGCTATCATTTTCATAAAAGACACCTCCAAGTTCCGACCAGCCGGGGCGGACTGCGCCGTGGAACCACGGCATGCAGCAGGGCCCTGCTGCATGATCCATCGCTGGTTTTCTGATTATAGCAGCAACACGGCCGCAATTCAATCGGCGGCTGCGCGGGCATTGACTTCCGCGCCCGCAGCCGGTATAATAAGGTGAATTTATGCGGCGCTGGGAGTCCGGCGCCGCAGTTTTTTGAGAGGTTGCCATGTTTCAGGTTTTGAAAACGGAGGGCTGCGCCCGACGCGGGGAGTTTACGTGCCCGCACGGGACGGTCCAGACGCCGGTGTTTATGAACGTCGGCACGCAGGGCGCGATCAAGGGCGCACTGAGCGCGAAGGATCTGCGCGAGATCGGCTGTCAGATCGAGCTGTCGAACACGTACCACCTGCACCTGCGCCCGGGCGATGAGACGGTGCGTGCCATGGGCGGGCTGCACAAGTTCATGACGTGGGACGGCCCGATCCTGACCGACAGCGGCGGGTTCCAGGTCTTTTCGCTCGCGAGCCTGCGCCAAATTAAAGAGGAGGGCGTCACGTTCGCCTCGCACATCGACGGGCACCGCATCTTCATGGACCCGGAGGAGAGCATGCGCATCCAGGCCAATCTCGGCTCGGACATCGCCATGGCGTTCGACGAGTGCATCGAGAACCCGGCCCCGCGCGAGTACGTGAAAAATTCGTGCGACCGGACGTACCGCTGGCTCGTCCGCTGCAAGGCCGAGCAGGCGCGGCTGGCCGCGCTGCCGGACGCGGTGAACCCCGGGCAGGTGCTCTTCGGCATCAACCAGGGCGGCACGTATGACGACCTGCGCATCGAGCATATGAAAAAGATCGCGGAGCTCGACCTGCCGGGCTACGCCATCGGCGGCCTGGCCGTCGGCGAGCCGACGGAGGTCATGTACCGCATCATCGAGTCCGTCGAGCCGTATATGCCGAAGGACAAGCCGCGCTATCTCATGGGCGTCGGCACGCCGTCGAACATCATCGAGGGCGTCTGGCGCGGCGTCGACTTCTTCGACTGTGTCATGCCCGCGCGCAACGCGCGCCACGCGAAGCTGTTCACGTGGTCGGGCACGCGGAACCTCAAAAACGCGAAGTATGCCCGCGACGAAGCGCCCATCGACCCGGAGTGCGACTGCCCGGTCTGCCGCCGCTATTCGCGCGCGTATCTGCACCACCTGTTCAAGGCCGAGGAGATGCTCGCCATGCGCCTGGCCGTCACGCACAATCTGTATTTTTATAACAAGCTCATGGAAAAGATCCGCGCCGCGCTCGATGCGGGCACGTTTTCTGAGTTCCGCGCGCGTTACACGACGCGGCTGTCGGAGAAAATTTAGTCCGCGCCCTTGCAATCGGGCGGCCTTATGGCTATAATAATCCCATTATACAAGATAAAACGGAGGAACACCAATGGAAGGCTATTCGACCATAATCCTTCTCGTTCTGATGATCGGCATTTTCTACTTCATGCTGATCCGGCCCGAGAATAAGAAGAAAAAAGAAGTGGAAGCCATGCGCAACGCCGTTGCCGTCGGCGATGAGATCACGACCATCGGCGGCATCCGCGGCGTCATCTGCCACATCAAGGACGACGTCATCGTCATCGAGACCGGCGCGGACCGCGTCCGCATGGAGCTCCAGCGCTGGGCCATCTCCACGAACGACACCGCCGCGGCCCGCTCGGCCGAGGCCGAGAAAGAGGCCAAGGCCCTCCGCGAGGCCGAGGCGCGCGAGAAGCGTCTTGCCAAGCAGAAGAAAAAAGAGGACAAGTAAGCGTTCCTCCATGGCGATAAGCAGCTGCCCGCTGGGATTTTTCCCGGCGGGCAGTTTTTTGCGCCGGCCCGCGTCCGGCGCCGTTTACGTGCCTGTCCGCATATCGCCGCGCGGCCGCGCATAGGATGGAAGCAGAACGGAGGGATGGCTATGTTTCCAAAATCGCGCGGCGCTCCCGCGTGGCTGCGCGCGGTCGGGCTCGGCGGCGCGGCGGCGCTGGTGCTGACGCTGGCGCTGTGCATGGTCATGGCGGCGCTCATCGCGGGCGGGACGGTGCCGCTCGGCGCATCGGGCGGGATCGCCATCGGCATCTGCCTCGTCTCGAGCTGGGGCGGCGCGCTGCTCGGCGCGAAGCGGGCAGGGGACCGGCGGCTGCCGGCGGCGATGGCGGCGGCGGGCGTGTATCTGCTGCTGACGCTGACGGTGAAGGGCCTCGCGTTTCGCGGCGGCTTTTCGCAGGCGGTGTATCTGATCCCGGCCGCGGCCGTCGGCGGCGTGCTCGCGGGGCTCATGGCGGCAAGGAAGAAGCGGCGCAGAAGATGAGCCGCGCGCGGACGAGAGGGGAGAACCGCTCGTCCGCTTTTTTTGTGCCGGCGGAGCGAAGCGGGCAGATTGCACAGGAATTGCAGGGTGAAACCGGCGCCTTTCAAAGTTGCAGAGGCGCTGGAAATGGCGAAAAAACATGCAAGACGCACGACACCGGCTTGCAAAAACCAGATTTGCGGGCGGCTGACGGGACGAAACCGCTACATCTTGTGAAGCTGCGCTGGATGCCCGAACGCGCGCCAATGCCTGCTGTTGCGGTGTTGACATAATACTGTTGACATAATATTAGGTCATAATCTACAAATTTAGAAAACTTCATGGAAAAGCCTTGAATTTTCGGGCTGCGTGGATTATATTAAAGAAAATCTTTGTTACGGAAACCGCTTCCGCTTTGGCCGGAAATAATGTGCCGCGGCCGTGAGATACGTCTATTTTCGGCCCGCCGGACATAGCCTGCACCAGGGGGTGAGGCTATGTTGTGGAGCGCCGCGCGGTCAAAACGCAAGATATTGCGCAAATCGCATGCATTTCCGCTGCTGCCGGTCCTGTGCCTGATCCTGGGCGCGGTCGGCGGCATCCTGTTTTGCCGTCTGGGCGCGCCCGCGATGGAGCAGGGGCTGTTTCAGATGGATCCGGCGGCGGTCACGGGCGGCTTTTTTGCGTCCGCGGCGCGCTGCGCGCGGTTTCCGGCGTTTTTGTTCCTCGTCTCGTTTTCGTCGCTTGCGCCGCCTCTGGCCTGCGCGGCCATGTTTGCCCGCGGATTTCTGCTGAGCTATGCGCTCGGCGCGCTGGGGCTCCTGTTCGGCGCGAGCGGCGTTTTGTGCGCGCTGGCGATGGAGCTCGTCTCCGGCGTCCTGCTGCTGCCGTATGCGGCGCTGCTCGCCGGATGGGCCATTTCGCGGCGCTCGCGCGCGATGGACCGCCAGGCGGCCGCCGTCGCGCTGGTGACGGCCGGCATCGTGCTCGCCGCCGCCGTGCTCGACCGGGCGCTCACGCCGTGGCTGACCGGCTTTTTCTCGTTTGCTTGATCTTTTGGGTTAGGATGTTTGTGTATGAATGATTTTACAGAAGAATACAAAGCGTTCCTGACCGGGGAGAAGCACGCGTCGGAGAACACGATCGGCTCGTACCTGCGCGACATTCACCAGTTTTCTGCGTACCGCGAGCAGGAGCAGACCGAGCTGGCCGAGGTCAGCCGCCCGTACATCTGCGCGTATCTGCAGCACCTGACGGACATGGGCAAATCGCCCGCGACCGTCTCGCGCAGCACGGCGTCGCTCAAGAGCTATTTCGCGTTCCTGCTCGGCCTCGGCGTCGTCGCGGAGAATCCCGTGCATGATATCCACGCCGTCAAGACCGAGAAAAAGCTGCCGCAGATCCTGACGGGCAAGGAGGTCGAGCTGCTGCTGTCGCAGCCGAAGTGCGTCGACATGAAGGGCTACCGCGACAAGGCCATGCTCGAGCTGCTCTACGCCACGGGCATCCGCGTCACGGAGCTTATTTCGCTCAACGTAACGGACGTGAGCATCTCCGGCGGCTTCATCCATTGCAGCAGCAAGGGCAAAGAGCGCATCATTCCGCTCTATCCCGCGGCGGTCAAGGCGCTCGGCGAGTATATGAACAACATCCGCCCGAACATGATCGCGAGCCTCGACGAACAGGCGCTGTTCGTGAACCTGAGCGGCGAGCGCATGTCGCGCCAGGGCTTCTGGAAGATCATCAAATATTATCAGGAAAAGGCGCAGATCGAAAAGGACATCACGCCGCACACGCTGCGCCACAGCTTCGCGGCGCACCTGCTCGAAAACGGAGCCGATCTCAAGAGCATCCAGGAAATGCTCGGCCACAGCGACATTTCCTCGACACAGGTCTACGCACAGCTCGTCAAGCACAATCTCAAGGCGGTCTACGCTAAATACCATCCCAAAGCGTAAGAAAGAGAGGACAAGCCATGGGCATTGCGATCGAAGGGGGCATTCTGGCTGCGTTCATCGCGGTCGAAGGGATCATTTTAAGCGCGATCTTGTATCTGTCCTGCGCCATCGGCATCCGCGGCGGCGCGGTCAATATGGTGTTTTTGTACGGCAAAGCCGTGCAGGACCGCGCGGTCGAGCTGGGCCTGACGACGACCGAGCGCATCCGCACGTCGGCGAAATGGTTCAAGTCGGTCGGGCTGCTGGTTTATTTTGTATACACCGCGGTTTGCGTGTTCGCCATCAACGGCGCGCGCGGCTTCTGGCCGAGCTTCTGGCAGTTCACGGCGATCTTGTGGATCATGGGCATCTTTGACCGCATCGTCATTGACGTGATCTGGGTCGGCCACACGAAGGCGTGGATCATCCCGGGGACGGAGGACCTGATGCCGTACATCACGGGCAAGGATCACGCGTTCAAGTGGTTTGCGACGATCGTCGTGTATCCGGCCATTGCCGCGATCATCTGCGGCGTGATGGCGCTGATGCTCAAGTAATTTATAATGTATCGTGCAACCGCCGGGCCGCGCATTGCGGGCCCGGCGGTTGTTTGCTGTAATGGGATTACGGTCGACCGGCGCAAATGATCGTGTACCGCAGCGCACCGCTGCCGCGGAACGCCGCGATCACGGCAGACGGTTGACATCGCCGCGCCGGGCCGGTACAATG
>CAVFYN010000201.1:0-18280 GCA_963626425.1 Bacteroidaceae bacterium
AAGGGGAGGTGGCACGGCGAAGCCGTGACGGAGAGGTTTTTGCGGTATCGAATTTGTGAAGCACCTGTAGGGGCGACCCTCGCGGTCGCCCGTTCCCGCGTCCAGCATCGGGCCGCCGGGCGACCGCAAGGGTCGCCCCTACAACCTCTCAGTCGGCTCCGCCGCCAGCTCCCCTTTCAGGGGAGCCAGCCGGAAGCCGCGTACCGCAATCGGCGCAGTGCAGACGCGGCGGCGCAGTCGTAGGGCGGGATGACCCCATCCCGCCGCACGCACGCGCCGCCGAATTCCCGACGTGCCCTGTAGGGGCGGATATCATCCGCCCGCAAAACCGATTGCGGCGTGCGGTTAATTAGAATGTCATTCAGAGGACACGAAGTGTCCGTGGAATCTTGCCGATTACGGTATGCCAATTAAATGCCAGCGAAAACGAAAACACGTGTCACCCTGAGAGAAGTCGAAGGGTCTGCCCGATTGCGGTAGTCTTTCATTCTGTTCCAGCGCTGGATACAAACGCAACCATACCGCAATCGGAAAGATTCCACGCCGGCTTTGCCGGCTCTGAATGACATTCTTTTTTGGCGCTGGTTCGCAATCGGTTCTCCGTAATCGGCAAGATCCTTCGACTCGCTTCGCTCGCTCAGGATGACAGGCCTTATTTGCCGCGTGCCGCAATCGGCTCCACCCATCCCCACATTTCCCTTGACAGCGGACAAGCCTACTGCTACTCTTGACTGGTATCCAAACAGGGAGGAAACGGAATTGAAAACAGCAGCTCTTGTGATTTTTATTGCGGTGTACGTGCTCATGCTCGTGCTGCCGAAGCATCGGACGCTGACGGCGCTGTGCGCGGCGGCGGTGTTTCTGATCGCGGGCATCGTGCCGCTGCGCGAGGCGCCCGGGGCGATCGACTGGAACGTGCTTATGATGCTCGCCGGCACGATGGGGACGGTGTATCTGTGCATTGAGTCGCAGATGCCCGCGCGCATGGCCGACGCCATGGTCAATCACCTGCCGAGCGTCAAGCTCGTGTTTCTTGCGCTGGCCATGTTTTCCGGCATCGTGTCGGCGTTTATCGACAATGTGGCAACCGTGCTCATGGTCGCGCCGATCGGCCTTGCCGTGGCGAAAAAGCTGGGCGTCTCGCCCGTGCCCGTCGTGCTGTCCATTGCCCTGTCGTCGAACCTTCAGGGCGCGGCCACGCTCGTCGGCGACACGACGAGCGTGCTGCTCGCGGGCCATCTCGGCCTGGACTTTGCGGACTTTTTCTTCTATGACGGCACGCCCGGCATGTTCTTCGTGACGGAGCTCGGCGCGCTGGCGACCGTGCCGATTTTGCTGTTCCTGTTCCGCCACGAAAAAGGCGGCGTCACGCCCGGCCCGCTCACGCCGGTCGAGGGTTACACGCCGACCATCCTGCTCGGCCTGACGGTGCTCGCGCTCATCGCCGCGTCGTTCTGGTCGGGCAAGCCGGCCGTGACGAACGGCGTCATCTGCCTGGCCATCTTCGTGCTCGCGCTCGTGCTCAGCAAGCCGGCAAAGGACAAAGCGCGCGGGTCGATGGTGCTCGAGGCCCTCAAATCGCTCGATTTTGAGACGCTCGGCCTGCTGGCAGGACTCTTCATCCTCATCCGCGGCGTCACGCGCGTCGGCGTCATCGACGACCTGAGCGCCCTGCTCGCCCGCGCGGGCGGCGACAGCGTGTTTTTCACGTACACGCTCATCGTCTGGGGCTCCGTGCTCTTCTCGGCGTTCATTGACAACATCCCCTACACCGCGACGATGCTGCCCGTCGTCTCCGGCGTCGCGGCGGCCATCGGCTGCCAGCCGGCGCTGCTCTGCTTCGGCCTTCTCGTCGGCGCGACGCTCGGCGGCAACCTGACGCCCATCGGCGCGTCGGCCAACATCGCCGGCTGCGGCATTCTCCGCCGCGAGGGCCACGAGGTCTCGACCGGCCGCTTCATGTCCATGAGCGTCCCGTTCACCCTCACGGCCGTCGGCGTCGGATACATCCTCGTCTGGCTGCTGTTCCGATAAACATAAAAAATCACCCGGCACGGAAGAGCCCGTGCCGGGTATTTTTATTTCATCCCCGCTTCCTGCGCGGGTACGGCGCGGACGTGTCGGTCAGATCGAGCAGATAGTCGACGCTCGTCCCGAACAGCAGCGCCATCTGGCGCAGCGCGGCGGGCGGGATGTTGATCTTGCCCAGCTCATAGTCGGAATACGTCGTCTGCGCGACGTGCAGCTTTTCTGCCATGTCGCGCTGCGTCCAGTCCCGGTCCTCCCGGCAGGCGCGGATCCTCTCGTACATAGTCTCACCCCGGGAGTATTCAAGCATAACGGAAATACCGGTATTGCATTTTACCGGTATTTCCGTTATAACTAAGCTAGTATGGGGGTGTTTTCATGGATCTATACGCGCAGATCGTCTGCCATCTGCTGGAAAGTGGCCGGGCACGCATCCGCGTGAGCGGGCTGCCGAAGGACGCGTCCGCGCTCGTCGAGGGCGAATGTCTGGCCGCGCTGAAAAAAATTCAGGCTGTCATACGCGATGACAGCCTGACGGATGAAGATTGCTTTGAAAAAATCGAGCGGATCGTCTGCCAGCTCGAGGCGCTCGGCATCGACTGCGGCGGGCGGCACGATTTCGGCTAGATTCAGTCCTTCGCGTTGTTCCGATACAGCGTCGCAAGGCCCTTGAGCAGCAAATTGTGGTCGAGCTTGAGCTCGTGGCGGCAGAGCGGGATGATGTACTGCGCGATGCCGCCGGTGGCGAGCAGGCGGTAGTGCTCGCCGGACTCTTCCTCCATGCGGTCGATCATGCCGTCGATCATGGAGGCCGTGCCGTACATGATGCCGCTGCGCATGGCGTCGACGGAGTTTTTGCCGATGACGCGGCGCGGCTTGTCGAGGTTGATGCCCGGCAGCTGCGCCGTGCGGCTCGTCAGGGCGTCCATGGACACGCGCACGCCCGGGAAGATGCAGCCGCCCTGGAACGTGTTGCCCTCGCCGATGACCGAGAGCGTGATGGCCGTGCCCATGTCGACGATGATGAGCGGCGGTTCGTATTCCTCCAGCGCCGCGACGGCCGCGACGATGAGGTCCGCGCCGACCTGGCTCGGGCTGTCCATGCGGATGTTGAGCCCGGTCTTGATGCCGGGGCCGACGACGATGGGCTTGCAGCCGGCGACCTTGATGACGGCCGAGCGGATGGCGTTATAGACCGGCGGCACGACGGAGGAGACGATGGCGCCCTCGATCGCGTCGGGCGAGACCTGGAACAGCTGTAAAATGTTCATCAGCTCGATGGAATACTGGTCGCTCGTCTTGACGTGGTCGGTCGCAAGGCGCGCCTCAAAGACGATGCGGTTGCGCTTGCCCTTGAGCTCGATGCAGCCGATGACGATGTTCGTGTTTCCGATGTCGATGGCAAGGATCATGCCGGGTTCCTCCTTCAAAAATGCTCACAGGCTCGCCGCGGCGAGCAGTTTTTTCGTGTAGTCGCACTGCGGATGCTCGAAGATCTCGTCGCGCGTGCCCTGCTCGACGATGCGGCCGGCCTGCATGACCATGACGCGGTCGGAGATCTGCCAGATGACGTCCATATCGTGCGAGATGAACAGGTACGATAGGCCCATTTCGCGGCGAAGGCGCATGAGCAGCTCCAGGATCTGCGCCTGGATCGTCACGTCGAGCGCCGAGACCGGCTCGTCGGCGATGACGAGCTTCGGCGAGCCGATGATGGCCGCGCCGATGGCGACCCTCTGCCGCTGTCCGCCGGACAGCTCGGGCGGGCGGCGGTCATAGTAGCTCTCGTCCAGGCCGACGTGGCAAAGCATCTCCCGCGCGCGCTGCCGCCGCTCAGCCCGGCTGACGCCGGCGCAGCGAAGCGGCTCTTCTAAGATCCAGCCGATGGGCCGCGCGGGGTTCAGCGACGACGCCGGGTCCTGAAACACCATGCGCGGGCGCTCGGAATGGTGGATGATCTCACCGGTAATGTCGCGGTTGATGCCCAAAATGGCGCGCGAGAGCGTCGTCTTGCCGCAGCCGGACTCGCCGACGAGGCCGAGGACCTCGCCCTCGTTCACCGTGAAGCTGACGTCAAAGAGCGCCTGCTTTTCCGCCTTTTTCGCAAACGGCGACGCGCCCGTGCGGTAAAAGCAGTTGAGATTTTTCACTTCGAGAAGCGGCTGCGCCATGGTTTTTTCACCTCCGCGTGGGGATGGATGCGATGAGTTTTTTCGTATAGTCCTGCTGCGGCGCGCGGAAGATGTCCTCCACCGCGCCCTGCTCGACGATGTGCCCGCCGCACATGACGATGACGCGCGAGCACAGCCGCCGGATGACGCGCAGGTCGTGCGAGATGAACAGGATGGCCATGCCCTTCTCGCGGTTGAGCTTGGCCAGGAGCTTCAAAATTTCGGCCTGGATCGTCACGTCGAGCGCCGTCGTCGGCTCGTCGGCGATGAGCAGCTTCGGGTCGCACGCGATGGCCGCGGCGATCATGACCCTCTGCCGCTGGCCGCCGGAGAGCTCGTGCGGATACTTGCGGTACACGCCCTCGGGGTCGGGCAGCTCCGCGTCGCGCAGCGCGGCGAGGGCGAGCTGCTTCCGCTCCTCGCGCGTGAGCTTTTTGTGGAGCTTCAGGCTCTCCTCCACCTGCCGGCCGATGCGCATGGTCGGGTTGAGCGACGTCATGGGCTCCTGAAAGACCATGGCGATGTCGTCGCCCTGAATTTTGAGCACGTCGCGCTCGGGAAGGCGCAGCAGGTCCGTGCCGTCGAATAAAATTTCGCCCGAGAGCACCGCGTCCTGCCGCGACAGATGCGCGACGGCCAGCGCCGTCTGCGTCTTGCCGGAGCCGGACTCGCCGACGATGCCGACGATCTCGCCCGGCTCGATGGCGAGGCTCACGCCGTGGACGACCTCCTGCTCGGCGCCGCGGTCGTGGAAGCTCACGCGCAGGCCCATTAATTCCAGAAGCGGCATCAGCGGCGGCCCCCTTCCTGCAATCCCTGCCCGAGCAGGGAGAAGCCGAGGATGAGCAGAATGAGGAACACGCCCGTGCACACGGCGTACCACGGCGCGGTGAACAGATACGTCTGCGACTCGCTGAGCATCCGCCCGAGGCTCGCGTCCGGCGGCAGAACGCCGACGCCGAGGTAGCTCATGCTCGCCTCGGCGAGCACGGCGTTGTTAAAGCCGATGGCAACGGCGCTGAGCAGCACCTGCCGCACGTTCGGCAGAATATGCGCAAACAGGATGCGCCCGTCCGACGCGCCCATGACGCGCGCGTTTTCGACATAGTCGCGCCCGCGCTCGCGGGCAAAGGCGCTGCGCACGATGCGAGAAAAGCTCGGGATGAACAGGACGCCGAGCGTCAGGATGATCTTATACTTGCCCGAGCCGAGCAGGCTCACGACGACGAGCGCGAGCAGGATGCTCGGAAACGCCGTGATGGAGTCGTTGAAGCGCATTAAAATTTCGTCGAGCCAGCCGCCGTAATAGCCCGTGAGGCTGCCGGCCAGCACGCCGAACACCGTGCCGATGGCGACGGTGCACACGCCGATGAACAGCGTCGTCCGCGCGCCCTCGAGCACGCGGGAGAAGATGTCGCGGCCGAAATTGTCCGTCCCGAACGGGTGCGTAAGGCTCGGCGCGAGCAGCTTTTCGCCCGCGCTCATGGCGTTCGGGTCATACGGCGTCCAGATCGTGCCGATCAGAATGACGGCCACGAGCAGGCCCGTCAGGATAAGCCCGGCGATGAGGCTGTAATTGTGCCGCCGGGCGGTCTTTTTCTTCATGCTCCGCCCTCCTTACGCCACGCGCATGCGCGGGTCGAGCTTCTGGCACAATACGTCCACCAGATAGTTCACCGTCACGACCAAAAACGCCAGAATGACGACGATGGCCTGCACGACCGGGTAGTCGCGGTTGGCGATGGACGTCAGCAGCAGCCGCCCGATGCCGGGGATGGAGAACACCTGCTCGATGATGATGCTGCCCGCGGCGATGTCCGCGATACTCTGCGCGAGGAACGTCGCGACGGGGAAAATGGCGTTTCGCAGCACGTGCGTGTAGAGCGCGGCCGGAAAGCTGCGCCCGTGGCTGCGCGCCGTGCGGACATAGTCCTCGCGCACCTCGGCGACGATGCTCGTTCTGAGCAGCTTCGCCGTCATGGCCGTTTTCGGGATGGCGATGGCGAGCGCCGGGAAAATGATGCAGCGGACAAAGCCGCCGACGCTCTCGCGGTACGAGATAAATTCGCCCGGCGTAAATAATTTGAACACAAGACCGAACAGCAGCGTGAACACGATGCCGAGAAAAAACGGCGGCACGCTCATCAGGAGCTGACCGACGACCGTCGCGCCGATGTCCGGTAGCTTGCCCGCGTGGCGGCCCTGCCAGATGCCGAGCGGGATGGAAAATACCGTGATGAGCACGAGCGACAAAACCGTCAGCCACGCCGTCACGGGCACCTTGCCCGCGAGCATCTCGCGCACGGGCATGGAATAGCTGTACGACGTGCCCATGTCGCCGAACAGGAACTGGCCCAGCCAGTCGAAATACCGCGCCAGCAGCGGCCGGTTCAGGCCGAGCTGCTCGCGCAGCGCCTCGACGCGCTCCGGCGTCGCCTCCGTGCCAAGCATCTGCGTGGCCGGATCGCCGGGAATGAGCTGGAAGGCAAGGAAGGCGAGAAGCGACACGATGAACAATGTAATAATGAGAGTGATCGTTTTCTTTGCGAGATATTTCATCGCTTCCCGCCTCCTTGTCTGAAAATGGTGCTGAGAGAATTACTTGTAGTAGACCGTCGAGAGGTCCAGCACGTAGATGGGATAGAACGTGAAGCCGCCGAGCGCCGGGTTGACGGCGACCATGTCGCACAGGTCCTCGATATAGACGTTCGCGGCCTGCTCGGTCAGGATGGCCTCCATCTGCTTGTAGAGCGCGGTCTGCTCTTCGTCGTCCGTGCAGGCGGACGCCTTGGCGAAGAGCTCGTCGTACTCGGCGCTGTCAAAGTTGATCATGTTCTTGGCATGATCGCTCGTCCAGCGCTCGAGCATGGCGCGGGCCGTCATGGTCGAGGCGTCAAAGCCGACGACGGTGGACTGGAAGTCGCGCGCGCCGTAGACGTCGCTCAGCCACGTGCCCCACTCGACGGGGATGATCGTGGCCGTGACGCCGACCGCCTTGAGCTGCTCGACGATGACCTGCGCGGCGTCCATGTGCTGCTGGTAGTTGCTCGGGACGGTGATCGTCATCTCGAAGCCGTCCGGATAGCCGGCCTCGGCGAGCAGCGACTTCGCCTTTTCGACGTCCTGCTGGTAGTAATCCGACAGCGACTCGTCAAAATACTTACCGAACGCCGGGAACATGGAGCTGCCGACGCGCACGCCGTAGCCGTCGCACACGAAGGCGATGATCTCGTCGACGTTCACGGCGTAGCACAGCGCCTGACGGACGCGGACGTCGTCAAACGGGGCCACGGCGTTGTTGAGGTAGAGCGCCTGGACGAGCTTCATGGTGTCCTCGTAGATGTCGAAGTCACCCTTGACCGTCTCGGCCTGGTCGGGCGTGAGGTGGGCGCAGACGTCGATGGCGCCGGACTTGAGCGAGAGCACGAGCGAATCGGCGTCCGTGATGACCTTGTACGTCACGCGGTCCAGGTGGGCCTTCTCGCCCCAGTAGCCGTCGAAGCGCTCGATGACGATGTTCTCCTGCGGCGCGCGGGAGACGTAGCGGAACGGGCCCGTGCCGACCGGCGCGGTGGCCTGGCTGTCATAGCCCTCGGGGATGATGGCTACGTTCGTCGTGGCAAGCGACGCGAGAAACTCGATGTTGCCCTCCGCGATCGTGATGACGACGGTCTTGTCGTCCGTCGCCTCGATGCCCGTGATGGAGCTAAGCGTCGGCGCGGCCGTGTACGCCCCGTCGTCTAAGAGACCTGCGCAGCGGGAAATAGAAAAGACAACATCTTCCGCGGTCACGGGATCGCCGTTGTGGAAGCAGATGCCGTCACGAAGCGTGAAGGTATACTGCGTACCGTCGTCCGAGATCTCGTAGCTCTGGGCCACCGCAGGAATGATGTTGCCGTCCGAATCGGGCTTAACCAAGCCCTCAAAAATGTTGAAAAGAACTTCTCTGGTTCCTGCCGCCGTCGTGAGGTGGGGGTCAAGACTATCTTCCAAGTCCTGGGCAATGCCGACATTGATCTCCCCGCCGTCGGTCGGCTCGCTGGTGTCAGCGTTGCCGCTTTCGGCATCTGCCTGGTCGTTCGCGTTTGCGTCGTTGTCAGGCGTGGAATCGTTGCCGGATTGCTCCGCGGAAGAATCAACCGTGCTTCCGGATGCATCGTCCTTGCTTCCTCCGCAGGCGCAGAGTGAAGCAGTCAGTGCCAAGACTAACAGCAAAAGGATGAGCGATTTGGATCCTTTTTTCATGTTAACTCCTTAAAAACAGCTATTGAATTCTCCCATTATTAAATTGTCGTGTGTATTGTACTCGTTCATCTTACAAATTACAAGTATTTTTTATTGGGCCGCGTGAGAAAAAATACAATGTTTTTCAAATTCCTATTGACAAAGCAGGGATTACATGATAGGATGCATTCAGACGTTAGTTATGACTAACGCATTGCTCCAGATCATACGATCAGTCCCCTGCTGATCGATAGCCGGCGCGTTGTTTTCAGCCCATTTCAACGCGCAAAGCGGCATGGGAGCGGTTCCATTGGTTCCCTGCACCCGGGGACACACCTCCATATGGTCGGATCGGACGCCATACGACCCGACACAGCAGCAGCCGGCCCCCATCCGGCTGCTGCTTTTTTTGTTTTTGAGGGGCGGCAAAATAGGCGCACGCGCCCTGTAGGGGCGGATACCATCCGCCCGCAAGGCCGATCGCGGCGTGCGGTAAATTTAGGAACGTGCACCGATCGCGGCACACGCCAAAGCCTCCCCTGCAAGGGGAGGTGGCTCGCCGGAACGGCGAGACGGAGAGGTTTGCGCGGCCGCGAATTTACGTCGCGCTCTGCAAAATGACAGTTTTTCAACCTCTCAGTCGGCTCCGCCGACAGCTCCCCTTTCAGGGGAGCCTTCCGGAAGGCGCGCGCCGCTAATTAGCGCGATGCAGACGCGAAGGCGCAGTCTAACGGCGGGATGCGGTCATCCCGCCCTACGGCGTGCCCGGTATCGCTCAGCGGCGGGACGCGCGCCGCGCCAAAGCCTCCCCTGTGTAAGGGGAGGTGGCACGGCCGCAAGGCCGTGACGGAGGGGTTGTAAGCCCGAGGGTTTGCCGCAGGGTTCGTCCTAACGCGCCCTTGTACAGGATTCACCCCTACAACCCCTCAGTCGCCTATCGGCGACAGCTCCCCTTGCACAGGGGAGCCTTGGCGCGTACCGCAATCGGCGCGCTCCCCTCACCCCAACTTCCCGTTCGTTCTCTCCAAAAAGCTCTTCTCCGTGATGATCGCGCGCGTGTGCGTGCCCCGTCCGATCTCGCCGGTTTCGTCCTCGGCGGTGACGTCGAACGTCAGCATTTTGCCCTCGACGGCCGTCAGGACCGCCGTGGCGCGGACCTTCATGCCCACGGGCGTCGCGGCCGTGTGGTCGACGGCGATATGCACGCCGACGGTGCCCTTGCCCGCGTCCAGGTACGGCTGGACGAGCGTCCAGGCGGCGCGCTCCATGAGCGCGGTCATGTGCGGCGTGGCAAAGACCGGGAGCGAGCCGGAGCCCGCGGTCTCGGCGGTGAGCGCTTCTGTAACAACGGTTTCGGCCGTGCCGGTCATTCCGATTTTCAATTCCATAGTGGATCACTCCTTCGGCCGTATCATAGCGGCTCGTGAAAAGAAAGTCAAACGAAATCCGCGCGGGCGGTTGCTTTGTGGCGGCGATGCGGATATAATAAGACGATCTGCCGGTTATGACCGGTGTCAAGACACCTTGCATTCAAGGGGAGAGACACACATGAAAGAAAACCTGAACATGACGATGCTCTGCGATTTTTACGAGCTGACGATGGGCAACGGCTACTTCGCCAGCGGCTATCGCGACCGCATCACGTATTTCGACATCTTCTTCCGCCAGGTCCCGGACAACGGCGGCTACGCCATCGCGGCCGGGCTCGAGCAGCTCATCGACTACATCGAGGATCTGCATTTTTCGGAGGCGGACATCGCCTATCTGCGCGGCCGCGGCATTTTCTCCGAGGAATTTCTGCAGTATCTGGCCGATTTCAAGTTCACCGGCGACATCTGGGCCGTGCCGGAGGGCACGCCCATCTTCCCGCGCGAGCCGGTCGTGACCGTCCGCGCGCCCGCCATCCAGGCGCAGCTGCTTGAGACGTACCTTTTGCTTTGCATCAACCACCAGAGCCTCATCGCCACGAAGGCCAGCCGCATCTGCCGCGCGGCGGAGGGGCGGACGGTGCTCGAATTCGGCTCGCGCCGCGCGCAGGGCACGGACGGCGCCATTTTCGGCGCGCGCGCGGCGTACCTCGCCGGCTGCGCCGGCACGGCCTGCACGATCTCCGACCAGCTGTTCGGCGTCCTGGCCGGCGGCACGATGGCCCACGCGTGGGTGCAGATGTTCGACACGCAGTATGACGCCTTCCGCGCCTACTGCCAGACCTATCCCACGAACGCCACGCTGCTCGTCGACACGTACAACACGCTCAAAAGCGGCATCCCGGACGCCATCCGCGCCTTTAACGACGTGCTCCGCCCGCTCGGCATCAAAAAATGCGGCATCCGGCTCGACTCCGGCGACCTTGCCTACCTCACGCGCCGCGCGCGGAAGATGTTAGATGACGCCGGCTGGCCGGAGTGCACGATCACGGTGTCGAACGCGCTTGACGAGTACCTCATCTCCGATCTGCTGCGCCAGGGCGCGTGCATCGACTGCTTCGGCGTCGGCGAGCGGCTCATCACCGCCAAGTCCGAGCCCGTGTTCGGCGGCGTGTACAAGCTGGCC
The DNA here is from genome assembly GCA_963626425.1 of Bacteroidaceae bacterium. Classification (GTDB taxonomy): domain Bacteria; phylum Bacillota; class Clostridia; order Oscillospirales; family Oscillospiraceae; genus CAKTOF01. The sequence continues at coordinate 10,977 of CAVFYN010000201.1, forward strand.
GCCATCGAGGACCAGGCCGGGCACATCGTCCCGAAGATCAAGATCAGCGAGAACGTCACGAAGATCACGACGCCGCACTTCAAGAAGGTCTATCGCCTCTTCGACCGCGAGACCGGCCACGCGCTGGCCGACTACATCTGCGTCCACGACGAGGTGGTCGACGACAGCCAGCCGCTCACGATCTTCGACCCCGACGCGACGTGGAAGCGGAAGGAGCTGACGAACTTCACCGCGCGCGAGCTGCTCCGGCCCATCTATCAGGGCGGAAAGCTCGTCTACGACAAGCCGACGCTCCAGCAGTCGCGGGAATACTGCCTCGCGCAGCTCGACACGCTCTGGGACGAGGTCAAGCGCTTTGACAACCCGCAGACGTACTACGTCGACCTGAGCCAGAAGCTCTACGATATCAAAATGGAGCTGCTGCGCACGAACGGTCAGGGGCGCTGAACCATGCCCGCCATGAACGCTTCCGCCCGGCGCGCGGCGATCTTAGACGCGCTGCGCAGCGCGAGCGGGCCGGTCTCCGCGTCGCTACTCAGCGCGCGCTTCGGCGTCAGCCGGCAGATCATCGTCGGCGACGTCGCGCTGCTGCGCGCCGCGGGCGAGGCCATCTCGGCCACGCCGCGCGGGTACGTCCTCGCCCGCGAATCCGCGCTGCTCGTCCGCACCGTCGCCTGCTGCCACAAGCCCGCCGACATGGGAAAAGAGCTGTGCATCATGGTCGACAACGGCTGCGTCGTGCGCGACGTCATCGTCGAGCACCCGCTCTACGGCCAGCTGACCGGCGCGCTGTCGCTCAAAAGCCGCTTCGACGTCGAGCAGTTCTGCGCCCGCGCCGCCGCGGCGGACGCCGCGCCGCTCTCCGCCCTGACCGACGGCATCCACCTGCACACGCTGCTCTGCCCGGACGAGGCAAGCTTCCAGCGCGTGCGCGACGCGCTCGGCAAGGCCGGATTCCTGCTTCCTGAAGCGCAGGATTGACAAATGAAAATGACCCGCTATAATGAGTGTACAGGTGTCATGACACCTGTACACTTTTATTTTACATTGGAGTTTATCATGGAGAAAGTCAAGGCATTTCTGGCGCGGAAAAACATCGTGTTTTCCGCACGGCGCTACGGCGTCGACGCGCTCGGCGCCATGGCGCAGGGCCTGTTCTGCACGCTGCTCGTCGGCACGATTCTCAACACGCTCGGCACGCAGTTTCACATCGGATTTCTGAACGCCATCCTCTTTTCCATCGGCGACAAGGGCTATACGATCGGCTCCGTCGCCTCGCTCATGGTCGGCCCGGCCATGGCCGTCGCCATCGGCAACGCGCTCCAGGCGCCGCCCATGGTGCTCTTCTCGCTCATCCCCATCGGCTACGGGACGAACCTGCTCGGCGGCGCGGGCGGGCCGCTGGCCGTGCTCGTCATCGCGTGCATCGCGGCCGAGTGCGGCAAGGCCGTCTCGAAAGAGACGAAGGTCGACATCCTCGTCACGCCGATCGTGACGATTCTCGTCGGTCTCGGCCTCGCGCGGCTCATCGGCCCGGCGCTCGGCGCGGCCGCGGATGCGGTCGGCACGTTCCTTCGCTGGGCGACGGAGCTTCAGCCGTTCTGGATGGGCATTCTCATCTCCGTCACGGTCGGCATCGCGCTGACGCTGCCCATCTCGTCTGCCGCCATCTGCATGACGCTCGGCCTGACGGGCCTTGCCGGCGGCGCGGCCGTCGCGGGCTGCTGCGCGCAGATGATCGGCTTCGCCGTCATGAGCTTCCCGGAAAACCGCTGGGGCGGCCTTGTCTCGCAGGGCATCGGCACCTCGATGCTGCAGATGGGCAACATCGTGAAAAATCCGCGCGTCTGGATCCCGCCCATCGTCGCCTCGGCCATCACCGGCCCGATCGCGACGTGCCTGTTCCGCCTGCAGATGAACGGCGCGGCCGTGAACTCCGGCATGGGCACGTGCGGCTTCTGCGGCCAGATCGGCGTGTACACCGGCTGGGTCGCGGACATCGCCGCGGGCACGAAAGCGGCCATCACAGCCTTCGACTGGATCGGCCTCGTGCTCATCAGCTTCGTCCTGCCGGCCATATTGTGCTGGCTCGGCGGCAAGCTGCTGCGCAAAATCGGCTGGATCCGCGAGGGCGACCTGAAGCTGCAATAACAAAAACCGCGATGCCGGCCGGCATCGCGGTTTTTTATGACGGCAGCGCCGTCAATATCCACAATTCGTCGTCGCGCACATAGTGCATCTCGCCGGCCGGCGCGAGGCCGAGGGCCGCCTCCGCGTCCTGCTGGGCCTGCATAAGGGCGCCGTAGGAGATGAGCTCCGTGAGCGCGGCGCGGTAGGCCGCGCGGCTGCCGAACATGACGCTGACGTCCGCGCTGCCCGCGGCGAGGGCGGATGTGTAGAGCGCGCTGTAGTCGCCGTAGCGGTACTCGTCCAGATAAAGGCCGCTCACGCGGTAATAATTCCACGTCTCGTCCGTGCACGCGGGAAGATCCTGCCCGGCGTCGATCGTGCGCGTGCGCAGGATCTGCTCGTCCGTCAGGCCGAGGTAGGCGTAGCTGACGCCGTATTCCGCCGCCTCGCCGGAGTACGACGGGTCGCCCCACGTCGCGTCGACGTGGTACCAGCCGCCCTCGATGCACACGAGATTCCACGCGTGCCCCTCGCCCTGCGCCTGCCCCGTCACATAGCGGCACGGGACGCCGAGACGCAGCAGCAGCGCCTGCACCGCCCGCGCATACGCGCCGCACACGCCGGAGCCGTAAAGCAGCGCGGAGACGATGTCCTGCTCGCCGACGTCGCCGGAGTAGTCGACCGTTTCGATGACGTATTCGTAGACGCCCTTCACCTTTTCGTAGTCCGAGCCCCCGCCGAGGCGCGACTCGATCGCCTCATACACCGCGTCCAGCTCGCGCTCGAACCGCGCGATCTCGGACTCGGAGTACGCGTAGTCCGGCTCGAACGAGACGCCCGTGACCGTGCTGCCGAGCGTGGACGTCGTGGTCGTGCCGCCGCCCGTGAACCAGAACAGCTCCGGGTGCGAAAGCCACACGCTGTGCGCGGCCGTCTCGATGGCGTCGGCGCTGCGGCCGAGGTCGGGGATCGTCTCGTCGCGGTCGCGCAGGCCGTCTAAAATGAGCCGCTCGAGCTCGTCCTGCGACCGCTCCGCCGCGGGCGCGACGCGCACGTCGGGCAGCGCCGCGCCGCAGCCCGCGGAAAAAAGCGCGAGCGCGGCGAGAAATATGGCCAGAAGCCGCCGCTTCATGCGCGTCTCACCTCCCGATCCATGATACCAGCGCGCCGCCGGGTCTTATTCCCGGCGGCGCGAAAAATTTATGCGTAGTAGTTGATGAGGCAGCCGGCGAGGATGATCTCGCGCTCTTCCTGGCTCAGGTTTTCGAGCTTGAGCTCCATCGGCACGCGCGTGCCGGACTGGAGCAGGACGCCGGAGAGCTTTTCGTCGCCGCGCGCGAGCGCTTCGCGCACGCCGGGGATATACAGCCGGTCGCCCGGGGCGATGTGGAACCGCTCGATGTCCGTCACGGTGAACGGCAGCATGCCCCAGTTGATGACGTTGGAGCGGTAGCGCTTCGTCGCGTAATCCTCGCACAGGTTGGCGCAGCCGCCGAGCACGCGCTGGCATGAGGCCGCCTGCTCGCGCGCCGAGCCGTCGCCCGGGCGGATGGACATGACGAGCGAGCCGAGGCCCGTCGTGCGCGCATCGAAGCCCTCCATGGCCGCCGCGACGTCCGGATCGTCCGGGTTCTCGCGGCGCTTGAGCTCGAGCGCGCGGGCCGCCTTCGCGCGGCCGACGTAGGCCGGATCCTTGCGCGAGAGCGTGAATTCGGCCAATTTCAGCGGGTTGGAGCGGTACGACGACGTCTCGCCGGACGGGATGAGCTCGTCCGTCGTCGTGACGGGGTCGTAGATCGCGCTGGCCACGTCGAGCAGCAGGTTGTCCGGCAGGGCGATCTGCGCGGGCCAGTCGGCGATGTTCGGGCCAAAGACGAGCTCCTGCGTCGGATCGGGCTTGCCGACGCCGAAGTAGACGCGCGCGTCATAGGGCGTGCGGTCGAATTCGTACTCGACATAGCTCGGGTCGACCGGCGGCTCCGGCAGGTCCATGGCCGAGGTGATCGCGCCGCCGTTCAAGGCCGACGCGGCGATGGAGCGCGCGTCCATGAGCGCGACGTAGGCGACCTGGCCGTCGTTCGGCTTGCTGCCCTCGCGGTTGGGGAAATTGCGCGTGGAGTGGCGGATGGAGAACCCGCCGTTGGCCGGGACGTCGCCCGCGCCGAAGCACGGCCCGCAGAAGCTCGACCGCAGCGACGCGCCGGAGGCCATCATCTTCGTCAGCGCGCCGTTTTTCGCGAGCGCGAGCGTGACAGGCTGGCTCGTCGGGTAGACGGACAGCCAGAATTCGCCCGTGCCGAGCGGCTGGCCGTTCAGGATGGCGGCCGTCTGCATCATGTTCTGGTACGTGCCGCCGGAGCAGCCGGCGATGACGCCCTGGTCGGCGTAGAATTTGCCATTATGGATCTTGGAAACGAGGCTCTCGGGCTTCGTTTTCAGCTCGAGCTGCGCCATGGTCGTCTCGTCGACGGCGTGGAGGATGTCCTCGAGGTTCTCGTTGAACTCGCGGATCGTGTAGGCGTTCGACGGGTGGAACGGGAGGGCAATCATGGGCTCGATCTTGGACAGATCGACGCGGATGAGCGCGTCATAATACGCGCCGTCGGCCGGAGAGAGCTCCTTGTAGTCGCCCACGCGGCCGTGCGCGGCGAGCGAGCGGCGGACGGTCTCGTCCGTCGCCCAGACGGACGACAGGCAGCTCGTCTCCGTCGTCATGACGTCGATGCCGGAGCGGTAGTCCATGGCGAGGCTCCCGACGCCCGGGCCGAAGAACTCCATGACGGAGTTTTTGACGTAGCCCTGTTTGAATGTCGCGCCGATGAGCGCGAGGGCGACGTCCTGCGGGCCGACGCCGGGGCGCGGCGCGCCCTCGAGGTAGATGGCCACGACGCGCGGGTAGGCGATGTCATACGTCTTGCCGAGCAGCTGGCGCGCCAGCTCTGGGCCGCCCTCGCCGACGGCGAGCGTGCCGTAGGCGCCGTAGCGCGTGTGCGAATCCGAGCCGATGATCATCTTGCCGCCGCCGGCGTACATTTCGCGCATGTAGCTGTGGATGACGGACTGGTGCGCCGGGACGAACTCGCCGCCGTATTTCTTCGCGGCGGACAGGCCGAACACGTGGTCGTCCTCGTTGATCGTCCCGCCGACGGCGCAGAGCGAATTGTGGCAGTTCGTCAGCACATACGGCAGCGGGAAGCGCTCGAGCCCCGACGCGCGCGCCGTCTGGATGATGCCGACGTAGGTGATGTCGTGCGAGGCCATGGCGTCGAAGCGGATCTTCAGGCGGTCCATATTGCCCGAAGAATTGTGCGCGCTCAAAATGCCGTAGGCCATCGTGCCCGTCTTGCCCGCCTCCGGCGTCAGGCCGAGCGAGGCGGCCTCCCGCGCGGGCAAGAATGCGCCGCCTTTGTAAAATACACCCTCATTGGTGACAGTGATCATGCCGATTCCTCCCGGATCATGTCCAAATTTGGTTCTATCATAGCAAGTCACACCCGCGTTTGCAACAAGAAAACCGCGCGCCAGGATCGTGTCAAAGCAAGCTTTGACACGATCTCAAACGCGATCCGCTTCGCTGGGTTCGCGTTTGAGGGGGGGCTGCACCCTGCCGCGCGCATAATTTGTGCACCACAGGTGCACAAATTCCACACTTGCAGGGCGAGCTGTATTTTCTCCGACGCACATGTCGCCGGAGAAAATGGTTTTGAATTTCTTTCGCCGCTGCGGCGGCGAAACTCTGCGAGGCTTTTATAACAAAGAAAAACCTGCGCACCGGGCGTCCGGTGCGCAGGTTTTGAAATGCGGTTTTGCTCTTACAGGAGCTTGAGCAGGTTGAACGCGATGATCAGGCCGGAGAACACGATGGAGACCGTGGAGCACAGCTTGATGAGGATATTGAGCGACGGGCCGGACGTATCCTTGAACGGATCGCCGACGGTGTCGCCGACAACGGCAGCCTTGTGGCAGTCGGAGCCCTTGCCGCCGTGGTTTCCGCGTTCGATATACTTCTTGGCGTTGTCCCACGCGCCGCCGGCGTTCGACATGAACACGGCCATGGCGAAGCCCGTAACGGAGACGCCGCCGAGCAGGCCGACGACACCCTCGCAGCCGAGGACGAGGCCGGTGATGATCGGGACGATGATGGCAAGCAGAGCCGGGACGACCATCTCATGCAGCGCGCCCTTCGTGCAGAGGTCGACGCAGGTGGAGTAGTCCGGGTCGGTCTCGCCGGTCATGATGCCCTTGATCTCGCGGAACTGACGGCGGACTTCCATAACGATGGACTGCGCAGCCGTCTGCACCGCGCTCATGGTGAAGGCGGAGAAGACGAACGTCAGCATGGCGCCGATGAACATACCGACAAGAACGGTCGGGCTGGTCAGCGTGAAGTTGAGGACCTCGTCCGTGCGGGACTGGACGATGTTGACGTAGGAGACGAGCAGGGCCAGGGCGGTCAGAGAGGCCGAGCCGATGGCGAAGCCCTTGCCGGTGGCGGCAGTCGTGTTGCCGAGGGAGTCGAGCGCGTCGGTGCGGTCGCGGACTTCCTCCGGCAGGCCGGCCATCTCAGCGATGCCGCCGGCGTTGTCGGCGACGGGGCCGTAAGCGTCGGTGGCGAGCGTGATGCCCAGCGTGGAGAGCATGCCGACAGCGGCGATGCCGATGCCGTACAGGCCGTGGTTGAACTCCGGCGTGAACAGGCCGTTGGCGTCGACGATCGTCATGGAGCCGCCGGCGGCGAAGTAGCTGACGAGGACGGCAACGGAGACGACGAGGATGGAGGCCAGCGTCGACTTCATGCCGAGCGAGATGCCGCCGATGATAACGGTGGCGGAGCCCGTCTCGCTCGCCGCGGCGAGCTTCTGGGTCGGCTTGTAGTTGTCAGAGGTGTAATACTCGGTGAAGTAGCCGATGAGGCAGCCGCCGACCAGACCGCAGAGGATGGCGACGTAGACGCCCCACCACTGGGAGGTCGAGCCCTTCAGAATGAAGTAGCACAGCGGGATGGCGGCGACGGCCGACAGGATGGCGGCCGTGTACGTGCCGGTGCGCAGCGAGCGCAGCAGGCTCATCTGCGTGGCGTTCTCCTTCGTCTTGACGAGGAACGAGCCGATGAGCGAGCAGATGACGCCGGCGACCGCAATGGCGACCGGGAGCAGCATGCCGTTCCAGCCGTA
>CAVFYN010000201.1:18290-20769 GCA_963626425.1 Bacteroidaceae bacterium
GCCGTAGCCGGCGGCGGTGCCGAGCGCGAAGGTGGCGAGGATGGAGCCGACGTAGGACTCGTAGAGGTCGGCGCCCATGCCGGCGACGTCGCCGACGTTGTCGCCGACGTTATCGGCGATGGTGGCCGGGTTGCGCGGGTCATCTTCCGGGATACCGGCCTCGACCTTGCCGACGAGGTCGGCGCCGACGTCGGCAGCCTTCGTGTAGATGCCGCCGCCCACGCGGGCGAACAGCGCCATGAAGGACGCGCCCATGCCGTTCATGACCATGACGTTGGCCAGCTCCTCGGAGCCCATGCCGCCGATGTACTTCAGGCCGAAGAACCACAGCGTGACATCGAGCAGGCCGAGACCGACGACGGTGAAGCCCATGACGGAGCCGGAGGAGAACGCGACGTTCAGGCCGCGGTTGAGGCTCTCATGCGCGGCGTTGGCCGTGCGGGCGTTGGCGTTCGTCGCGATCTTCATGCCGATGAGGCCGGCGAGCATCGACCAGATGCCGCCCGTCAGGAACGCGAACGGGGTGATCCGCGAGAGCATCTCGCCCTTGGAGGCGAACGCGATGATCAGCAGGATCACGAAGACGATGGCAAAAACCTTGGCGACAGTGGTGTACTGGCGCTTGAGGTAGGCGTTGGCGCCCTGGCGGATCGCTTCCGCGATCTTAACCATTTTCGCATCGCCCTCGGAAGCCTTCATGACTTTGTTTCTCTGGATGAGGGCGAACACGAGCGCGATCGCCGCACCGAGGAAACCAATCCAAAAAAGGTTTTCCAAGTGTAACAACTCCTTACATTTTATTTCTTGCGTCTAAAATCAGCCTAGTTATTTTACCACATCACCAAAAGAATGCAAGCCTAATTCACGGCTTTGGGCTGAATTTGTAGATTTTCGTTATTTACTTCCTGCCGCGCAGCGTCTACAATAGGGACAATCCCAAGAAAGGGGGCATTTTCATGGACCCGAACGAACCGTTTGACTATGACCGGCTCGACGCGCTGCTGCGCGACATCGGCTACGAGGACCCGGATGAGCTTTCCGATCCGCAGCCTTCCGCGCCGCAGCAGGCGCAGCAGGCGCCCGCGCAGACCCCGCCGCGCCCCGCGCAGCCGGCCGGTTACGAGAATTATAATAATGTAGCGCCGCAGGGCCGCCCGTCGCAGGCCGCGTCGAACACCCGCCCGCAGACGCCCGAGATGCGCGCCGCGCACGCGCGCTACGCCGCCCAGCAGCCGCAGCCCCAGCGCCCGGCCCAGCCGCAGCAGCCCTACCGGCAGCAACAGGTGTATCAGCAGCCCGCGCAGAGCTATCAGCAGCCCCGCCGCACCGCGCCGCAGCCGGCCCCGGAACCGCGCCGCGCCGCCCCGCCTCCCCCTCCGCAGCAGCCGAAAAAGCGCCGCGAGGAGCCCGCGCCGGAGCCGCAGCCGAAAAAGAAGAAAAAGCACCGCTTTTTGAAATTCCTGCTCGCGCTCCTCGTCATCCTCATCGCGGCCGCCGCCGTGCTCATGCTGACGAACCTCGGCCAGCCGAAGGCCGCGACGGGCCTCGGCGCGCGCAAATCCGGCACGTCGACCATCCTCCTCGCCGGCACGGACGCCGGCGGCACGCGCACGGACACGATCATGCTCTGCACGATCAACTCGTCCGACCGCACGGTCAGCCTTCTGTCCATCCCGCGCGACACGCTCGTGAACGACTCGTACTCCGTGCCGAAGATCAACGGCACCTACGGCGTCTACGGCTGCGGCACGGACGGCATGGAGGCGCTTATGACGGCCGTTGAAAAGCTCATCGGCTTCCGCCCGGACGGCTACGTCCTCGTCGACCTCGACGGCTTCGTCGACCTCGTCGACCTCATGGGCGGCGTGGCGTTCAACGTCCCGGTCGACATGCACTATTCCGACCCGGCGCAGAACCTGAACATCGACTTGAACGCCGGCCTGCAGGAGCTTGACGGCGAGCAGGCCATGGGCGTCGTCCGCTTCCGCTCCGGCTACGCCATGGCCGACCTCGAGCGCGTGAACGTCCAGCGCGCGTTTTTGTCCGCGTGCATGGACCAGTGGCTGACGCTCAAAAACGCCATCAAGGCCCCGCGCCTGCTGCCCGTCATTTTGCAGAACGTCACGACGGACCTCACGACCGGCAACCTCCTCTGGTGCGCCGGCGCGCTCATGCGCTGCGACCGGTCGAACATCGCGACCGACACCCTGCCCGGCAGCGCCATGAACTGGAACGGCGGCTCGTACTACATCGAGTCCGCCTACGACACCGTCTCGCTCATCAACGAGCGCTATAACCCCTACACCGCCGACGTCACGATCTACGACCTCGACGTGCGGACGCCGTAAGATGGTACATAGATCACCCCGCGGAGCAGCGCTCCGCGGGGTGAGTTTTTTATTTGCGCCGATTACGTGCCGGTGGCAAAACAGAACAATGCGCCGATTGCGGCCTGCGCCAAGGCTCCCCTGTGCAAGGG
>CAVFYN010000202.1:0-3286 GCA_963626425.1 Bacteroidaceae bacterium
TCATCGCCGACGAGCCGACGACGGCGCTCGACGTCACGATCCAGGCGCAGGTGCTCGACATGATCCGGAACCTCAAGCACGATTTCGGCACGAGCATGATCCTCATCACGCACGACCTCGGCATCGTCTCGGAGACGTGCTCGTCCGTGGCCATCATGTACGCGGGCGAGATCGTCGAGTACGGCACGCTCGAGCACATTTTCAACGACCCGCGCCATCCGTACACGCAGGGCCTGTTCCGCTCGCTGCCGAGCCTGCACCGCAAGGTGCGCCGGCTCGAGCCAATCCCCGGCCTCATGCCCGACCCGATGGCCCTGCCGTCCGGCTGCAAATTCCACCCGCGCTGCCCGGCGGCGCAGGATCGCTGCGCGAAGGAGCAGCCGGGCCTCATTGAGGTCTCGCCCGGCCATCAGGTACGCTGCCTGTTCTGCCGGGACGGAAAGGAGGACGCGTGATGGGAGAGCTTCTCGAGGTCCGCAATCTGAAAAAGTACTTCAAGACGACGTCCGGCACGCTCCACGCGGTCGAGGACGTGTCGTTCACGCTCGGCGCGGGGCAGACGCTCGGCGTCGTCGGCGAGTCCGGCTGCGGCAAGTCGACGCTCGGCCGGACGATCATCGGCCTGCAGGGCGCGACGGAGGGCACCGTCCTCTTCGACGGAAAATCCGTCACCGAAGCAAAAGGCGAGGAGAAAAAGCAGCTGCGCCGCAATATGCAGCTCATTTTCCAGGACCCGTACTCGTCGCTCAATCCGCGCCTTTGCGTGTATGACCTCATCGCCGAGCCGCTGCGCATCTATAAGGTCTGCCGCAGCAAGAAAGAGCTCCGCAGCCGCGTGTTCGAGCTGATGGACACGGCCGGTCTCGCGCGCCGGCTTGCCTTCAACTATCCGCACGAGCTCGACGGCGGCCGCCGCCAGAGAGTCGGCATCGCCCGCGCGCTCGCGCTCGATCCGAAGTTCATCGTCTGCGACGAGCCCGTCTCGGCGCTCGATGTGTCCATCCAGGCGCAGATATTAAATCTTCTGCAGGATATTCAGGAGGCGCACGGGCTGTCCTACGTGTTCATCACGCACGATCTGTCCGTCGTCAAGCACATTTCCAATGACATCATGGTCATGTACCTCGGCACGACGGTCGAGTACTGCGAGTCCGAGCGGCTGTTCGAGCGCCCGCTCCACCCGTACACGGCCGGTCTTCTATCGGCCATCCCGATCCCGACGCTGGGCGAAAAGCCGCAGCGCATCCTGCTGCGCGGCGAGATCACCTCGCCCGTCGATCCGCCGGAATGCTGCCGCTTCGCCGCGCGCTGCCCGTATGCGACGGAGCAGTGCACGTCCGCCGTCCCGCCGCTCGAGGAGGCCGAGCCCGGCCACCGCGTCGCGTGCTTCCGCTGGCGCGAGATCGACGTACAGGCGCAGGAGAGCGCCGCTGTTTGACAAAATCAATCGCCGACCGGACGACATTTGTCGCCCGGTCGGCGATTTTTGCGGTTCACCTACCAAAGTATGAGATAAATCCGCCAAAAAACGAGCGGAAAATTTGGAAGGCTTCCATTTGCTTCCGAACGGCCGAACTGCTATACTTATATATAAGAATGAACCTCTTTGAAACGTAAAAACCACACATACGGGAGGAATGAACATGAGGATCAAAAGGTGGCTGTCCGCGGTGCTGTGCCTGTGCATTGCGGCGGCGCTTTTCGTGCCTGTCCGGGCGGCGGACGGCGCGGTGCTGACGCTGACGCAGCCCGCGTCGCTGCCGGCGGCGGGGCAGTCGTTTGAGGTGACGGTGTCCATCTCGGGCAACCCGGGCCTGTGCGCCGCGCAGCTGACGCTCCGGTACAATGCCGCCGTCGTCCGCTGCACGTCGGCCGGGACGGGCGCGGCCCTTTCCGGGATGCTCAGCGCGGGCAACGAGGCCGCCTCCGCCGGCGCGATCGTCGCCGCCGCGGGGACGACGCCGAGTAAACGCGACGGCGTGCTCGCCTCGTTCCGGTTCACGGTCGTAAAGGCCGGCGACCCCGGATTTTCGCTTGCGGACGTGTCGCTTTCGGACGAGTCGGGCGCGGAGATCGCCTGGTCGCTCGCCGCGGGGACCGCGGGCGCGGCACCCGGCGGCTCGGGCGGCGCGGCGCAGGAGCTGTTCTCGGACGTCCCGTCCGGCTACTGGGCGCATGACGCCGTCGCGCGCGCCGCGTCGCTCGGCCTCATCACGGGCTACGCGGACGGCACGTTCCACCCGGGCGCGACCGTTACGCGCGCGCAGTTCACGCTCATGCTCTACCGCCTCGCGGGCGAGCCGGCCGTGACGGCCGCGGCGCGCTTCCCGGACGTCCCGGCGGCGAGCCGCTTCGCCGCCGCCATCTCCTGGGCGGCCGAAAACGGCTATGTCACCGGCCGCGCGGACGGCCGCTTCGACCCGTCCGGCGCCGTCACGCGCGAGCAGGCCGTGGCCATCCTCTTCCGCTACAGCGGCGGCGTGAGCGGCATGGAGACGCTGCTCTCATCCGTCTACCGCACCCAGTTCACCGACAGCGGCGCCGTCGCGTCCTACGCGCGCGCGGCGTTCGACTGGGCCATCTACAACGGCGTCGTCTCCGGCACAACGAGCACGACGCTCAGCCCGAAAAAGCCGGCAACCCGCGCGCAGATCGCGGTCATCCTGCTGAACTTCGTGGACGCCATTTCGTAAGGAGGAGCGCAATTATGAAAAAGATCCGTGGGATTCTCATCCTGATGTTCACGCTCGCGGCCCTCGCCGCCACAGCCTACGCCGCCGCCCCGACGCAGCCGGGCGTGTACGGCGTCTCGGCGGAGTCGGGCTATACGCTGACTGTAAAGAACGCGGATAATCAGGCGATCACCGCGCAGACGGACGCGGACATTGGCGACAGCAAGGAAACGTTCTACCCCGAAGCAGTCCGCTTCACGCTCGAAACGCCGGAGCTGAACGGCTACCAGCTCGTCCTCGCCCTCGAGGGCGACAGCGCCACCCCGACGGAGCAGAACATCCGCTACATCGACCAGAAAACCGCCTCCGGCACCGTGACGTTCGACATTTATCCGTCCGAACTGAAGGCGGGAAAGTACAGCGTGTATGTCGCGGACGCGGGAGGTTTGAAAAAGGTCGCGGAGTTTACGTATTATCAGGCGTATATATTGGGTGATGTCAATGAGGATGGCAATGTCACGACCCTTGATGCAGTTGCAATTCTGAAATATGTTGTCGGTAGCGAACGGCTTACAGGGAACCAACTCCTTGCAGCGGATGCCAATGAAGACGGC
>CAVFYN010000203.1:0-4481 GCA_963626425.1 Bacteroidaceae bacterium
TGGCCGAATTTTTTAAGCCGCGACGCGCGCTATGATAAGTACATGGAAAAGGCCGAAGCGCTCTACGCCGCGGAAAATTACGCCGGCGCGCTCGAGCAGTATTCCCGCGCCGTCAAGCTCGACACCGGCCGCGCCGACCCCTATCTCGGCCGCGGCGACGCGTATGCGGCGCAGGACGATCTAGACGATGCCATTGAGGACTACAAAACCGCCGTCGCGCTCGAGCCGGCGCGCGCGGACGGGTACTTAAAGCTCGCCGACGCCTACGTCGCCGCGGGCGAGGAGGACGCCGCGCGCGAGACGCTGAAAACCGGCCTTGACGAGGTCGACGACGAGGCGTCGCTCTCCCGCCGCTTGGCCGAACTCAGCTCGCCGCTGGCGGGGCTTGAGACCGCGCTCGGCGAGCTGGCCGACTTTGCCGGGCGCAGCCCGACGGGCCAGGCGCTGAACATCCCGGCCGTCGCGGACGTCGCCGCGGCCATGGCCAAAACGGGCGAGGCCATAAACGCCATGCGCGCGCAGTCGCCCATGCAGGCGTTTTCCGCGCTCGGCCAGGCGCTTATGGCCGGGCAGACGAGCGTGGCGTTCGACCTGTCCGACGGCGAAAACTCCGCGCGCCTTCAGGCCGATCTCTGCACCGACCTCGCCGCGGGCGAGGCCTCGCTGTCCGGCTCCGTGGCCACGAACGGCGAGATGTACGACCTCACCGCGTACTTAAGCCGCGAGACCGGCGCGTTCCGCTCGGGCCTCGTCGGCGAGGACTGGTACGGCGTGACGTGGGATACGCTGCTAGACGACCTGTCCGATTCCATCTTCGTGCGCGACGGCTATCTCTCGCAGGACGACATCGACGAGCTGCGCGACCAGCTCGCGCAGGCGGGCAGCCTCGGCGAATCGCTCGGCGCGCTCGATTTTTCCGGCCTTGACTGGAAGCAGTACGCCTCCGTCCTCTTCTCCGCCGAGCCCGGCGTCACGAGCGGCACGGACGAGACCGGCCGGACGTACCTGACCGTCTCGCTCGACATGGCCGACACGATGGACATCGCGGCGGGCCTGCTCGAGACAGCCGCGGACGACGCGGCGCTGCGCGAGCTGCTCGCCTCCGTGTGCGAAATGACCGGCGACGCCGAAACGGCCGCCGACATGCGCGCGAGCTGGGGCGAAACCCTTCAGGACGCGGCCGATGAGCTCCGCACGGCCTACGTATCCGGCGCGATCGACCTGACGATCTACACGCGGGACGGCTACGTCGACGCCATCGTGCTCTCCGGCGCCCCGTGCGTCGACGGCGAGACGATGAACATCGACTATTTGATTTCGTATGAGTACGCAGACGGCGCGCTCGCGCGCATGGATCTCGAGGCGTCCATCCGCGACGATTTTCAGGACATGGACAGCACCGTCCGCCTCGGCTACCGCGCCGCGCCGGAATCCGACCGCTACGCCAGCGAAATTTCCCTCTCCGTCACGGACAACGCCTACGGCAGCACGACCTCCGGCGTCATCTCGACGGTCTGGGACCGCAAAACGGGCGATCTGACCTTCTCCGTCGACTCCGACGGCGACGTGATCTCGACGGAAACCTTCCTCCCGCTCACCCTGACGAGCGGCAGCGACGGCGCGGAGCTCAAATGCGACCTGTCCGCCTTCCTGGACATGGACGCCGAGCTGACGCTCGCCGCCTACCCCGGCGAGTCGTACGTCGACCGCCCGAAGAAGTTCGTCTCCATCCGCGACTGGGACCAGGAGACCCTCGACCGCTTCGAGCAGGCCGTCAGCCAGCTCGGTGTGCTCTTCGGCGCCGTTGTGACGTACTGAGGTTTGGGATCTTTGGCAGGACACCCCCGCACGGACTGTGCGGGGGTGTTTTTTGGCGCGCGGCGGACAAAGCCGCGCCCACGTAGGGGCGGATACCATCCGCCCGCCGGGGTGCGCCGGTTGCGGAACGAGGGAACGAACACCCTGTCATGTCTTCGCGAGCGTAAGCGAGTCGAAGGATCTGCCCGATTGTGGTATGGGTGCGTTTACATCCAGCGCTGGAAATAGACGAAAGCCTACCGTATTCGGGCAGACCCTTCGGCTGCGCTCAGGGTGACAGGTCTATTTTGGCGCTGGTTCGCAATCGGCCCTGCGGGCGGATGTTATCCGCCCCTACGACTGCGATACGGCGTCTGTACCGCGCCGATTGCGGCACGCGGCTTCCGGATGGCTCCCCTGAAAGGGGAGCTGTCGGCGGAGCCGACTGAGAGGTTCAAAAACTCTCGTTTTGCAAAGCGCCCCCGGAAATTCGACACCGCAAAAACCTCTCCGTCACGGCTAACGCCGTGCCACCTCCCCTTGCAGGGGAGGCTTGGGCGCGGACGTCTGTTTTTTGTGCATACCGGCGCGCAAAAAACCGGCGGGACGTCATCGTCCCGCCGGTTTGCTATTCGATCAGATCTCCTCGGCCATCTTCACATGCTGCTCAATAACCGCGCACGACGCGTCGAACGCCCGCTGCTCGCTCTCCGTCAGCGGCAGGGCGACGATTTTTTCCACGCCGGCGCGGCCGATGACGCACGGGACGCCGATGTGGAAGCCCGCGTGGCCGTACTCGCCGTCCAAATACGCCGACGCCGGCAGGATGCGCTTTTCGTCGCACAAAACGGCGCGGGCCATCTGGGCCAGGACGCTGCCGATGCCGAACTCCGTCGAGCCCTTGCCCTCGATGATGTCCATGCCGATCTCGTGCGTGCGCCGGAGTGTAAACGCTTCGTCCACGCTGCCGGGCACATACGGCTGGCCGCCGACGGACGCGCAGGAGAACGGGAGCATGGACGAGTCGCCGTGCTCGCCGAGGGCGTAGAGCGAGACCGAGCGCACGTCGACGCCGAGCTGCTCTGAAAACGTCCGGCGCGCCCGCGCGGTGTCGAGCCCCGTGCCCGTGCCGAAGCAGCGGCGCGCGTCGAGCCCCGCGTGGCGGCGGATGTAGTCGGCGATGACGTCGCACGGGTTCGAGATCGTGATGACGACGCCCTGCGGCGCAGCGGCTTTTAAGTCACGGCAGAGGCCCTTCATGGCCTCGACCGTGCCGTTCATGACGTCCAGCCGCGTCTGGCCCGGCAGTCTCGGCACGCCGGCGGCGACGACGACGATGTCCGCGTCATGGCAGTCGGCGTAGCTTCCCGCGCGGATCCTGACGCCCGCGGGATAGAAAAGCCCCGCGTCCGCGAGGTCCATGGCCTGACTTCTGGCCTTGACCGTATCCGTGTCGACGAGGACGATCTCGTCGCACACTGCGGCAATGGCGAGGGAATATGCGCAGTGCGAGCCGACGTGGCCCGCGCCCAATATGACGATCTTCCGGTTGGAAAGCATGAAAACCGCTCCTTATATTCAGACTATCTGCATGATACCACGCCGCGCGGCCGCTTGCAAGGCGGGCTTTTTTGAGCAAATTTGCGGGTTTGTATGTTGTCCGGCGCGGCCGCGCGCGGTATAATAAAGAAAAAAGTCCGGCGGGAAAGCCGCCGGAGAAGGAGCTGTTATCATGGAAGAACTGCGTCAGGCCATGCGCGGGCTCAAGCGCGGCACGCTTTATGAGTCGCTCGTGCTGCTGCTCGTGGGCATTTTGTTCCTTGTGTACCCGGAGTCGTCCGGGACGATCATCTGCTATGTCGTCGGCGCGATCTTGTGCCTGTGGGGCTTCATCCGCGTCATCGTCTATTTCCGGGCCGACCGGCTCGTGGCGTTCGGGTCGTTCGGCCTGGCGCAGGGCGCGGCGCTGCTCGCGGCGGGCATTTTCGTGCTCGTGCGGCCGGAGGTGCTCGCGGGCGTGCTGACGAGCGTGTTCGGCCTGCTGCTCATCATTGACGGCGTACTGAAAATGCAGCACGCCATCAGCCTTGCGCGCATCCAGGCGTCCGGCTGGTGGGCCATCGGCCTGGCGGCCGTCGTGACGGCGGCGCTCGGCGTCGTCGTGCTGGCCAACCCGTTTGCGACGGCCATGACGCTCATGATCTTCGCGGGCGTCGCGCTCATCGTCGGCAGCCTGCTCGATCTTCTGACGCTGGCCTACGTCTCGCGCAGCGTCAAGGCCGCGAAGAACGCCGCCGAGCAGGCCAAGAGCGCCCGCGCGCGCATGGACAGCGCCATCGACACGGACTTCCGCGACGCCGAAAAATAATTTTTTCAAAAAAGCCGGAACAAATTCCGGCCGGGCTGCGTCTGAATGTCATCACCGGCCGAGGGCCGGGAACGACGCAATTTGGAGGACAAAGCCATGAAAAAGTATCTCGCACTTACGCTGGCCATCCTGCTGGCGCTCAGCGCGCTGACCGCCTGCGGCGGTAAAAAGGATGACGCCGACAATTCTAACGACCAGACCGTCACCGACACGCCGGAGACCGACACGCCCGACGAGGGCACGGACACCGCCGGCAAGGACGACCAGGACACCGAGGACAAGACCCCCGACGCCGACACGTCCGACAAGACCGAGC
>CAVFYN010000203.1:4491-14716 GCA_963626425.1 Bacteroidaceae bacterium
CCCGAGCCGAACACCCCGTCGGCCGGCGCGGACACCGCCGGGCCGAGCACGCCCGCCGGCGACATCACCATCTCCCGCCCGGACGGCAATACGCCCGCCATCGACCAGCCGGCCACGATGCCGGACGACGGCCTGGACGACAGCTTCGGCGGCGTTGACGGCGGCAGCTCCGGCGAGCCGCGCTACGTCGAGCCGGACGAGGAGCTCTCCAAGGTCATCGACGCCATCTACGGCAAGGTCGACCCGGGCTATTCCTCGCTCGGCACCGTCGGCGTCGACATTGAGGACAGCTACCGCCTGACGTTCTACACCGGCCTGACGGACGCTTCGCTGCTCACGGCCGCCGTCGCGAGCGAGCCGATGATCAGCTCGCAGGCGTTCTCCCTCGTCGTCGCGCGCGTCGCGGACGGCAAGGACGCCAAGCAAGTCGCGAAAGACATGCTCGCGGGCGTCAACCCGGCCAAGTGGGTCTGCGTCAGCGCCGACGACATGACGGCCGCCTACTCCGGCGACATCGTCATGCTCATCATGGTCAACGAATACGACGACGACATCGACTCCCTCAGCTTCGCCAAGGCGTTCGTCGACCTCTACGGCGGCGAGACCGTCACGAAGTAACCGCCCCTAAAAAAATTTCCTGCGCCCGCCGAACCCCGGCGGGCGCAAGTTTTCGGAGGATGCTATGGTCTTTTCCAGCCTGCCGTTTCTGTACTGGTTCCTGCCGGCGTTTCTGATCTTGTACTTCGCCGCGCCGCGGCGGGCGAAAAACGCCGTGCTGCTCGTGTTCAGCCTCGTGTTCTACGCGTGGGGCGAGCCGAAATATGTGATTTTGATGCTCGCGTCCATCCTGCTCGGCTGGGCGTTCGGCCTGGCCATCGGGCGGGCGGAGAGGCGCGGCGCGAAGCGCGCGCTCGCGGCCGTGTCGAGCGCTATTTCGCTCGGGTTTCTGGCGTATTTCAAGTACGCGGGATTCTTCCTTGAGAGCTTCTCGGCCGTGACGGGCATCGCGGTGCCCGCGCTGACCGTCGCCCTGCCCGTCGGCATCAGCTTTTACACGTTCCAGATCCTCTCGTACACGGTCGACGTCTGCCGCGGGAGCGTCCCGGCGCAGAAAAACATCATTTCGTTCGGCGCGTATGTGGCCATGTTCCCGCAGCTCATCGCGGGGCCGATCGTGCGCTACTCCGACGTCGCCGAGCAGCTAAATTCCCGCACGCACAGCGTGGGCGGCTTCGCGGACGGCCTGCAGCGCTTCCTGCTCGGCCTCGGCAAGAAAATTCTGCTTGCCAACGCGCTCGGCGACCTGTGCGCGGCCTACCGCGCGGCTAGTTCGCCCAGCGTGCTGTTCGCGTGGCTGTACGCCGTTTCGTTCACGCTGCAAATTTACTTTGATTTTTCCGGCTATTCAGACATGGCCATCGGCCTCGGGCGGATGCTCGGCTTCTCGTTCCCGGAGAATTTCCGGCATCCGTACTGCTCGAAGTCCATCACGGAGTTCTGGCGGCGATGGCACATCTCGCTCGGCTCGTGGTTCCGGGACTATGTCTACATCCCGCTCGGCGGCAACCGCGCGGGCAAGGCGAAATGGCTGCGCAATCTCGCCGTCGTCTGGCTGCTCACCGGCCTCTGGCACGGCGCGGCGTGGAATTTCGTGCTGTGGGGCGCGCTGTACGGCGTCGCGCTCATTGCGGAGAAATTATTCCTCGGCAAGTGGTTAGATCGCGCGCCGGGCGCGGTCGGGCGGCTTTACACGCTGCTGCTCGTGACGCTCGGGTTCGTGCTGTTCAACGCCGCGTCCATGGCGCAGGCGGGCAGCGACCTGGCCGGGATGTTCGGCGCGGGCGGCCTGCCGCTCGGCTCCGCGGAGACGCTCTACTATTTCCGCAGCTACGCCGTGACGCTGCTCATCGCCGCGCTCGGCTGTACGCCGTGGCCCGCGAAATGGCTCGCGCGGCTGGAATCGACGCGCGCGGGCGGGAAGATCGTGGGCGTTCTGCGCCCGGTGCTGCTGCTCGCGCTGCTCGCCGTCTGCACGGCGTACCTCGTCGACGGGTCTTTTAACCCGTTTCTCTACTTCCGCTTTTAAGGGGGCCGCGATATGAAGGCAAAAACGAAAAATCTCCTCATGCTCGCCGTCGCGGCCGTGTGGCTGGCGCTGGCCGTCTGGTGCTGGGTGAAGCCCGCCGCGGCGCGCTCGGCGGCCGAGCGCCGGAAATTGCAGCAGATGCCGGAGCTGTCCGGCGCCTCGCTCGCCTCCGGCAGCTTTATGACGAGCTTTGAGCGCTACACGCAGGATCAGTTCCCGCAGCGCGACGGCTTCCGCACCGTCAAGGCCGTTTTCTCGCTCTACGGCCTGCGAAATCTCGACAACAACGGCATTTATATTGCGGACGGCTCGGCCGCGAAGATCATCTACCCGCTGAGCGAGGAGCAGGTCACGCGCGCGGCCGAAAAGCTGACCGCGCTCTACGAGCGCTACTTTTCCGGCGGCTCCGGCCGCGTCATTTTCGCCGCCGTGCCGGACAAGGGATACTACCTCGCCGAAAAAAGCGGCCATCTGACACTCGATTTTGCACAGTTACAAGAGCTTATGTGGCAAAAAACGCCGTGGGCTGAGCACGTCGACCTGTCCGGCGCGCTGAGCGCGGACTGCTACTACCGCACGGACACGCACTGGCGGCAGGATAAAATTCTGCCCGCCGCCGCGCTGATTGCCGGCGCGCTCGGCACGGAGCTTTCTGAAAACTGGACGCCCGTCACGCCGGACACGCCGTTTTACGGCGTCTATTACGGCCAGTCCGCCCTCCCGCTGCGCCCGGACACGATCACGTATCTGACGAATGACGTCCTGGACCGCTGCACGGTGTTCAATTACGAGACGAACAAGGAGACCGGCGTCTACGACCTGGAAAAGCTCGCGGGCAATGACCCCTACGACGTCTTTTTGTCCGGCGCCGCGCCGCTGCTTCGCATCGAAAACCCCGCGCAGGACAACGGCCGCACCCTCGTCGTCTTCCGCGACTCGTTCGGCTCGTCCCTCACCCCGCTGCTCGCGGCGGGATACGAGACCGTTATCGTCGCCGACACGCGCTATATTTCCCCCGAGCTCATCGGCCAGCTCGTCGACATCCCGCAGGACGCCGACGCGCTGTTTGTGTACAGCACCCTGCTGCTCAATGAGAGCGGGGCGCTGAGGTGAAAATTGCGACCCCCCGCAACCGGAGTCAAAGTCCGGCTGCGGGGGGTCGTTTTTTCTGCGCGGCCGCGCACGGCACGCGGTAAAAAAGCCTCCCCTGCAAGGGGAGGTGGCACGCCGGAACGGCGTGCCGGAGAGGTTTTTGCGCGGTATCGAATTTTTGAGAGCGCTCTGCTATACGGCAGCTTTGGAACCTCTCAGTCGGCTCCGCCGACAGCTCCCCTTTCAGGGGAGCCAGCCGGAAGGCGCGTACCGTAATCGGCGCGGTACAAACGCCGTATCGCAGTCGTAGGGGCGGATAACATCCGCCCGCAGGACCGATTAAGGCGTCGGGTAACGAAAAAACGTGTCATCCTGAGCGGAGCGCAAGCGGAGTCGAAGGATCTTGCCGATTACGGTAGTCTTTCGTTCTGTTTCGGCGCTGGATGTAAACGCGACTTCTCCGTAATCGGGCAGACCCTTCGGCTTCGCTCAGGGTGACAGGTCTATTTTTGCGCCGGTGCGCAATCGGCCTCGCGGGCGGATGATATCCGCCCCTACGGAACGCGGCGGAGGGCAGCGCCGGGCTGCCCCCCATATTTTCTTTCCCTCCCCCTCAACACATTTTGACAAACCGTCACTTTTTGCGTATACTCATACGCAGTAAGGAGATGGTACCCTTTGTCGAAAAAGAAAATTCGCCGCGGAGACCGGAAAGACGGGACCTGGATCCGCGACATTGACGCGATGCACGCCTTCACGCCGCTTCTCATGCCGCACCGGGCGGACAACGAGGCGTTTTTGAGCGAGCAGATCGAGACGCAGCCGATCTATGATTACTTGGAGCGCAAAAACGCCGAGCTCGGCGGCGTGAAGCTGACGCTGTTTCACGTGATTCTGGCCGCGCTCGTCAAGACCGTGACGCTGCGGCCGAAGATGAACCGGTTTATCCAGGGCGGGCGGACGTATCAGCGCAACGTGCTCTCGGCGGCGTTCGTCGTGAAAAAGCAGTTCGCCGACAACGGCGGCGAGGCGCTGGCCTACCGCGAGTTCGGCCCCGAGACGACGTTCAACACGCTCCACGCCATGCTCACGGAGGAGATCACGGCCTGCCGCCGCGACGACGTGACGGACAACTCGACGGCCGGCATGGAGCTTCTTACGAAGCTGCCGCGCTTTCTGCTGCGCTTTGTCGTCTTTCTCCTGCACCGGCTCGACTACTACGGCCGCGTGCCGGAGTGGCTCGTCAAGACCGACCCGGACTACGCCTCGCTGTTCATCTCGAACCTCGGCTCCATCCGACTCAACGCGGCCTATCACCACTTAAACGACTGGGGCACGAACTCGCTGTTCGTCGTCATCGGCAAAAAGCACGAGGTGCCGTTCTACCAGCCGGACGGGTCGGTGGAGATGCGCGAGGTCGTGAACCTCGGCATGACGCTCGACGAGCGCATCGCGGACGGGTACTACTACTCCAAGACCGTCGCGCTTTTGCGCTACCTGCTTGAGCATCCGGATCTGCTCGACCTGCCGGCAAACGAGCCGGTCGAGGTGCCGGGCAAGGTGCACGCGTAACATGGAGCGCGCCCTTTCCGCGCTCATCGCGCTCGCGGCCGCCGCCGGCCTCACCTGCCACATCCGCGCGAGCACGCCGGACGGGCGGCGGGCGACGTTTCTCTACTATACAAACCTGAGCAACCTCGCGACGGGGCTTTACCAGCTCGCGCTGCTGCTGACCTCGTTTTTCCCGGATTCCACGGCCGCGTGGGCGCTGGATCTGCCCGGCACGCGCCTTGCCATGACGCTCTGCATCGCCGTGACGGGCATCGTGTACTGGACGATCCTCACGCCCGGCGCGGCGCGGCGGGGCGAGCAGCTCGCGGCCGGGCGGGCGGCAAATTTATTGCTGCACGGCGCCGTCCCGGCGCTCAGCCTGCTGCAATGGATCGTGTACGCGGACAAGGCCGTCACCCCGGCCGACGCCGTGCGGTGGCTGGCCGTCCCGGCGGCGTATTTCGCGTTCATCCTCATCCGCGCGCGTCTGCGCGGGCCGATCCCCGGCCGCTCGAGCGCGTACCCGTACCACTTCATGAACCCCGAGCGCCTCGGCGAGGGAAAATTCTGGCGCAACATCGCGCTCATGATGGCCGCATTTTTCGCGCTGGGACTGGCGTTCGTGGGCCTTGCGCGGATGCTTTTGCGCTGCGGCGCCGGTGCATGAATTTTCATGCACGTTTTTTTGAAAAAAGTGCTTGACATTTCGCGCAGGGCGATTATAATAGCAACCAAGTTCATAACCGCAAACCGATGACGCGGAGATCAAACCGTAAGCGTACTCACAGAGAGCAGGGGGCAGCTGGAAACCCGGCAGAAAGCGATACGGCAAATGGACCGCCGAGGGTAGGGCGAACGGCCTTTTGGCCCAGTATCCTGAACGTATGCCTGCGTTAAAGGCAGAAAATGTGTTGGCATTTTCGTAGAGTGGGCCGTAAGGCCAACAAAGGTGGTACCGCAGGATTTTTCAAAGTCTTGTCCTTTTCGTAAGGACAGGACTTTTTATTTTTTCCCCGAAAGGAGCAGCCCTCATGGAGCATATGGTGTTTATGAAGCTCATCCCCGGCGCGTTCGACGACGCGGCCGAGCGCGACTACCGCGAGACGTTCGCGGCGCTGCAAAAGGCCCTTCCGGACGACATCCTCGCCGTCTCCGTCCGAAGAAACTGCGTGGCGCGGGAGCAGAACATGGACGTGCTCATCTCCATGACGCTCGCCGGGGAATCGTCATTGCAGGCGTACCTGAATCACCCGATCCACCGCGCCATCGGGCAGCGGTACAACGACAAGATCGTCTCCATCGCCTCGTTTGACTGTCAGGAGGTTGACCATGACTGACTATTCCATCTATCTCCCGTCGTACTCCATCGGGCGTGACGTGTGCAGCCGCATCGGCGAGGTGTGCCGGCCGTATGGCCGCCGCGCCGTCGTCATCGGCGGCAAGCGCGCCATGGAGGCCATCGGGCCGGAAATTTCCCGCGGCGCGGACGGCGTTATCGAGATTGTGGAATTCCGATGGTACGGCGGCGAGTGCAGTGAAGAAAACATCGCCGCGCTGCTGGACGCAGAATCCGTGCAGAGCGCCGACATGATCTTCGCCGCCGGCGGCGGCAAGGCGCTTGACACCGGCAAGATCGTCGGCCTTCGCACCGGCAAGCCCGTGTTCACGTTCCCGACCATCGCCTCGACGTGCGCGGCCTGCACGGCCGTGTCCATCGTCTACCACGCCGACGGCTCATTTGCCGGGCCGTGCTTCCTGCCGAAGCCCGCGGCGCATGCATTTTTATGCACGGACGTCATCGCCAAAGCCCCGCCGCGCTACCTGTGGGCCGGCCTCGGCGACACGTACGCAAAATACTTCGAGGCGACCGTCTCCTCCCGCGGCGACGAGCCCGCCTATTACCACGCGCTCGGCATCGGCATGAGCCGGATGTGCCTCGACCCGCTCCTGAAATACGGCGCGGCCGCCATGGCCGACCACAAGCGCGGCATTGCCAGCGAGGCGCTCGCCACCGTCGTCCAGACGATCATCGTCACGACGGCCATCGTGTCCATCCTGGTCACGACCGAGGGCATCATCGACTACAACACCGGCCTCGCCCACGCCGTTTTCTACGCGCTGACGGCGTTTCCGGAGCTGCCGATCGAGAAAAACCACCTGCATGGCGAGGTCGTCGGCTTCGGCGCGCTCGTCCTGCTGCTCGTCGACGGGCAGATGGAGATGTTCCACAAGCTCTACGACTTCAACCGCGCCGTTGCGCTCCCCACGAAGCTCTCGGACATCGAGGTCCCGGAATCGGCGCTTGAGCGCGTCATCCCGCAGATCCTCAAAATGCACGACATTGACCACTATCCCTACCGCGTGACGGAGGAAATGCTCCGCGCGGCGTTCACAACATTAAATAATCTGGCGCAAAGCCCGACATAACGGAGGAAACAAAAATGAAAACCATGAAGAAACTTCTCGCGCTGCTTCTGGCGCTGACCCTGCTCGCTTCCCTCGCCGCCTGCGGCTCGAAGGACGACACCAAGACCGACACTTCCGCGAATACCGCCGACACGACCGACACCGACAACACCGGCGACGCCGCGACGACGCCCGACGAGGCCGTCGACCAGATCGCCGAGAACCTCGCCGACGGCAGCTACAAGATCGGCGTCGTCATGATGATCGAAAACGGCGCGTTCCTCGACATGTACGACGGCATCGTCTCCGGCCTGGAAAAGGCGGGCTACGTCGAGGGCGAGAACCTCGAGATCGACTACCAGAACGCCCAGGGCGACGCGACGAACCTCGCCACGATCTGCCAGGGCATGGACGACGGCAGCTATGACCTCGTCGTCACGATCGCGACCCCGGCCACGCAGGCCTTCGTCGGCCTCGAGTCCGAGACGCCGTGCGTGTTCTGCTCCGTCGCCGCTCCGGTCGCCGCGGGCGTCATGAGCGCGCTCGACACCCCCGACATGAACGCCACCGGCGCCTCGAACGCCATCCCGGCCGGCGACATCCTCGAGCTCGGCCTCGCCATCACCCCGGACATTCAGACCGTCGGCCTGCTCTACTGCACGAGCGAGGTCAACGCCGTCAACACCATGAACGGCGCGAAAGAATATCTCGATGCCAACTCCATCGGCTACGAAGAAGTGACCGTCGCCTCGTCGGCCGATGTGCAGACGGCCGCGCAGAGCCTGCTTGACCGCGGCGTCGACTGCGTGTTCGTCGCGAACGACTCCGTCGTCCAGTCCGCCGTCGACCTCGTCGCCGAGCTGTGCAACGACGCCGGCGTCCCGACGTACTGCTGCTCGGCCACGACCGTCGCCTCCGGCTGCCTGGCCACGCTGGCCATGAGCGACGTCGCCATCGGCGAGCAGACGGCCGAGATCGCCGCCAAGGTCCTCTCCGGCACGCCGGTCGCCGACATCCCGGCCGTCGTCGTCCCGGCGAACATCGTCTCGGTCAACGAGGACACGATGAACGCCCTCGGCATCACGATCCCCGACTCCGTCGAGGCCGACTTCGGCACGGTGCAGTACCTGACGAACGGCTGATCTTCCAAACAAATTCTCTTATCAAAGTGCCTCTTGGGCATGGGCGGACAGCGGCGTTGGCCTCTGTCCGCCTGCGCCCGTCTAAATTCAGGAAAGAACGGTGAACTCGCATGACGCTGCTGCTCGGCTCGCTCCAGCTCGGCCTGCTGTACGGCATTCTGGGGCTCGGCATCTACATCAGCTTCCGCATCCTCTCCATCCCGGACCTTACGACGGAGGGCAGCTTTGCCTTCGGCCTTGCCGTCTCGGCCGCCGTGACGGCGACGGGGCACCCGATTTTGGCGCTTCCGGCCGCGCTGGCCGCGGGCGCGTGCGCCGGGTGCGTGACGGGGCTACTCCAGACGAAGCTGCGCATCCACCCGATCCTCGCCGGCATCATCACGATGAGCGGCCTTTATTCCGTGAACCTGCTCGTGCTCGGCGGCGCGTCGAACCTCTCGCTCGTCCGCACGGACACGATCTTCAAGCTCATCCCCGGCATGGCGAAGGATCAGGCCATGACCGTGCTGTCCGTCGCGGCGGCCGTCATCTGCCTCGTGCTCGTCATCCTCTTTTTCAAGACGCACCTCGGCATGTGCATCCGCGCCGTCGGCGACAATGAGGACATGGTCCGCGCCTCGTCCATCAACACCGACGCGTGCAATATCCTCGCGTTCTGCCTGTCCAACGGCCTCATCGCCCTGTCCGGCGGGCTCATCGCGCAGTATCAGGGCTACGCGGACATTTCGTCCAGCACCGGCATCTTAGTCGTCGGCCTCGCGTCCGTCATCATCGGCGAGGCCATCTTCGGCCGCCGCTCCGTCGCCGTCGGCTTTGTCTCGGCCATCGCGGGGTCGATCATCTACCGCTACATCATCGCGCTCGCGACGCGCTACAGCCCGCTGCCGGCGTATATGCTCAAGCTCGTCTCGGCCGTCATCGTTGCGCTCGCGCTCGCCATCCCGGCCATCAAATTCTACGCCGGACGCGCAAAACAGAAACGGGGAGGCCGCACCCATGCTTGATATTCAAAACGCCACGAAAATTTTTGAGCGCGGCACGCCCGTGGAGCACACGGCGCTAAATTCGCTGTCGCTGCACCTGGACGAGGGCGAGTTCGCCGCGATCGTCGGCTCGAACGGCGCGGGCAAATCGACGCTGTTCAACGCCATCTGCGGCAGCTTCTATCTCGATTCCGGCTCCATCACGCTCGGCGGGCGCGACATCACATACCTGCCCGAGCACAAGCGCGCCC
Organism: Bacteroidaceae bacterium; assembly: GCA_963626425.1. Lineage (GTDB taxonomy): Bacteria > Bacillota > Clostridia > Oscillospirales > Oscillospiraceae > CAKTOF01. Next base: position 14,003 of record CAVFYN010000203.1, read on the forward strand.
GCGTCGTCGGCCGCGTGTTCCAGGACCCGATGCGCGGCACCGCGCCGGGCATGACGATCGAGGAAAACCTCTCGCTCGCCCACTCGCGCACGACGCGCGGCCCGCTCGCCTTTGCGCCCGGCAAAAAAGAGGTCGCCCTGTTCCGCGACCGCCTCGCCGAGTTCGGCATGGGCCTTGAAGACCGCATGAAAACGAAGGTCGGCCTCCTCTCCGGCGGCCAGCGGCAGGCCGTGACGCTGCTCATGTGCACGATCGTCCCGCCGCAGCTGCTCCTCCTCGACGAGCACACCGCCGCCCTCGACCCCGCCACGGCCGAAAAGGTCATGGACATCACCCGCCGCGTCGTCGAAGAATACCACCTCACGACGCTCATGATCACCCACAACATGACCGCCGCCCTCACGACCGGCACCCGCACCATCATGATGGACGCCGGCCAGATCCTGTTCGACCTGAAGGGCGAAGAGCGCGCGCACACGTCGCTCGACGATCTTCTGCAGATGTACTCCGTCCACAAAAAGCAGGCCTTCGACAACGACCGGATGCTGCTCGATTGAGCCGCGGATAAAAGTGAACCCCGGACGCCGGATACGGCGTCCGGGGTGTTTTTTACGCGGCGGAAGGACGCGGCCGCGAAAACCTCTCCGTCACGGCTTCGCCGTGCCACCTCCCCTTGCAGGGGAGGCTTTGGCGCGTGCTCCTATTTCGCCGCGC
>CAVFYN010000204.1:0-9050 GCA_963626425.1 Bacteroidaceae bacterium
GCGCTGGCCGCCGAACTGCGCTTTGCCGCCGAGCGGCTGCTGCGTGACGAGCGAGTACGGGCCGGTCGAGCGGGCGTGGATCTTATCATCGACAAGGTGGTGCAGCTTGAGGAAGTAGACGTAGCCGACGGTGACGAGGTTGTCGAACTTCTCGCCGGTGCGGCCGTCGTAGAGCTCGCTCTTGCCGTCCTCGCGGAGGCCGGCGAGCTGGAGGCACTGGCGGATGTCCTTCTCGTTGGCGCCGTCGAAGATCGGCGTGGCGACCTTCCAGCCGAGCGCCTGCGCGGCGTAGCCCAGATGGACGTCGAGGACCTGGCCGATGTTCATACGGGACGGAACGCCGAGCGGGTTGAGGACGATGTCCAGCGGCGTGCCGTCCGGCAGGAACGGCATATCCTCCTGCGGCAGAACGCGGGAGACGACGCCCTTGTTGCCGTGGCGGCCGGCCATTTTATCGCCGACGGAGATCTTGCGCTTCTGCGCAAGGTAAACACGGACCATTTTGCTCACGCCGGGGCTGAGCTCGTCGCCGTTTTCGCGGGTAAAGACCTTGACGTCGACGACGATGCCGCTCGCGCCGTGCGGGACCTTCAGGGAGCTGTCGCGCACCTCGCGGGCCTTCTCGCCGAAGATGGCGCGCAGCAGGCGTTCCTCGGCCGTCAGCTCCGTCTCGCCCTTCGGCGTGACCTTGCCGACGAGATAGTCGCCCGACGTGACCTCGGCGCCGATGCGGATGACGCCGTTCTCGTCGAGATCCTTGAGGGTATCCTCGCCGACGTTCGGGATGTCGCGCGTGATCTCCTCGGGGCCGAGCTTCGTGTCGCGGGCCTCGGTCTCGTACTCCTCGATGTGGATGGACGTGAACACGTCCTCGCGGACGAGGCGCTCGTTGAGCAGGATGGCGTCCTCGTAGTTGTAGCCTTCCCACGTCATGAAGCCGATGAGCACGTTCTTGCCGAGCGAGATCTCGCCCTTCGAGCAGCTCGGGCCGTCGGCGATGACCTCGCCGGCCGCGACGCGCTGGCCGGCCGAGACGGTCGGGCGCTGGTTGATGCACGTGCCCGCGTTCGAGCGGGCGAATTTCGTCAGGTGGTACGTCTCGACGTCGCCGTCGTCATAGCGGACGGTGACATCCGTGGCGGAGACCTTCGTGATGACGCCCGGCGCGCGGGTGTAGATGCACACCTCGGAGTCGACGGCGCTCTTGTGCTCGACGCCGGTAGCGACGATCGGGGCCTCCGTGACCATGAGCGGAACGGCCTGGCGCTGCATGTTCGCGCCCATCAGGGCACGGTTGGCGTCGTCGTTTTCCAGGAACGGGATGAACGCCGTCGCGACGGACGTCATCATCTTCGGCGAGACGTCGATGTAGTCGATCATCTCACGGTTTACCTGGATAATATCGTCGCGGTGGCGGCACGTGACGCGCTCGTTGAGCAGGCAGCCGTTCTCGTCGAGCGGCTCGGTGGCCTGGCCGATGTAGTAATCGTCCTCGACGTCGGCGGTCATGTACTCGACGATGTCGGTGACGCGGCCGGTCTCCTTGTCGATCTTGCGGAACGGCGCCTCGAGGAAGCCGTACTCGTTGACCTTCGCGTAGGTCGCGAGGTAGTTGATCAGGCCGATGTTCGGACCTTCCGGCGTCTCGATCGGGCACATGCGGCCGTAGTGCGTGTAGTGGACGTCTCGGACGTCGAAGCTCGCGCGCTCGCGCGACAGACCGCCGGGGCCGAGGGCCGACAGGCGGCGCAGGTGCGTCAGCTCGGCCAGCGGGTTGTTCTGATCCATGAACTGCGACAGCGGCGAGGAGCCGAAGAACTCCTTGATGACGGCCGTGACCGGGCGGATGTTGATGAGGCTCTGCGGCGTGACGGCGTCCATGTCCTGGATGGTCATGCGCTCGCGCACGACGCGCTCGAGGCGCGTGAAGCCGACGCGGAACTGGTTCTGCAGCAGCTCGCCGACGCAGCGCAGGCGGCGGTTGCCGAGATGGTCGATGTCGTCGGTCTGGCCGACGCCGTTGGCCACGCAGATGAGATAGTTGATGGACGCGAGGATGTCGTCCGGCGTGATGGTCTTGGGGATGAGCTCATCGGCGCGCTCGGAAATGTTCAGCTTCCACGCCTCTTCGTCCCAGCCCTCGGCCTTGGCCGTCTCGAGCATCTGGCACAGGACGGCGAAGCTGACCTTCTCGCGGATGCCGTACTCCTTCGGGTCGAAGTCCACGAAGCCGGCCATGTCGACCATGCCGTTGGAGAACACCTTGACCGGCGTCCCCTCAACGTCGACGACGGCGTGCGACACGCCGCGGTCGGAGATGCGGTGGGCATCCTCGCGCGAGAGCACGTCGCCGGCCATGGCCAGCACCTCGCCCGTGAGCGGGTCGGTGATGGTCTCGGCGAGCTTGTGGCCGTTCAGACGGGACCAGATGTCCATCTTCTTGTTGAACTTGTAGCGGCCGACCTTCGACACGTCGTAGCGGTGCGGGTCGAAGAACAGCGCGTTCATATAAGACTGCGCGTTTTCCACCGTGGGCGGCTCGCCCGGGCGGAGCTTGCGGTAGATCTCGAGCAGGCTGTCCTCGCGCGTGCGGCACGTGTCCTTCTCGAGCGTGGCAAGAATGCGCTTGTCCTCGCCGAACAGGTCGCGGATGGCGCCGTCGGTCTCCACGCCGAGGGCGCGGATGAGGCACGTGATCGGGATCTTGCGGTTTTTGTCGATGCGCACCCAGAACACGTCCGACGCGTCCGTCTCATACTCGAGCCAGGCGCCGCGGTACGGGATGACCGTCGTCGTGTACGTGTGCATCTCGGCCTTGTCGGCGGTGTCGCCGTAGTAGATGCCGGGGCTGCGGACGATCTGCGAGACGATAACGCGCTCGGCGCCGTTGATGACGAACGTGCCGCCGTTGGTCATGAGCGGGAAATCGCCCATGAAGATCTCCTGCTCCTTGATCTCCTCGGTCTCCTTGTTGAGCAGGCGGACGCGGACCTTGATGGGCTTTGCGTACGTCGCGTCGCGCTCCTTGCACTCCTCGATGGAGTACTTCGGCGGCTCGTTCATGGAGTAATCGAGGAACGTGAGCTCCAGATTGCCGGTGTAATCGGTGATGGCGTCCATGTCCTGGAGCACCTCGCGCAGACCCTCGCGCAGGAACCACTCGAACGAATCCTTCTGGATCTTGAGCAGGTTCGGCATTTCGAGGATCTCGTCATGCTTGGCGAAGTTCACGCGCTCGGTGTTGCCGTACATGGTTTTCTTCACCGGAATGCCCGCGCGGATCGCTTCCTCCACACTGACCTGTGGCATCATGAATCACTGCCTTTCTTTATCCGGGGCCGCGGCCGCAGAGGCCGCGACACGCCCGGTAGCGTTGCTTGTTTGTTTCCTTCTCCACTTGCCGCAGCGCGCCATCCGTGGTAAGATAAGACCATCCAGAAACGATGCTGGAGCGGTATGGACATCTGCGGGCGTGGCAATGGGACTACTATGGTACCATGTCAAGCGGCAGATGTCAATATTTTTTATGGAAATATACACAAATTTCAACACGCCGTTTTGGGCGTGTTTTTTGTTTGCCCTGAGCCACGCGGCAAAATAGACGCACGCACCAAAGCCTCCCCTTTTAAGGGGAGGTGGCACGCCGTCAGGCGTGACGGAGAGGTGAGACCGAAGGGGTTTGCGTGCAGTATCGTGCGGGCGCGCAGAAAAGGCGATGGCCCACCTCTCAGTCGCCTCCGGCGACAGCTCCCCTTAAAAGGGGGAGCCTTTCGGAAGGCGGGTTCCGCAATCGGCGCAGTGCAGACGCGCCGCCGCAGCCCTGTAGGGGCGGATATCATCCGCCCGCCGAATTCCCGCCGCGGTTCGTAACATGAACGTAGGGCGGGATGACCCCATCCCGCCGCCCGCACGCGCCGATTGCGGCGCGCGGGAAAATAGAATGTCATTCAGAGGGCGTGAAACGCCCGTGGAATCTTGCCGATTACGGTAGTCTTCCGTTCTGCTCCGGCGCTGGATGTAACCGCACTTCTCCGCAATCGGAAAGATTCCACGCCGTCTGCGACGGCTCTGAATGACATTCTTTTTTGGCGCTGGTTCGCAATCGGTTCTCCATAATCGGCAAGATTCTTCGACTCGCTTCGCTCGCTCAGGGTGACAGGTCTAATCCGGCACGTTCCGTAACGGCGCATACTGGCGGGCGGATGATATCCGCCCCTACACGCCGCGTCTCCATATAAAAAGCCGCCGCGGAAGTTCAACCTTCCGCGGCGGCCATAATTATATATAGTATCCTCACTCCACCGCGATCTCAATGATCCCGCGGTACGTCCCCGGCGCGATCGGCTTCGTTCTTCCGCCGACCTTCATGGTGAGCGTCCTGCCCTCCGGCGCCCGGACCTCGCAGCCCTCGCCGATCGTCAGGCGCGTCAGGTAGCTTCTGCCCGTGACGGTCCAGACCGCGCCGTTTTTCAGCTCGGCGATGACGCCGTTGTTCACCGGGCGCGTCACGGCGACGTCCACATCGCCCAGATACTCCGGGTTCGTGTAGTAGATGCCGTAGCCGATGGGCTTATATTTTTTCTTGTCCGACACGTCGCGGATGAACACGCCCGTCTCGTACGTGAGCGGCACGGTGTAGCTCGTCGGGAATTTGCCGAAGAGCAGGTCGTGGTCGACGATCGTGACGAGCTTGTGCCCCGTCTCGTCCGTGCAGAAGCGGTTGCCCTGCTTGTCCTCGGCGAGGTAATACGACACATGGCGGTGCGAATACGTGCCGGACGAGATGACGCCGGTCACGTCCGTGCCGTCGAACGTCAGCACAAGATTCTGCGGCTTGCGGCGCGTGTTGTAGAAGCCGCCCGCGAGCGTCATGTTCTTGAATTCGCAGCGCGCGTTCTCCTTCGCGTCGGCGTCGGCAAGGTCATGCGACTTGTCCTTTTCGATCTTGCCGACAAACTCCGCGCACGGGGCCCAGCACGGGTCATGCAGGCGGTTGCCCATGCCCGGATCGTCCGACTGCATGAGGTGGACAATGCGCGGAGCCGTGACCGTCACGCCGTCACAGCGGATGGTGGGATTGTTGATGCGGTCGTCGCTCTTGATCATAAAGGCTGTGTCGCCCGCCTCGATGACCGTCGTGGGATAGAAGTCCCAGATGCCCTCGGCCTTGTGGTGCCACATGCCGCCGAAGCGGCCCGCGCGGACGTGAGTCGGCCGCTCCGGGACGGACGCAAAGCTGCCGCCGAGCTCTTTTTTGAGCAGCGCGAGCGGCTTTTTCTTCTTTTCAAGCAGCTTCTGCGAGCTCGGGCCGACCTCGATGTGCTTCTGCGACCCGCCGGCGGCAAAGCCGACGTCCGGCACGTCGATGTTCACGCCGAGGAACAGCGAGTGCGTCGAATTTAAGATGTACGCGCCGTAGCCGCTGCCATATTTGCTGTCCGCGGGGATGACGGCGTCGGTGTTGACGATGCTATGGTACGCGTTTTCGCAGAAGTCGACGCTCAGCACGCCCCAGCCGTTCGACTCGACCTTACAATTATAATAGGTCGTCACGGACTGATCGAGCACGTTCGTCGAGCGCAGCGTCCCGTGCAGGCCGAGCACCCACGGGACCTCCGTCAGGTGCGGGAATTTCGTGAAGTAGCCCTCGTTCGTGTCGCCGTGGCAGTCGATGTGGCTGTCGCGGATGAGGACCTCAGAGTCGCCGGCCGTGATGATGCCGGTCGAGATGCAGCCGTGCGTGTGGATGTCGACGTCCTCGATGACGACCTCCGCCTGATTGCCGGTCGTGATGGCCGCGCCGAACGCCTCGAAGTCGTCGCCGCCGCGGCCCTCGACGTCAAATTTCGTCCCGCGGATGCGAAACTCGCCGTTATTGACCGCGATGCCGTTATACCGGTCGCCGCGGATGGCCACCGTGCCGCCGGTCACGGCGTGGGGTCCGATCTCGCCGCCGACGATGCCGCTGAGCGCCGAGCGCTCCGGCCGGACGCCATTTTCGTCCGCAAATACGATGCAGCGGTACTCGTTTTTGAAGTCCGAGAACTGCTCCACGCGCTCTAAGACCTCCAGAACGATCTTGCCCGCATACGTCCCGGGCTTTGCGTCCGTCGTGATGCCGTCCACGGTCATGGCAAGGCTCTTCCCCTCCGGCGCGGCAAGCGACGCGCCCGGCGCGATCGTCAGCTCCTCCAGCTCCGTGCGCGCCTCCACGCACCAGACGCCGTTTTCCATCAGTTTTTTCACCGTTTCGTCTCCTCCTTCATATTGAGGTTCGCTTGTGCTATCGTATCACAGATTCCCTTGCAGCGCAAATATTCTCTGTGACTTTTCTCGTATTTACAGTGCTCTTTGCCGCGCCTTTTCGTGTAATCTGCACACTCCCCAGCATTACCGCGCTCTTTCACGCCGGGATTTTTTTCAAATCATGAACAATTTATGAATTTTAGCACTCGCCTCTTGACAGTGCTAAAACGTGTGTTATAATGAAGCTGTTCTTGAGAGAGAGGTCCGAAAGAGACCTCCGGAAGAACGAAATTGAATCGTCAACAATGGCAGCAGAAGTTCGTGAGCCCGCGGCTTACAACCCTCAAGGCCCCGAAGAATTGAAATGGAGGAATGACTTATGTTGCCCAGCATTTTTGGTGAAAATCTTTTTGATGACTTCTTCTCTGATCCGTTCACGATGATGGTCCCGACGGGCCGCGACCCGCTGTTCGGCAAGCACGCCAAGAACCTCATGAAGACCGACGTCCGCGAGACGGAGGACTCCTACGAGCTCGACGTCGACCTGCCGGGCTTCAAGAAGGATGAGGTCACGGTCGACCTGCAAAGCGGTTACCTGACCATCAGCGCCGCGAAGGGCCTGGACAAGGATGAGCAGGACCGCGCATGGCGCGCAAAAAACTTCATGCACCGGCGGTGCATGAAGTTTTTCTTTTATTCTGCGGCGCCCTGCACCGGCAGCATGACCTGCACGCGGAACTCGCCGCCGGAGGTTGAAAAGTCGCACAAGCCGCCGCGGCGCTTGGCGATGGTGCGGATGCTGCGGCAGCCGTAGCCGTGGCCGCCGCCGCGCTGGGAGACGGGCAGGCCGCCCTGCATCTCGACCGTACCGTCGAAGGGGTTTCGGATCTCGATGAGCAGCTTGCCCACGCGCACGCCGCAGTACAGCTTCACCCAGCGCAGCGGCTCGGGGAGGCCTGCGGCCGCGCGCAGCGCGTTTTCCAGCCCGTTTGAGACGATGGAGCACAGCTCCGTCTCCGAGATCGGCAGCTCCGGCGGGAGCTTGGCCTCGATCGTGAGCTTCACGCCCGCGCGCCCGGCGCGCTCGGAAAACGCCGAGCAGAGCAGATTGACCGTGTCGTTGTCGCAGAAGCGCTTGGGCGTGATCGTCTCGATGTCCGCCTGGACGCGGCGGATGTACGCCTCCGCCTGGTTGGGCTTGCCCGCGGCGAGCAGGCTGCCGATCATGTTGAGATGGTGGCGCATGTCGTGCTGGTAGACGGCCGTCTGCGTCTCGCTTTTGCGCAGGGCGTCCATCTCGAGCTGCGACTGGCGCAGCTGCGCCGTGAGCGCCGAGCCGAGCATCTCCGCCTGCGCCCGCTTCTGGATCTGGAAATGGTACAGCGTCAAAAACGCGACGTAGAACACAATGAGCACCGTCGGCAGAAACTCGTTGAGCGCTGCGATGCCCGCGTAGAGCGCGTCGGAGTAGATCGTCGTCGCGTAGTCGAACCCGTAATACGCCACCGGCAGGCCGCCGAACAGCAGCAGCGCCTGCGGCGAGAGCGTCATGGCGTCGTTCGCCGCGCGGACGAAATAGCGCCGCAGCAGCAGGAAAACCGGCACGATGACGAGCGTGTACCCGATCTCCCCGGCGAGCGCCGAGCCCGTGACGGCCTCGATGGAAATGTCGACCCAGCGCGGGATCTGGCAGCACAGATAGCCCGTGCACGTGGCCACGATGGCCACGCCGACGGGCTTTTTCAGCAGGAATATGAGCGAGAGCGTAAGCGGGATGTGCACGATGAGCGGATAGATCCGCTTGACCGAGTCCACGCCGAGGGCGAGATAGCACACGCTCTGGATGAGCAGGAACACCGGGCACAGCAGCAGCTCGATGTCGCGCTCGCGCCGCGTTTTCGCGCCGCCGGCGATGTCCACGCTCAGCACGAGCCCGTAGATGAGCACGAGCCCGTAGTTGAACACGCTCAGCACGTCGGCGGCCGTCACGGCGCATCCCCCTTCCGGTCGAACAGCAGCTTGAGATAGTCCTTCTGCAGCTGCTGGTACAGCAGCCGCGACACGGGCAGGCTCTGGCCCGAGAACGTCCGCACGCCGCTCTGCGACAGCTCGGCGACCTGGAGCATGTTCACGATGTACGACCGGTGCACGCGCATGAACTCCGGCCGCGCGAGCAGGCGGCCCTCATACTCCTTCATCGAGCCCGCGACCTCGCGCACCTGGCCGTCGTTCAGGTTGAAATAGAGGTGCTTTCCGTTGACCTCGACATACGTCAGCTGCGAAAACGGCAGGCGGATGAACGTCCCGCCGGCGTGGAGCGTGAGCGCCTGCTCCGGCTGCTGCTCGCGCAGGGACAGGCGATCCAGGATCGGGTAGAGCGCCTTGGCGCGGATGGGCTTGAGCAGATATTCCGTGGCGCGCACGCCGTAGCTCTCGTAGGCGAAGCCGGGCGAGGACGTCAAGAACACGATGTCGGCCGCGTCGTCGAATTCGCGGATCTCGCGTGCGGCGGCCATGCCGGACACGCCGGGCATCATGACGTCGAGCAGGTACAGCGTGAACCGCTCGTGCCGCGCCGCGTCGAGCAGCTCGCCCGCGCTGGAAAACGAGCGGAAGCGGAAATGCTGCCCGCGCTCGTCCTGCCACGCGTGCAGGAGCGCCGTGAGCGCCGCGAGCTCCTCGGCCTGGTCGTCGCATACGGCGATATACATTTTTTCCGCCCCCTTCTGTTTCATTTTTTGTAGCAGCTATATTCTATCATGCCGCCGCGCCGCTTTCCAGCGCGGCGTTTGCATTTCGTGTCG
>CAVFYN010000205.1:0-13405 GCA_963626425.1 Bacteroidaceae bacterium
CCCCGCCCCGGAACCATCTTCCGGGGCGGGGTGTTTGTTTTTTACGCCGATCGCGGCGTGCACTCAATTAGACCTGTCACCCTGAGCGGAGCGCAGCGGAGTCGAAGGGTCTTGCCCCGATCAAGGAGAACCGATTGCGATCCAGCGCCAAGAAAAAACGTGTCATTCAGAGCCGCCGATAGGCGGCGTGGAATCTTTCCGATTACGGTAGTCTTACATACAGCTCCAGCGCTGGAAATCGGCGTGACCATACCGCAATCGGCAAGACCCTTCGACTGCGCTCAGGGTGACAGGTCTATTTTAACGCTGGCACTTAATCGGTGCACCTTAATCGGCAAGATTCCACGGGCGCTTACGCGCCCTCTGAATGACATTCTGTTTTGCCGCATTCCGCAATCGGCGTCCTTCTGTCCTCACAGCGTAATGATCTGAATAAAATCATACTCCGCCGTCATGGCCTGGGAGCCGATCAGGATGACCCGGTCGCCGGACTTCAGGCCTGTCACCCTCCTACAGGCGGCGATGCAGCCGTCGCTGAGCTCTCTGGCGGACTCGTAGTGCGGGACGAGCACGGGCTCGACGCCCCAGGAGAGCTGCATCTGGCGCTCGGTCTTTTCGTCGTCCGTGCAGGCGATGATCTGGCAGTTCGGGCGCATAGCGGACACGAGGCGGGCCGTGCGGCCGGAGTGCGTCGTGACGACGATGGCCGCCGCGCCGATGTGCAGGGCGGTGTAGTACGCGCCGTAGGCCAGCGGGACGTTCACGTCGTCGCGCAGCGACAGGTCGCAGAGGAAGTCGTGGTAAAAATCAATGTGCCGCTCGGACTCCTCCGAGATGGCCGAAAGCGCGCTGACGGCCTCGACGGGGTAGCTGCCCATGGCCGACTCGCCCGAGAGCATGACGACGCCCGTCCCGTCGTACACGGCGTTTGCGACGTCCGACACCTCCGCCCGCGTCGGGCGGGCGGACGAGATCATGGACTCCAACATCTGCGTGGCCGTGATGACGAGCTTTCCGGCCTTGAAGCAGCGGTGGATGAGGTCCTTCTGGATCTGCGGCACGCACTGGAACGGCAGCTCGACGCCCATGTCGCCGCGCGCGACCATGATGCCGTCCGCGGCGTCTAAAATGCCGTCAAAATCGGCCAGGCCCTCGTTGTTTTCGATCTTCGCGATGAGCCGGATCGGCCCCGCGCTCAGTTCTTTCAGGTAATCGCGCACGGCCAGCACGTCCGCGCGGCTGCGGACGAAGCTCATGGCGATGAAGTCGACGTCCTGCTCCACGCCGAAGCGAAGATCGGCGCGGTCGGCCTCGCTCAGATAGTCCATCGGGATGGGGACGTTTGGGATGTTGATGCCCTTGTGGTCGCGCAGGTAGCCGCCGGTGACGACCGTGCACCAGATCGTCTCGCCGCGCACCTCCTTGACCTTCAGCTCGAGCTTGCCGTCGTCGACGAGCAGCGTGTTGCCGCGGGAGACGTACTGCCAGAGCTCGGCGAACGTCACGTGGCCGAATTTGTGCTCGTCCACCTCGCCGCCGTCGCAGCAGATGGCGAACGCCTCGCCCTCAGATAGCTCGATGCCGCCGCCCGGGAACGTGCCGAAGCGGATCTCCGGCCCCTTCGTGTCAAGCAGGATGGGGATGCTGCGCCGCGCGATCTGGCAGGCGCGGCGGATGTTGTCCATCCGCATTTTGTGTTCTTCATGCGACCCGTGGGAAAAGTTCAGACGCGCGCAGTCCATCCCGTGGTCGATCATGTCCACCAGCACGGCCACGTCCGTCGTCGCCGGGCCGATGGTGCAGATATTTTTCGTTTTGCGCATTCCTTGCGCTCCTTTCTGATCTTGATTTCACCCCGATCATACCACGTTTCGGGCGCAATTTGCGCGAAAAATCCGCGGTTTTACAAAAATTTAACGTGCGGTTGCATTGCTCCGGGCGAGCGGGTATAATAGAAATATTCTGCATATCTCTACTTCAGGAGGAACCCCCATTGGATCAGACTTCCGCTCCGATGACGGAGCTTTATGACCGCCTCGTCGCGCGCTCGAACGCGCCGGGGCATTTCACGAGCGAGCTCGGCCTGCGCGTGACGGCCGTGCGCAAATTCGTCGCCGAGGGCGCCATCACGCCGGACGCGCACGCGTGCAACCCGCGCGGCATCATCCACGGCGGCGCGCTCTACACCGTCATGGACCACCTTGCGGGCCTTGCCGCCTGCACGACCGGCCGCGGCTGCGTCACGATCGACACGAGCGTCAACTACCTCCGCTCCGTCCCCGCCGGCCGCGAGCTGTTCTGCACGGCCGAGGTCGTCAAGCCCGGCAGCAACGTCACCGTCGTCTCCGCCCGCGTCTATACCGGCGACGGCAAGACGATCTGCTCCGGCTCGTTCACATATTTCATGCTCGAGCCGCTGACCGACACGCTGACGCTGTGCGATCAGGTGACCAATCACAGATAAAAAAGCGGCGCTCCCGGTGTTCGGGAGCGCCGTCTTTTATTTTTCAGGTTTCCGGAAGCGTAATTTCGCCGGCGTAGTTCGTGGCGAACATTTTGCGGATGGTCTCCGGGTCGTCCGTCTGGCCGAGGGCCCACATGAGCTTTGTGACGACGGCCTCCGTCGTCATGTCGCGGCCGGGGATGACGCCGCAGGAGAGCAGCTTCGTGCCGACCTCGTAGAGGCTCAGGTCGCTCGTCTCGTAAAGGCACTGGCTGCACACGACGACGGACACGCCGCGCTCGGTGAGCCGAGTCAGCGCGTCGAGCAGGTTGCGGCGGACGAAGTGCATCCCGCCGGAGCCGAACGCCTCGATGACGAGCCCGCGGCAGCCGAGCTGCTCGAGCATGGCGAACACGGCCGGGTTCGTGCTCGGGATGAGCTTGAGCAGAAAGACGTCCGTGCTGAGATGGTCGTCCAGCTCAAAATCCGGGCCGTCCGGCGCGGCCGGGCAGTAGCGGTGCATCCCGTCGCCGCAGACCTCGCCGAGGAGGCCCGCGTTCACGCTCTCGAACGCCTCGAAGCCCATCGTGCGCACCTTGACGGCGCGGCAGCCGCGGATGATCTTGTGGTTGAACGCGACCGACACGCCCGGGATGCCGCACTCGACGGCGGCGAAGGCCGTGTAGAGGTTGTTGCGCGCGTCGGTGAGCAGATTGTCGATCGGCATCTGCGCGCCCGTGAGGACGACGGGCTTTTTGAGATTGCGCAGCATATAGCACAGCGCCGAGGCCGTGTAGGCCATCGTGTCCGTGCCGTGCGTGATGACGACGCCGTCGTATTCCGGCAGGCGCTCGGCCACGGCGCGGGCGATCTTCTGCCACTCCTCGGCCTGGATGTTGGACGAGTCGAGGCTCATGAGGTCGAGCACGTCGATGTCATAGTGGCGCGGCAGATCCTCCATATAGCCGAGCAGGTCATCCGGCGCCATCTGCGGCGCGAGGCCCTCGCCCGTCGGGCGGCTGGCAATCGTGCCGCCGGTCGTGAGAAGCAGGACGCGTTTCATGGCTTTCACCCCTGACGTTTTTTCGGATTGCGGCGGCGGCGATTGCCGCCGCTCTTTTTCGGCGTCTCGGCCGGCGCGGGTGCATCGTCATACGAGCGCGGCATCAGAAAGCGCGCCGTCGCGTCCATGACGTGCTCGCCCGCGGCCGGGCGCTTTTCGCGCGGGGAGTAGACGTGCTTCGGCACGTTCTCGCCGCCGGATTTTTTCTTCTTGCCGCCCTGCGGCGCATGCTCCTGCGCGGCCTCCTGCTGCTTTTTGGGGGAGGTCAGCGCGGCCGGGTTGAACTTCGGCGGGCGGCGTCCGCCGCCGCTGCGCGGCTGGGCGACGGGGCGGTTGTCGGCGAGCGTCCGGATCTCCTGCGGCGCGCTGCCGCCCGCGACCTGGAACTGCGGGACGGCGTAGCCGTCGTGCCGCGTGTAGGCCGCCTGCGGGCGCGGGCGGATGGCCGTCGTCGGCTGCGGCTCGGCCTTTTTCGCCTTTTTCTTCTTCGGCTTCGGCTCGGCGGCCGGCTCAATCGCGGCCGCGGGCTGCTTTTCCGGCTTCTTTTCCGGCTGCTTTTCCGCCTTTTTCGCCGGCTGCTTCGCCGATTTTTCGGCGGCGGGCTTCGCCTTGGGCGCATTCTGGCGGATGGGGCGGCCGTTTTTGTCCTTCGGCGTCGGCTCCAGGACGACCATCGGGTACGGATGGTCCTCCACGACCGGGATCTTCCGGCCGATGAGCTTTTCGATGCCGCGCAGATACTCCATCTCGTCGATGCAGCAGAACGCGATGGCCGTGCCCTCGTGCCCGGCGCGGCCGGTGCGGCCGATGCGGTGGACGTACGTCTCCGGCACCTCGGGCAGGTCGTAGTTAAACGCGTGCGACAGCCCCGAGATGTCCAGCCCGCGCGCGGCGATGTCCGTCGCGACGAGGATGCGGATGGAGCCGTCCTTGAATCCGCCGAGCGCCGCCTGGCGCGCGGTCTGGGACTTGTTGCCGTGGATGGCGGCGGCGGAGACGCCGTTTTTCTGCAAAAATTCGGCCACGCGGTTCGCCCCGTGCTTCGTGCGGGTGAACACGAGCGCGTTTTTGACGTCCTGCTCGCGGATGATGTCCAGCAGCAGCTTCGGCTTGTTGGCCTTGTCCACGAAATAGAGCGACTGCGCGATGGCGTCCACGGGCGAGGACACGGGGTCGACCTCCGCGCGGACGGGGTCATGCAGCAGCGCGCGGACGAGCTCCGTGACCTCGTCCGGCATCGTCGCGGAGAAGAACAGCGTCTGCCGCTTGTCCGGCAGCAGCGCGATGATGCGCCGCACGTCGTGGATAAAGCCCATGTCGAGCATCCGGTCGGCCTCGTCGAGGACGAAAATTTCAAGATGCGAAAGGTCGATGTGGCCCTGAGCGTGCAGGTCGAGCAGGCGGCCGGGCGTCGCCGTCAGAATATCGACGCCCGCTTTTAACCGCTGCACCTGCGGCTCCTGCCCAACGCCGCCGAAGATGACGGTGTTTTTGATCGGCAGATGGCGGCCGTACTGGTCGAAGCTCTCGCCGATCTGGATGGCGAGCTCGCGCGTCGGCGTGACGATGAGCGCGCGGATGGGCGGCTTGCCGCTGACGATCTCTTTGGCGAGATTCTGCAAAATGGGCGCGGCGAACGCGCACGTCTTGCCCGTGCCCGTCTGCGCCAGGCCGAGCACGTCGCGCCCGGCGAGCACGGCCGGGATGGCGGCCTGCTGGATGGGAGTCGGCGTTTCGTAGCCGAGCTCGGTGATTGCGTTGAGGATCGGGCGGCTGAGCCCGAGATCTGAAAATTGCATGGTATCTTCCTTACTGTGCGCGTTACGGTCATGATGAGTTCGCGCGGGGAGAGCTTTGACCGCTTCGCCGCGCAGGGGCGCACTTATTTATAATAATGTGTCAGATTTTTTCGGATGCCGGACCCTGACCGTCGGGCCCGTCCGTCTTGAACCGCTCGCACAGGGCGAGCTTTTCCTTTCGCGGGAGCGCCTTGAGCTCCGTCTCCCGCCGCATGGCGTCGTGCTTCGTGGGCAGCTCTTCAAAATACGCCAGCTCCACAGGCAGATGCGCGCGGGTGTACTTTCCGCCGCGGCCGGACTGGTGCATGGCCAGCCGGTGCGGCAGGTCGTTCGTCCAGCCGGTGTAGAGCGAGCCGTCGCCGCAGCGAAGCATGTAGACGACGTTCATCCCATCACCGGGTGGCGCTTGCCCGTCATGCGCTCGACGCGGACGCAGAACACCTGCGTGTGCGCGACGACGCGTGCGTCGAACGTGACATTCTCGCGCCCGTAATGGCGCATGATGACGCGAAGGCCGTGCAGGGCGGCCTCGCCGGAGAGCTTTTCCGCCCGGCCGGTGCCGACGACGCTCTCATAATACGCGGTGCTCTCGCAGGCCATGTCCGACGTGACCGTTTTTTCCACGCGGTCGGCCTCAAAGCTCACGCGCGCGTCCTTTTCGAGCAGCGCCAGCTTCGTCCCCGCGGCCGCGCCGTGGAAATAAAGCGTCACGACGCCGCCGGATTCCTCCTCGCCGAAGCTCATCGGCACGAGGTACGGCGCGCCCGCGTCGTTCATGGCGAGGCGGCAGACGTCGCATTTTTGCAGGATGGCCAGCTGCTCGGAAAGCTCCGTCACCGCGCGGTCGCGCCGGCGCATGGGGCGGCCGGCAAAGCCCGCGTTCTGCAGCGCCGTCTGCACGGCCGCGAGCGTCTGGGCGATCGTCATCCCGTCGGCGTCGACCGTGACGTCCGCGTAGCGCTCATAGAGCGGGCAGCGCTCGTCGTATGCGGCCTTTAAGTCCTGCCCGGCGCGCAGCGCGACGCCGCGCTCGTGCAGATCGCCGAGCCGCTCGGCGACGGACTCGTAGGACAGGCGGATATACACCGCCACGCCGTTTTCCTTCAGGTGCGCCATGGCATCAGCGCCGTACACGGCGCTGCCGCCCGTGGCGACGACGCACTGCCGCGGAAACTCCAGCCCGGACAGCACGCGGTTTTCCACCTGCAAAAAGCCCTCGACGCCCTCGCTGTCCAGAATGCGGCTGAGCGAGCGGCCCTCCTGGCCCTGAATGGCGAGGTCGCAGTCGACAAAATCGCAGCACATCGCCTTGGCCAGCACGACCCCGATCGTACTCTTGCCCGCGCCGGGCATGCCGATCATAATGATATTCTTACCCATTTTTTCAAAACCGCCCTCTCGTTCTCCGCTTTTTCCGGACGGTCACCCCGCCGCATCCATATATTTTACCACAAAATCGGCCCGAGCGAAACCCCCAAAGCAGCGCAGCGGCTGAGGGCTGATTGTGGAATGCGCCTAATAAGCCCTGTCATCCTGAGCGAAGCCGAAGGGTCTTGCCGATTACGGAGAACCAATTGCGACCCAGCGCCAAAACAGAATGTCATTCAGAGCCGCGCAGCGGCGTGGAATCTTGCCGATTGCGGTATGGTCGCGTTTATATCCAGCGCGGAGATAGACGAAAGACTACCGCAATCGGGCAGATCCTTCGGCTCCGCTTCGCTCCGCTCAGGATGACACGTGTTTTTGTTACCCGACACCGTAATCGGTCTGTTTGTGCCTCCGGCGGGGTACTTCTTTTGCTCCGCCAAAAGAAGTACCCAAGAAAAGGCGGGTCAGGGAGGGGCTTTTCACAAAGCCGCCCCTCCCTGACAACCCTCCCTCCGTGGCAACGGCAGGCGTGCGACGCCGGTGACATCGTGCCAATCCTGTGACAAACATCGAGGCAAGATTTACGCCCGATGACCCAGCGGAGCGGTCATCGGGCGAGAGGAGGAGCAGCGGAGTGAGTAAGCCCTGCCGCCGGCGGCGGGGCGCGCGATATGGAGCTTGCGACGACGACGTAGGGCGGGATGACCCCATCCCGCCGCACGACTGCGCCCCCGCGTCTGCTGCGCGCCAATTACGGTACGCGCTATCCGGCTGGCTCCCCGAAAGGGGAGCTGTCGGCGGAGCCGACTGAGAGGTTCAAAATGCCCTCGTCCCGCATCCGGCCGCCGGGCGACCGCGAGGGTCGCCCCTACTGGTGCATCGCAAATTCGCAGCCGTGCAAAACCTCTCCGTCACGCCTTGCGGCGTGCCACCTCCCCTTTCAGGGGAGGCATTCCCGCGTCCCTCTATTTCACCGCACACCCCGCCCCAGCAAAAAGGCCGCCGCGTTCCCCGCGGCGGCCCCGTTATTCACGCCCTTCCGGCGCTTCTTTTCATCAGCACGACCGCAATAGCCGCCGTGATGAGCTCCGTGAGCGGCATGGTCAGCCAGATGGCGTCGAAGCCGAACACGGCGGGCAGCGCGAGCATGAGCGTCACGCACAGCACAAATCCGCGCAGCAGCGACAGCGCGACGGACTGCTTTGAGCGCAGGATGGACTGCAGATAGTAAATGCCCACGATGCCGACGCCCATGAACAGCAGGCACGTCGCGTACACGCGCAGGATGCGCGGCCCGACGGCGAGCACCTCGTCCGTCACGTCCATGTAAAGCCGCAGGAAGAACTCCGGGAAAACTTCGCACGCGAGGCAGAACGCCGCGCCCATGGCGACGGCCGTATAGAGCGCCGCGCGGCGCATGAAGCGCACGCGGTCGGCCTTTCCCGCGCCGTGGCAGACGGAGACGGTCGGCTGGATGCACTGGCCAACGCCGTAGAAAAGCGACTGGAACAGGATGATGACATTCGACACCGTGCCGAACACGGCCAGCTCCACGCTCGAGGCAAGGCGCATGATCTGGTTGTTGAACAGCGCGATGGTCACGCCGTTGGTGAGGTCGACGACAAACGGCGAAAACCCGGCCGAGACGATGCCGCGCAGCTTTTTCCACGCGCCCTCCGGCCGTACGAAGCGCATTTTGCAGCGGCCGCGCCGCAGAAAATGCGTCAGCAGCACGACGAGCATCGTCATCTGCCCGAGCGCCGTCGCGAGCCCCGCGCCGGCCATGCCCATGTCGCACACGAACACGAGCACATAGTCGCCGATCATATTGAGCCCGCCGCCGATGAGCGTCGACGCCGCGCACAGCCCCGGCGCGCCGTCGTTGCGCACAAAGCTGCCGAGCGCCACGCCGAGCAGGAACGACGGCGAAGCGATGGCGATCCACCGCGCATACGAGCGCGCGTAGGGTAAAAGCTCATCATCCGCGCCGAACAGCCGCAGCAGCGGGTCGAGCCAGATGAGATACACCGCGCAGATGACCGCCGCCGCGATCACGGCCGCGATGGCCGTCACGGTGAAGTATTCGTTCGCCTCCCGCTCGCGCCCCGCGCCGCGGCAGTTTGACATCCACACCGCCCCGCCGATGCCGAGCAGCAGCCCGAGCGCGATCATGGCCGAGTAGAGCGGATTGACGCACGAGAACGCCGCGCTCCCCGTCGGCCCCGCGTAATGGCCGACCGCGATGAGGTCGACGCTGATGTAGATCGTCGAAATGATCGCGCTGCCGATGGCCGAGAGCAGGTATTTGCGATAGATCGACTTCAGATTGCCTGTTAAAAAATCCATGGTCTCTTCTCCCCTCACAGGTGCCGTGCGGCCCTGCGGAATGGTCGTATTTTAACAGGTAGCGCACGTATTGTCAATGTACAGAGGACGGCGGTGCGGCCAGCACCGCAGGGCGGGATACGGACCGCGGTGCGGGTATGGCGGGCGGATGATATCCGCCCCTACAGGACTGCGCCCGCCGCGTCTGCACCGCGCCCATTGCGGCACGCGCCTTCCGGAAGGCTCCCCTGAAAGGGGAGCTGTCGGCGGAGCCGACTGAGAGGTTAAAAAGCTCGCGTATAGCAACGCGCATCGAAAATTCGCAGCCGCGAAAAACCTCTCCGTCACGCCGTTCCGGCGTGCCACCTCCCCTTTCAGGGGAGGCTTTGGCGCGCACCTCTATTTCGGCGCGGCGCAGCCCCGGCGGGCGGATGATATCCGCCCCTACGGGTGCGTTCGGAATTCGCGCGTCCCGCTCAAACCTTCCTCCCCGAAAAATCCACCTGGTAGATCTCCGCCCGCCACGGCTCGCCTCCTGCGTCGAGCTCTGCGAAGAACGTCTCCACGGCCTCGGCGGCCGGGGCGATGGCTGCGGCGAAGCGCTCGGAGAGCGCGGCGGTCGTCTCATTTGCCTTCGGGTCCGGCGCGCGGCCGGAGACGCAGCCGCGGATGGGAGCGAGGCCGGGCAGGCGCGACAGGCCGTTCACGGCCGCGCGGACGGGCGTGCCCTGCGTCCGGGCGAGGGCGCGGCAGACGGCGCAGAAGGCGCGGTACGCGCGGTCATAGTGCGCCGGCGACGTAAATTCGTACGCCGCGCTCGCCGCGCGGCAGACGTCCGCGGGCAGGCCGGGCGGGACCATGGGCGCGTCGCGGTCCGGCCGGAAGCCGGCGCGGGCGATGAGCGCGCGGTCAAACTCCGTCTCGATGGCCGTGTGACCGAGCGGCCCGCGCGCGGCGGCCTCCAGAATGTACGGATGGCACGCCGCGTCGAGCAGGAAATGGCACAAAAACCCCGCGAGATACCCCGCGCTCTGCGCCGTCCCGCGCGCGCAGCTCTCGGCCAGACGCCGCAGCGGCACGGCCCCGGCCGCGCGGTGCATGGCGCGCGCCTCGTCCCGCGCGCGGCCGAAGATGAAAAACATCGGGTCGGGCCCGTACTGCCCGAGAAAATACGCCGTCCGCTCGTCCTCGATCCGCGCCCGCAGCGCCCCGCCCAGCCGCTCGAGCACCATCTGCCCGAACAGCCCATGCGCAAAATAATCCGGCATTTCCGCCGCCTCCCACAAATTTTTTCTGCCGCTATTGTACCACACCCCACAAAAAAACGCCAGCGCGGGAGCGCTTGACACTTTAATGGTTTATGTTATATTAGTTTCACCACCCTGACACCCCGGAGGGATCCTATGCTCAGCTATCTGCTCACCCTGCTCGACGACGAGGCCGGACGCGAGGAATTCCGCGCCTTCTACGCCCAGTACCGCCCGCTGCTCGAGCGCACCGCGCGCGCCATTTTGCCCGCGCAGCACGAGGCGGAGGACGCCGTCGCGAACGCGTTCGTGAAAATAATTCGCCATTTTGAAAAAATTTCTGAAATTCCTTGCGAGAAAATGCGCCCTTATCTCGTCTCTATAGTGAGGAACGAATGCATCAGCCTGATTCGCAAACGCGAGGACGCCGTCCCGCTGGATGACTGGGACGCGCCCGAGCCGGACGCGGCCGCGTCCGGCGGCGGCTATGCCGCGCTCGTCGCGTGCTTCCGGCAGCTGCCGGAGACGTACCGCGCCGCGCTGGAGATGAAGCTCCTGCTCGGCTACAGCGAGCGCGAGGTCGCCAAAATGCTCGGCCTGAGCCTCAGCGCGACGGCCTCGCGCATCAGCCGCGGCCGGAAGCTGCTGCAAAAAATTGTCGAAGAGGAGGGACTTGCGCCATGACCGATCAGGAGCTCGACCGCATCCTGCGCCGCGCGATGCTGGACGCCGCGGAAGAGGAGTTCAAAGACGTACTGGACGCCCCGGACACCCTGCCGCCCGCCTCGCCGCGCCATGCGCGCTCCATGCAGCGCATGTGCCGCGACCCGCTCGCGTGGGCGCGCAGACAGGTCCGGCCCGTCTGGCAGCGGGCGCTCCGCACGGCCGCCATGCTCGCCCTCGCCTGCGCCCTCACCCTCGCCGCCCTCCTCACCGCCAGCCCCGAGGCCCGCGCCCGCGTCAAGAATTGGTTCGTCGAGTACCGGGACCGCGACGTATTCTATACCTACACCGGCGATTTGCCGGAGGGGGCAATGCCGCGGTATGTTCTCAGCGATGTCCCGGATGGGTACACGCTGGAAAGCATTTTTGCCCCGGACGGCGGTGGTATCGTCGAGTATTTGTATCGCAATGCCGATGGACAGCATCTGATTTTCAGCTATGTAAGCATCCAGCAGGGCAGCGCCGTCAGTTTTGATACGGACAATGCTGTTGTGACCGATGTCACCGTACACGGCTGTCCCGGCCTGTTGATCGAGCCCACGGTGTCGGAATCGGCATCCAATGCGCTGACCTGGGTCGACGAAGACCTGCATCTGCAATTTACGATCGACGGATGCATGTCGCTCGATGAGCTTTTACGCCTTTCCGACGGCATCCGAAAAGAAAAGTAAAAAAATTCTGATTTTCTTGCAAGAATTTCGCCTCTCGTTGTGTCTATTAAGTAGAGTGAGGAAAAACGCTCTCAAAAAAAGACCAACGGGAGGTGAAATTTTTATGAAAAAGCGAGTGATTTCCATCGTGACGGTCATCGTGGCTCTGGCCGCAGTCTTCACGTTTGTGGCCGCCGCCCGCGCAGCCGGTGCCAGGCCGACGCTGACCTTTACCGGCACGACAGCGAACTGCAGCGTGACCTGCACCGGCAATGACTCCTCGGATACGATCAAGGTCTCCATGACGCTCCGTGAAAACGGAACGCCGGTCGCAGGCTGGAACGGCAGCGGCACTGACTACGTCACACTGGCGAAAACCTACGCCGCAAAGTCCGGCGCGACGTACACGCTCGTCGTGAACTACTCGATCAACGGCGTCGCACAGGCGGCAAAGACCACGACGAAGACGTGCCCGTAAACCAGTTCGTCCGTAAACCCACCCCGTCAAACCGAAAGGAGAAAAACATGAAAAGAACAATTTCGCTATTGTTGGTATTTTCCATGCTGATGTCCTTCGGCGGAAACGTATTCGCCGCAAGCCCCGACGTTGGAACCGGTCTTCCGGAAAACGTTTGTGTGATCGACGGCGGCTATGCGTACTCCGAGTTCACGGACGATTATTCAATCGTCATTCTTACCGAAGACGCTACGCAGTACGTCAGCGGCTCGATCATTTATTCCAGCGCACCGGACGATGCGTATCAGTTCATGATCCCCAACTGGGCAGCATCCGAGTACGCCCCGACGTCGGCCGCGTTCTGGACTTCCGTCGTGGACTACATGGAAGCGAACCTGAACGAAGCCGATTTGATCGTATTTAACACCGACGAAATCACTACATACTCTTCGGCGATTGCCGATCTGACGCCGCAGTTACAGGCTTTGGAGGGCACTGGCTATTCCAAAACGCTGAAATCCGTCGCGAGCTATCAGGGCCAGACTTTCCGTATTTACGAAGAAAAGTCGGTCGACGTGTATCGGACCGATCAGCATCATGCCTGGAGCGCAGCGATTTCGATTGCCACACTTATTGCAAAACTTGCGTTGAAATCATCGTCTACGCTGGTTAAAACAATTGGTTTGCTCTTCGGCATTACCGCCGCCGTTGCAAGTTCGATGCTGCCTGCTAATGGCAACGTATACTACTACATCGGGAGAGCCTGGTCTACCCGCTATACCACAATCAACGGCAGCACATACGTGTACAACATCGCAGAAAAGATCATTTATTACAGCGGATTTGAAGATACGAGTATGAATAATACCGATCGGGCAGAGCTTACGCCCGAGCCGTATGACAAAGTGTTCACAAAAGATTCGGAGGCATACTATAATTCCTTTGCACAGCAGCGCGAAGATGCATATGCCATGTTCCTGAAGGTGGGTCAGCAAGCGTGAACCCTCCGAAAAAGATGGACCTTGTGGTCTTCATCTGTGAATTTGTCATCTCGTTCATTTCCTTCTTCGGCGCGATCCGCACCGCGTCGTTCTGGTCGGTCATCGTCGGCGTTGTGTTCTTCATCAGCGCCATCTGGGACTGGCAGAAATACGCCGATGCGAAGCATCTTTACGAGCGCAAGCGGCGCGAGCAGGAGGACGATGAGGAGAATTAGAGCCAATGGGCTGTCCGCCGCGTCTGCACCGCGCCAATTACGGCACGCGCCTTCCGGCTGGCTCCCCTGCAAGGGGAGCTGTCGGCGGAGCCGACTGAGAGGTTCAAATGCTGC
>CAVFYN010000206.1:0-2166 GCA_963626425.1 Bacteroidaceae bacterium
CCCTCCGTCATGGCCTTGCGGCCATGACACCTCCCCTTGCACAGGGGAGGTATTGGCGCGGCGGGAATTCGCCGGGCGCATAGCGGGCGGCGGGATGGGGTCATCCCGCACTACGGCGGCGGGGCAGGGCGCGGCAGGAATTCGCCGGGCGGATAATATCCGCCCCTACGGCGCGCCCCGCGCGCCACCTATTACCTATTCACTATTCGCTCTTCACTCTTCACTTTCCACTTTCCACTTTCATCTTTCCACTTCCCCTCCTCCTCGCCCCTCCTTGCGTTTTTCCTCAAAATATGCTATGCTAAACCATACTATGTAAACCAAAGGCGGTGAGACGATGCGGGCGATTCGGCGGGGTGTTTTTGTGCTTCTGATCGCGCTGCTGCTCGGGGTTTCGGCCGGGGCGGCGGTGACGGAGTTTGAGGCGACGAAGCTGGACGTGCATTTTACGGTCGCGGAGGACGGGTCGTACAGCGCGGTTTTGACGGCGGCGCTGTCGTTTGACGGGGCGGACACGGCCATTACGATCCCGCTGGGGGCGAACGTCACGGGCGCGGAGGCGGCGGGGTATGACACGGCGCTTTCGCGGACGGACGGGGTGTATTTTCTCACGCTGACATCGCGGCAGAGCTTCTGTGTTCCGGGCACGTACACCGTCAGCTGGACGGGGACGCTGCCGTTCACGGACGACGCGGAGGCGGGCACGCGCGCGTCGCTCGAGCTGCTCTGCGCGCACTGGCCGGGCGCGGTCGCGGGCGTGAGCTTCACGGTCGAGCTGCCGGATTCGGTCCCGGACGGGGCGGCGAAGCTCATGAGCGGGTACTACGGCGAGCTGACCGGCGAGGGCGTGGAGCTTGCTATTTCCGACAAAAAGATCACCGGAAGTTTGGTGAATTCGCTGCTCGATCACGAGTCGCTGGCGCTGGAGCTGAGCCTGCCGGCCGGATTTTTCACCGCGCCGGGCGCGGTCGCGAGCTTTTTCGCGCCGGGACGGCTCATCGTGCCGCTTTTCGTGCTCGCGGCGGTGCTGTACTGGTTTCTGACGCTGCGCTCGGCGCGCGTCGGCGCGCGTCGGCAGATGATCCCGCCGGACGGCGTGTGCGCGGGCGATGTGCCGCTGCTGCTGTTCGGCGCGCGGCCGGACATGGCGCTCACGGTCGTGCAGTGGGCGAGCCTCGGCTACCTCACGATGGAGCCCGGGCGCAAGGGCCCCGTGCTGACGCAGACGATGGGCATGGGCAACGAGCGCAAGGGCTATGAGCGAAAGCTCTTTTCCGCGCTGTTTGCCCACAGCGGCCGCATTGGCTGCGGCGCGGCGTTCCACCGCGCGTGCGCCGGCGTGGAAAAGCCGCTCGCGGCGCACTGGAACCGGCGGATGTTCGACAAAAAAAGCGGCAGCCCCGCGCTGCTGCGGCTCATTTCCGCGGCGGCGTGCGCCGTCGCGTGCGGCCGCGCGGGCGCGGCGATCGACCAGATCAAAATTGCGCACTGGGTCGTCGCGCTGCTGCTCGGCATTGCGGGCTTCGCGCTCGGCGTCCTGCTCTCGCGCGCCGCGATGGCGGCCGTCCGGCGGGAGAACCTGCCGCTCATCCTCGGCGGCGCGGCCGGAGGCGCGGCGATGCTGCTGCTCGGCGGGCTGACGGGCGTGCGCGTGGGGACGGTCCTGGCCGCCTGCTGCGCGGCGTGGACGGGCATCGCCACGGCGTTCGGCGGCCGGCGCACAAAGCCCGGCTCCGACATGCTCGCGCGCCTTCGCGCGCTGCGCGCGTTTTTGTCCGGCGCGGAGGAAAAAACGCTCCGCCGCCTCGTCCGGCAGGACCCGCAGTACTATTACCGCATGCTCCCGTTCGCCTGCGCCCTCGGCGTCGGCAAGTCGTTCTCGGCCAGGTTCGGGGACATGCGGCTCGAGCCCTGCGGCTATTTCGCCGGCGCGGAAGCGACGACCGCGGGGGAGTTTTATGAAGAGTTCGAGGTGACCCTGCGGGAGATGCGGGGAAAGTGAGATAAAAAACCGCCCCGGGAGGGGCGGTTTTTTTAAGTAATAAGTAATAGTGAAGAGTGAAGAGTGAAGAGGTGGCGGTTTTCGGCGCAGTGAAATAGGAGAAGGCGCCAAAGCCTCCCCTGAAAGGGGAGGTGTCGCGGCGGAACGCCGTGACGGAGAGGTTT
>CAVFYN010000207.1:0-16392 GCA_963626425.1 Bacteroidaceae bacterium
GGTCAGGGAGGGGCTTTTCACAAAGCCGCCCCTCCCTGACAACCCTCCCTCCGTGACAAGAGCAGGCGTGCGGCGGGTGGAGGCGCGTGCCAATCCTGCCGCAACCGTCGAGGCAAGACTGATACGTATAAACTAACCTTAACGCCGTAGGGCGGGATGACCCCATCCCGCCGCAAGGCTGCGCCCCCGCGTTTTTGCCGCGCCGATTGCGGAACCCGCTATCCGAATGGCTCCCCTGAAAGGGGAGCTGTCGGCGGAGCCGACTGAGAGGTTCAAAAGGCCTCCATTTTGCAGAGCGCTTCCGAAAATTCGCGGCCGCGCAAAACCTCTCCGTCACGGCCGTACCGGCCGTGACACCTCCCCTTTCAGGGGAGGCTTTGGCGCGGCGCGGATACGGCGGGCGGATGATATCCGCCCCTACAGGGCGCGCGCTTCTATTCCCCCTCCTCCGCCTCCACGAGTGTGAACCGCCGGTACGTTCTCCCGTCCCGCTCGACGGTTTCGTTCCACATCTCTGCCGGCCGGACCCACAGTCCGCCGTCGCCGTAGAGCGCGCGGTAGACGACCAGCTCCTCCTCCGTTTCGCTGTGGCGGGCGAGGCCGAGGACCTGGTACTCGTTGCCCTTGAAATGCCGGTACCGGCCCGGCACGATTTTTTCTTCCATGAAAAAGCGCCTCCTTTTGCTGCATTATCGCACCGCCGCGCCCGCGGCGTCAAGATTTGCGGTATGCTTTTTGCGCGCGCTGTGGTAAAATGATGCTAGCCTCGGAAAGGAGCGCGCCGGACGGCGCGAAGAAGATAACTATGGAACTGACGATCGGCTGCCACCTGTCCACGTCGGGCGGGTACCTCGCCATGGGAAAGACGGCGCTTTCCATCGGCGCGAACACATTTGCATTTTTCACGCGCAACCCGCGCGGCGGCTCGGCGAAGAAGGCCGACCCGGCGGACGCGCAGGCGCTGCGCGATCTGATGGCCGAGCACGGCTTCGGCCCGCTCGTGGCGCACGCGCCGTACACGATCAACCCGTGCGCGGCCGTGGAGAAAACGCTCGATTTTGCGCGCATGGCCATGGGCGAGGACCTCAAAACGCTTGAGCTCCTGCCCGGGAACTACTACAATTTCCACCCCGGCAGCCACGTCGGCCAGGGCGTGGAGGCCGGCATCGCGAAGATCATCGAAACGCTCGACACCGTCATGTTCGACGGCATGCAGACGACCGTCCTGCTCGAGACCATGGCCGGCAAGGGCACGGAGATCGGCGGGAAATTCGAGCATCTGCGCGACATCATCGCGGGCGTGCGCGATTCCAGCCACCTCGGCGTGTGCCTCGACACGTGCCACGTCTGGGACGGCGGATATGACATCGCAAACGACCCCGACGCCGTGTTTTCTGAGTTTGACCGCGTCGTGGGCCTGGACCGCCTGAAGGCCATCCACATGAACGACAGCAAAAATCCCCTCGGCGCGCACAAGGACCGCCACGAGGTCATCGGCGGCGGCCACCTCGGTGTCTCCGCCTTCGCCCGCCTCGTGCAGCACCCCGTCGTGGCGGGCCTGCCGATCATTCTCGAGACCCCGAACGAGCTGCCGGGCTATCAAAAAGAAATTTCCATGCTGCGCGAAATGGCAGCACAGGTATAAAAATAAGCGCGCCGCGGCCGCGGCGCGCTTATTTTATCCGAAACTGATTGAACTCGGCGCGGCGAAGCCCGCCCTTGCGGGGCCTCTGCCCGGGGCGGCGCGGTGAAACCGCGTCTGCATATACACGCCCGGTCTTGCGCTCCACTGCGCGCTGGCGCCGTGCGCGGCGACGGCCGCGGCGCAGCCCGCGACCACCATCAGCGCGCACACACAAAACACGATCCGTCTGAGCTTTTTCACGAGCGACTCCTCCCGTCCGCGTCATTTTGTTCTCTACTTATAAGACAGCAAACGAGGCGGAAAAGTTGCAGGATTTTCTGATTTTTTTAGATTTTATTCTCGGCTGTTTTCCGCGCTCCTGTCGAAATCTGCTTTACACCCGGCCCTGCGTGTTGTATATTAAAGTTCAAAGAGGAAACGGAGGGGAACCACCCTTGGCAAATAACACGAAAAAGAACAACCAGCGCGGCCCGGCGAACGACGGGCTGTGGTGGCTCATCACGATCGGCTGCTTCTGCACGGGCGCGCTGTGGTGGGTCGGCCTGATTTTGATGTTCATGAACATGAGCGGCAAGCTCCCGCCGCTTTCCCGCAAAAACCGCGACGCGTCGGAAAAGCGCATCGAAGCCAGCTGGGGCGAGCCCGTGAAGGCGCAGGCCCCGAGCGCGCCCATGCCAAAGCGCGCGAAGCGCCGCCGCGCGGCGCTCATCTCGGCGATCGCGGGCGCGTGCGTCGGCCTCGGCGGGCTCATCTCGTTCGCGTCGACGTTCTGGGACATCCTGCGCGACATTTTCTGGGGCACGTGGAGCGTCGAGTGGATCCCGTTCTATCTTGAGGACGGCTTCACCGGCCTGCTGCTGCTCGCCCTCGGCGCCGTCGCGGCCGGCGTCGGCGTGCACGCCCTGCGCAAGGACAAGCTGTTCCGCCGCTACTACGCCATGGCCTCCGGCCACGACGTCCTGTCCGTCCACGCCATGGCCGACGCGCTCGGCGTGCCGTACCAGAAGGCCGCCAAGCAGCTCCAGGAGATGATCGACGCCGGCTGGTTCGGCGACACGGCGTATCTCGATGTGAGCCGCGGCCGCCTCATGCTCGACGGCAGCGGCCTGGAATACGAGGAGCCCGAACCCGAGCCCGAGCAGCCTGCGCAGGCCGCCGAGCAGACCATCAGCGAGGAGGAAAAGATCCTCCGCCAGATCCGCGCGGACAACGACCTCATCGACAACCCCGAGATCTCCCGCAAGATCGACCGCATCGAGGAGCTCACGCGCAAGATCTTCGTATTCCTCCGCGAAAAGCCCGAAAAAGCCGGCGAGCTGCGCAGCTTTCTGAACTACTACCTGCCGCAGACGCTGAAGATCCTCGAGACCTACGCCAGACTCGAGGCGCAGGGCGTCGAGGGCGAAAACATCCGCGCCGCCAAGGAGCGCATCGAGGGCATGATGGACACGCTCGTCGAGAGCTACGAGCGCCAGCTCGACAAACTCTTCGAGGGCGACGTCCTCGACATCACGACCGACATCGAGGTCATGGAAGCCATGCTCGCCCGCGACGGATTGACCGTCGACGAGCTGACGGGAAAGTAACACGATAAAACGCCCCCGCCCGGGAACCCGGGCGGGGGCGTTTTTGTTTGAGGGAAGCGGAAAAACAGAAGCACGCGCCAAAAAAAGCCTCCCCTGAAAGGGGAGGTGGCACGCCGGAACGGCGTGACGGAGAGGTTTTTCGCGGCCGCAAATTTCGGATGCGCTCTGTAAAACGAGAGCTTTTGAACCTCTCAGTCGGCTCCGCCGACAGCTCCCCTTGCAGGGGAGCCAGCCGGAGGGCGCGTGCCGCAATCGGCGCATTTCAAACGCTCCGCCGCAGTCGTAGGGGCGGATACCATCCGCCCGCCGTACCCGCGGCGCGGTGAAAAAGGAGCGCGCGCCAAAGCCTCCCCTTTTAAGGGGAGGTGGCACGGCGTAGCCGTGACGGAGAGGTGGGGGTGGAGGTTTTTGCGTGCACCATCGTGGATGCACAGCAAGATTGAAGGCCCAACCTCTCAGTCGCCTCCGGCGACAGCTCCCCTTAAAAGGGGAGCCTTTCGGATGACGCATCCCGCAATCGGCGCGGCGCAGACGCGAAAGCGCAGTCCGGCAGCGGGATGCGGTCACCCCTCGTCTCTTACCTCTTCACTCTTCCCTCTTCTCTCTTCCCTAAAAAAAGCCGCCCCGCCCGAACCTCGGGCAGGGCGGTCCTTCTCGTCTTACTCCGCGGCCTTCGCGCGGTAGAACACATTGTACGGCGCGGCCGTCAGCCCGTCCGGGACGGTGCCGCGGACGGTGTAGATGGCGCCGTTTTTGAACAGGACGGGGCAGAGCAGGCCGTCGTCCATGATCTGCTTGTGCAGGTCGTAGGCGTTGCCGGCGTTCTCGAGCATTTTCGTGTTGCGGAGCATCGCCGTCTCCGCGCCGCCGATGCCGTAGGCGGCCGCGCCCGTCGGGCTTAAAAATGCGGCGAGGTCGAAGTCCGCCGTCAGGCGGATCTCGCCGAGGTAGCAGTCGTACTCGCCGGTCTCCAGCGCTTTTTTGTATTCGTCGGCCGGCAGCGATGAGACGTTCACAAGGAAGCCCGCGGTCTCCATCGCCTCGGCGATACGGTTTGCCGCCGCGACGCGGCAGCGGTCGCCGCTGCTGACGAGCAGCGTGATCTCCGTCTCGGGCACGGCGGCGGAAAACGCGTCCGGGTCGTAGGCGTACTGCGCGGCGAGGCCGCGGTCATACTGCGCCGCGAGCGGCGAGGCCGGCAGGCTCGCCGGGAGGGCGAAGCCGGAGAAATCCTCCGTCACGATGCGCTCGCGGTCGACAAGATGCGTCACGTCCGCGCGCAGGGCGGCGTCGGAAAACGCCGTGCTCTGCCGGTTGAAGCCGAGGTAGACCATGACGCTCGTCGGGTTCGTCCACAGCTCATAATCCGAGTGGTACACGCATGCCTCGCCCGCCGTCGGGTCCGTCGCGACGAGCGTGACCTGCCGCAGCTCGAACGCGTCGCGCACGGCCGTCTCCGAATCCGTCTCGACGAGCGAAATGTCCGCCCCGCCGAGCGGCGGATCGGCGCTCTGCCACCAGTTTTTCGACGCGCTGAGCGTCTGGCCGGCGCGCACATACGGCCCGCTGCCGACCGCGCCCGATTTCACGACGGGGATGTCGAGCAGCAGCGGCAGCGACCCGTGCGCGGTATCGAGCGTCACGGTCAGCGTGCGCGTGTCCGTCGCCTCATAGCTCAGAATGTGCGAAAACCGGCTCTTATAAAGATCCGACGCGCGCGCCGCGTCATAGGCGGTCACGACCGCGGCGGCCGTCAGGGGCGTGCCGTCTGAAAAGCGCGCGGCGGGGTCGATCGTGAACGTCCAGGTCTTTTCGTCGTCCGAGACGGTGTAATCCGAGCAGAGCACGCCCGAAAAATCGAATTCCGGCGTGACTTCAAACAGCCCCTCGTACAAAAGGGTGAACAGCGCGCGGTTTTCCTGCCCGCGGCACGAGTAGGGGTCCCAGCCGTCCGTCGCGGAGTACGGCATGGCGTAGCGCGCCTCGGCCGTCTCATCCTGCGCGGGCGCGGCGGCGTCCTGCGCGGGCACGGCGGGCTCAGACGGCGTGTCCGCCCCGGATACTTCCTGCGCGGCGCAGCCGCCGAGCAGCAGAGTCATCGCGAGCAGGCCCGCGAGCAGCGAGCGGATGTTCACTCGGGCGTCCTCCCTTCCGATTTCGCCGGGATGGCGATGATCCCGGCCAGCGAGCCGCGCGCATTCCCGACGCGGCGGTGCGACCAGAACCGCTCCGGCGCGCAGGCCGTGCAGGCGTCCGTCACGTCGATGTGCTCCGGCAAAATCCCCGCGCGCGCGAGCCAGATGCGGTTGATGGATTTTAAGTCCACGTGGTATTTTTCGCCGCTCTTTTCGATGGCGGGCGCGGCATCGTCGCCCAGCGCGGCGCGCATGGCGTCCGGGACGTCCGCGTCCGTCTCAAAGCAGCATTTGGAGATGCACGGCCCGATGGCCGCGCGTAAATTTTCCGGTTTACAGCCGAACTCCGCGCCCATGGCCGCCGCGGCTTTGGCGGCGATGCCCAGCGCCGTCCCGCGCCAGCCGGAATGCACGGCCGCGGCCGCCCGGCGCACGGGATCGTAGAGCAGGATCGGCACGCAGTCGGCCGAGAAGCAGCAAAGCGCCACGCCCGGCTCGTCCGTGATGAGCGCGTCGCACGGTACCTCCTGCTCGCGGAAAAGCCCCGTGCCGCGGTCGGCCCGCCCGACGCGAAGAACGCAGTCCGTGTGCACCTGCTTCGTGAACACGGTGTCCTCCGGCGAAAAGCCGACGGCCGCGCCCAGGATGGCGTAATTCTCCCGGACGTTCCCCGGCTCGTCGCCCCGGTGCGTGCCGAGGTTCAGGCTGGAAAGATCCCCGCCGGACACGCCGCCGAGCCGCGTAGAAAAACAATGCCGGCTGCCCGCAAGGACGTCAGCCGTCAAATATTCCAGCTCCCCGAGCCGGACGGTGTGAAATGCCATGATGGGGCTCCTTATAGTGAGTGAATAGGTAATAGTGAAAAGTGAATAAGTGGCAGATTTCGGCGTGGTGAAAAAGAAGGACGCGTCAAAGCCTCCCCTTTCAAGGGGAGGTGGCACGGCCGGAACGGCCGTGACGGAGAGGTGGGGCCGAAGGGTTTTGCGCGCACTCTCAGGCGAGCGCGCAGAAAGGGTGATGGCCCACCTCTCAGTCGCCTCCGGCGACAGCTCCCCTTAAAAGGGAAGCCTTTCGGATAGCGGATTCCGCAATCGGCGCGGTGCAGACGCGCAGGCGCAGTCGTAGGGGCGGATAGCATCCGCCCGCAAAGCCGATTGCGGCGTGCAGTAAATTAGAATGTCATTCAGAGGACACAAAGTGTCCGTGGAATCTTGCCGATTGCGGTATGCCGATTGCGTGCCGGCGAAAACGAAAACACGTGTCACCCTGAGCTTGTCGAAGGGTCTGCCCGATTGCGGTAGTCTTTCGTCCATCTCCAGCGCTGGATATAAACGTGACCACACCTTAATTGGCAAGATCCTTCGACTCGCTTCGCTCGCTCAGGATGACAGCATTTTCGTTTTCGCATACTGCAATCGGCGCACAGCATACGCCAACTGACTACGAATCAGTATACCGGGGGTTCGCCCCCTTACTGCGCGTTCAGATCCTTATCCAGGCAGCAGTTCTTATACTTCTTCCCGCTGCCGCACGGGCAGGGGTCGTTGCGGCCGATCTTGATTTTTTTGACGACGGGCTGGCGCTTGACGGACTTGTCCGTGCCGCCCTCGTGGACGTCTTTGGCGACCTTTTCGCGCTTGACCTCCTCCGGCGACTTGATGCGGACGGCGAACAGGCGGCGGACGGTCTCCTCCTGGATGGCGGTGATCATGGCCTCGAACATCTCGTAGCCCTCGCGCTTATACTCGACGACCGGGTTGTCCTGGCCGTAGGCGCGCAGGCCGATGCCCTGGCGGAGGTCGGTCATGGCGTCGATGTGGTCCATCCAGTATTCGTCGACGACGCGCAGCATGATGACGCGCTCGAGCTCGCGCATGACGGGGTCGCCGTATTCTTTTTCTTTCTTCGCGTAGGTCTTGAGGGCAAGGTCGTAGATGTGCTGCGTCATGGACTCGGCATCCGTGTCGTCGAGCTCCTCGCGCGTGACGGTGTAGCTGCCGGGCGCGATGTAGAGGCCCTCGAACTTCGCGGTGATGTTCCCGAACTGCTCGACGGTCTCCGGGCGGCCGCCCTGGCCAAGCTCGGAGCGGACGGTCGACTCGATGAACGAGTGGAGCATGTTCTGGATGGAGCCCTGCAGGTCCTCGCCGTCGAGCACGCGGCGGCGCTGGTCGTAGATCGTCTTGCGCTGGACGTTCATGACGTCGTCGTACTCGAGCGTATTTTTACGCACCTGATAGTTGCGGCTTTCGACCTTTTTCTGGGCGTTTTCGATGGCGCCGGAGAGAATTTTCTGGTCGATGGGCGTGTCCTCGTCGATGCGGAGCGTGTCCATCATGGAGATCATGCGGTCCGAGCCGAACAGGCGCATGATGTCGTCCTGCATGGACAGGTAGAAGCGCGTCTCGCCCGGGTCGCCCTGGCGGCCGGCGCGGCCGCGCAGCTGGTTGTCGATGCGGCGGGACTCGTGCCGCTCCGTGCCGATGATGAACAGTCCGCCGGCGGCGCGGACGCGCTCGGCCTCGGCGTCCGTCTCGACCTTGTAGCGCGCGTAGGCCTCGTTGTACGCCTTGCGCGCGGCGAGGATCTCGGGGTCGTCCGTCTCGGCGAACGAGTTGGACTCGGCGATGAGCTCCTCGCTCAGGCCCTGCTTTTTGAGGTCGGCCTTCGCCAGGAATTCCGGGTTGCCGCCGAGGACGATATCCGTGCCGCGGCCGGCCATGTTCGTCGCGATCGTGACGGCGCCGAGCTTGCCGGCCTGCGCGATGATCTCGGCTTCCTTCTCGTGGTACTTCGCGTTGAGCACCGTATGCTGCACGCCGGTTTTCTGGAGCATTTTCGAGAGAATTTCGGATTTTTCGATGGAGATCGTGCCGACGAGGGCGGGCTGGCCCTTCTCGTGGCACTCCTGGATCTGGCGGATGACGGCGCGGAACTTGCCGGCCTCGGTCTTGTAGACGACGTCCGGGTGGTCGATGCGCGCCACGGGCTTGTTCGTCGGGATCTCGACGACGTCGAGCTTATAGATGCCCTCAAACTCCTCGGCTTCGGTCAGCGCCGTGCCGGTCATGCCGGACAGCTTGCCGTACAGGCGGAAGAAGTTCTGGAACGTGATGGTCGCGAGCGTTTTCGACTCGTTTGCGACCGTGACGCCCTCTTTGGCCTCGATGGCCTGATGCAGGCCCTCGTTGTAGCGGCGGCCGTACATGAGGCGGCCGGTGAATTCGTCGACGATGATGACCTGGCCGTCCTTGACGACGTAGTCGATGTCGCGCTTCATGATGCCGCGGGCCTTCATGGCCTGCGTGATGTGGTGCGAGATCGTCGCGTTCTCGGGGTCGGAGAGGTTCTCGATGCCGAAGAACTGCTCGGCCTTGGCGATGCCCGCAGCCGTGAGCGTGACGGTGCGGTTTTTCTCGTCGACGACGTAGTCGCAGTCGTAATCGTCGACGACCTCCTTGTCGTCCGTCTCGGCGAACGCCTGCTTGCGCAGGCGGGAGACAAACGAGTCGGCCATCTCGTAGAGCTTCGACGACGACTCGCCGCGGCCGGAGATGATGAGCGGCGTGCGCGCCTCGTCGATCAGGATGGAGTCGACCTCGTCAACGATGGCGAAGCCGTGGCCGCGCTGGACCATCTCGGTCTTGTAGATGCACATATTGTCGCGCAGGTAGTCAAAGCCGAGCTCGTTGTTCGTGCAGTACGTGATGTCGGCCAGGTACGCCGCGCGGCGCTCGGCCGACTTGAGGTCGTGCACGATAAGGCCGACGCTCAGGCCCATGAAGCGGTAGACCTTGCCCATCCACTCCGAGTCGCGGCGGGCGAGATAGTCGTTGACCGTGACGATGTGGACGCCCTCGCCCGTCAGGGCGTTGAGGTACGCCGGCAGGATGGCGACGAGCGTTTTGCCCTCGCCGGTCTTCATCTCGGCGATGCGGCCCTGGTGGAGGATGATGCCGCCGATGAGCTGCACGGGGTACGGGCGCATGCCGAGCACGCGGTCGGCCGCCTCGCGCACGGCGGCGAACGCCTCGGGCAGCAGGTCGTCGACCGTCTCGCCGTTCTGGAGCCGCGCCTTGAACTGCGGCGTCTTATCCTTGAGCTCGGCGTCCGTCAGGGCGCGGTACTCCGGCTCGAGCGACAGGATCTTGTCGACGAGCGGCTGGATCTTTTTGACCTCGCGCTCGGAGCGCGTGCCAAAGAGCTTGTTGAAAATTCCCATTTGGTGATCACCTTTCCGGTATCTTGTAATTCCGCCCGCGGCGGAGCCATTTCTTCATTGAACATAAATTATATCACACGGCGCGCATGAAGAAAAGAATATTTTGTG
The DNA here is from genome assembly GCA_963626425.1 of Bacteroidaceae bacterium. GTDB lineage: Bacteria > Bacillota > Clostridia > Oscillospirales > Oscillospiraceae > CAKTOF01. The sequence continues at coordinate 9,697 of CAVFYN010000207.1, forward strand.
AACAATGGGGCGCATTTCCCCGCAAATCCTGGGCATACGGGGCCGCCTTGTCCCATATAAATAGCCTAAGACGCAGCAAAGCGAAGGAGGCGGCGGCATGGCATACGCATTTGAGGACAAACCGGAATCCCGCGCGCAGCGCATCGAGCTCACCGGCCGCGGTGCGCTGAGCGTCGGCGGCGTGGAGGACGTGGAGAGCTTTGACGAGCAGACCGTCGTTCTGAAAACGATGCTCGGCACGCTCGTCGTGCGCGGCGACGGGCTGCATCTGAAAATGCTCTCGCTCGAGGGCGGGCAGGTGTCCGTCGACGGGCGGGTCGACTCGCTCGTGTTTGAGGACGACGCACCGGGCGGCGGATTTTTCGCGCGGCTGTTCCGCTGATGGAGCAGCCGATCGCGATGCAGTCGGCGCAGTTCGCGCTCGCCGCGGCGTGCGGCGTCGTGCTCGCGCTGTGGTACGACGTGCTGCGCGCGCTGCGGCGGCGGGCGCGGTGGCTGTCCGTGCCGCTCGACGCGCTGTTTTTCCTGACGGCGCTCATTTTTCTGCTGCTCGAGGCGCTCTACGTCGGGCGCGGGCGGTTCCGCATCTTCATGGGCGCGGGGACGGCGCTCGGCGCGGCGTTCTGGTTTTTGACGGCCAGCGGGCCGTTCCTGCGCGCATCCGGCGCGTTTTTCGGCCTTGTTTCCCGCGCAGCCTCGCGCATTTTCGCGCCCGTTCGGGCCGGAATGAAACGGTTCGCCCGAAATACAAAAAAACTCTTTGCTTTTTACAAAAAATTTGCTATGATAGTCCAAAGTATCGCAACTCGGGGCAGGCAAAAACTGCCGTCAGGGGGGAAAGCGCGTGAAGTTCGGCCGTTCATCATTGATCACGAAGCTCGTGATCCTGGCTCTGGCGGTGTATGCTACCGTTACGCTGGTGACGCTGCAGTCGCAGATCGCGGACAAGCGCGAGCAGAGAGACGCGCTGCAGGCGCAGATCACGGCCTGCCAGCAGGAAAATCAGCGTCTTTCCGACGCGATCGAGGCGGCCAACACCGCACAGGGCGTCCAGGACATCGCCCGCAGCAAGCTCGGTCTCGTCACAGAGGGCGAAATCGTCTTCTATGACGTCGGGAATTAAAAGCATTTTACCACAAGGAGGACTTCCGTCGGCACATGGAGTTTGAAATCGGTTCTGTGATCGAAGGCACGGTCAAATCGATCACCAATTTTGGCGCGTTCATCGCGCTGCCTGGCGGCAAGACCGGGATGGTCCACATCTCGGAGGTCGCCAACACCTACGTCAACGACATCCACGAGTTTTTGCAGGAGGGGCAGACCGTCAAGGTCAAGGTGCTCAGCATCGACCCCGCCGGCAAGATCGGCCTTTCCATCAAAAAGGCGCTCCCGCCCGCTCCGCGCCCGCCGCGCGCAAACGGCGGCGCTCCCCGTCAGGGCGGCGCTCCCCGCGGAAATAACGGCGCACCCCGCCAGGGCGGCAACTACGCCCCGCGTCCGAGCACGCCGCGCCCCGCCGCGCCCGAGCCGCAGGATTTTGAAGCCAAGCTCAAGCGCTTCATGGCCGATTCCGACAGCAAGCTCGCCTCCTCCCGGCAGTATTCCGAGCGCCGCCCGCGCTCGCGCCGGAAATAATTTTTTGAGCACCGGCCCTTTCCGCTTCTTGCGGAAAGGGCCTTTTCTCTGTATCATACCCATAGAAGAAACAGCTATAAAGGAGAATTTGTTGCATGAATGTTGTCATCACCGGCGGCTCGCGCGGCATCGGCGCGGCGGCGGTCCGCGCGTTCACGGGCCGCGGCGACCGGGTCTTTTTCCTGTATGAAAAAAATCACGAGGCAGCCGACCAGCTCGCCCGCGAGACGGGCGCGACGCCGCTGTGCGCGGACGTGGCCAGCGAGCAGGCGGTAAACGCCGCCTTTTCGCACATCCCGGACGTCGACGTGCTCATCAACAACGCCGGCATCGCGCACTACGGCCTCATTTCCGACATCGACCCCGACGTGTGGGACCGCCTGTTCGCCGTGAACGTCAAGGGCATCTACCACACGGTGCGCGCGGCGCTGCCGTATTTTCTCGCCAAGCACGACGGCGTCATTTTAAACACGTCGAGCATGTGGGGCCTCGTCGGCGCGTCGTGCGAGACGACGTACGCCTCGACGAAGGGCGCGGTCATCGCGCTGACCAAATCGCTTGCCAAGGAGCTCGCGCCGTCGGGCATCCGCTGCAACTGCATCGCCCCGGGCGTCGTGCGCACGCAGATGCTCTCGCCGTTTTCCGAGGCGGAGCTTCAGGATCTCGCGGACGAGACCCCGCTCGGCCGGCTCGGCACGCCGGAGGAGATCGCGCAGGCCATGGTCTACCTCGCCTCGCCGGAGGCGTCGTTCATCACCGGCAACATCCTGAGCATCAACGGCGGCTTCGTCATCAACTAAGCCGCGAAGAGGAAGAGAGAAGGACAAGTTCATGGAAGGCAATCCCCATTCCCGCCGCGTGCGCGAGGCCGCGAAGGAAAAGGCGCGCACGGGCGGCGTCTACGCGTACACGCTCGGCAAATGGCTCGTCTGCGCGCTCATTTTGGGCGGCGTGTGCGGCCTCATCGGCTCGGCGTTCCACTTCTGCATCGGCTACGCGACCGATCTTCGCGGCGCGCACGGGTGGCTACTCTACCTGCTGCCCGTCGCGGGCCTTGTCATCGTCGCGCTCTACCGCGTGTGCGGCGTGCAGAACGACGAGGGCACAAACCTCGTGCTCAACTCCATCCGCGCGAAAAACGACATCCCGCTCAACATGACGCCGCTCATCTTCGTCGGCACCGTCCTGACGCACCTGTGCGGCGGCTCAGCCGGACGCGAGGGCGCGGCGCTCCAGATCGGCGGCAGCCTCGGCACGGCGCTCGGCCGCCTGTTCCGGCTCGACGAGAAGGACCTGCACATCATCACGATGGCCGGCATGAGCGCGCTGTTCGCCGCCCTGTTCGGCACGCCCGTCACGGCGGCCGTGTTCAGCATGGAGGTCATCTCCGTCGGCGTCGTGTACTACGCGGCGTTTCTGCCGTGCGTCGTCGCCTCGGCGACGACGGCGCTCATCGCAAGCCGGGTCTTTCACATCGCGCCGACGGCGTTTTCCGTCGGGCTCATGCAGAGCGCGTCGTGGGACGTTTTGCTTCGCGCGGGCGTTCTCGCGGCCGGGTGCGCGCTCGTGTCCATCGTGTTCGTCGCGTGCCTGCACGGCGCGGGGCGGCTCTATCGCCGGTACCTGAAAAACCCCTATGTCCGCGCGGCCGCCGGCGGCCTCATCATCATCGCGCTCACGCTCGCCCTTGGCACGCGGGACTATAATGGCGCGGGCACAGACGTCATCGCGCGCGCCGTCGAGGGCGGGAGCGCAAAGTGGTACGCGTTCGCGCTCAAGATCATTTTCACGGCGCTCACGATCGGCGCGGGCTTCAAGGGCGGCGAGATCGTCCCGACGTTTTTCGTCGGCGCGACGTTCGGCTGCGCGTTCGGAGGTCTCCTGGGGCTCGACCCGGGCTTTGCGGCGGCGCTGGGCCTTGTTGCCATGTTCTGCTCCGTCGTGAACTGCCCGCTCGCGGCGCTCATGCTGGCCATGGAGCTCTTCGGCGGCGGGAGCCTTCTCGTGTTCGCGCTCGTTTGCGCGGTGAGCTATCTGCTCTCGGGGTATTACAGCCTCTATTCCGGCCAGCACATCATCTATTCCAAGCTGCGCGCGGAGTATGTCAACCGCGCGACGCACTGAGGGCTTCCCCATGAAAAAACAGACTGACCTCGGGCGCGACCGCGTCGGCCCGCTGCTTCTGCGCCTTGCCCTGCCCGCCGTTCTGGCGCAGCTCGTCAACGCGCTTTACAACATCGTCGACCGCATGTACATCGGCCGCATCCCCGGCACGGGCGCGCTGGCGCTCACGGGGCTGGGCATCTGCTTCCCGGTCATCATGCTCGTCTCGGCGCTCGCCTCGCTCGTCGGCGTCGGCGGCGGCTCGCGCGCGGCCATCGCCATGGGCGAGGGCGACGACGATAAGGCCGAGCGCATTTTGGGCACGTGCACGGCCGCGCTCATCGCCGTCGCGCTCGTTATGACCGTCGTGCTCGAGCTCGTCCGGCGCCCGATGCTCCTCGCCTTCGGCGGCAGCGCCGACACGATCGGCTACGCGTGCGACTACCTCGGCGTGTACCTCATCGGCACGCTGCCGACGCTTTTATCGCTCGGCCTCAACAACCTCGTCACGGCGCAGGGCTTCGCGTCCGTCTCCATGGGCACGACGCTCATCGGCGCGGTCACGAACATCATTTTAGACCCCATTTTCATCTTCGTTTTTCACCTCGGCGTGCGCGGCGCGGCCATCGCGACGGTGCTGGCCCAGTGCGCCGCGAGCGTGTGGGTGCTGCATTTTCTGCTGGGCAGCCGCACGAAGCTTCGCCTGCGGCGGCAGACGCTCCGGCTCGATTTCTCCCTGCTCGGCCCCGTGCTCGCCATCGGCGTCAGCCCGTTCGTCATGCAGGCGACGGAGAGTCTACTCAACGTCGCGTTCAACTCGTCGCTCCAGAAATACGGCGGCGACACGGCCGTCGGCGCGCTGACGATCGCCTCGTCCGTCATGACGATCATGACGTGCCTCTTCCTCGGCCTGGCGCAGGGCGCGCAGCCCGTTCTCGGCTTTAACTACGGCGCGGGGCACTCCCGCCGCGTGCGGCAGGCGTTTTACGGGCTGCTCGGCTCGTGCTGCGTCATTTCGACGGTTTTCTGTCTGCTCGTCGAGCTGTTCCCGGCGCTGTTCGTCGGGCTGTTCAACGACGATCCGACCCTGACGGCCACGGCCGTGTGGGCCATGCGCATCTATTTCGGCGGCGCTGCGCTGCTCGGCGTGCAGCATTCGTGCCAGCAGGCGTTCGTCGCGCTCGGGCAGGCGAAGATCTCGCTGCTGCTCGCGCTGCTGCGCAAGTGCGTGCTGCTCATCCCGCTCATTTACATCCTGCCGCACCTGGTCTCCGACCCCGTGTTCGGCGTGTTTCTCGCCGAGCCGATCGCCGACACGCTCGCGGCCGTCACGACCGGGACGCTCTTTTTCACGCGCCTGCCGCGCATCCTGCGCGAGCGCGAGGAGACGCTCGCGGAAAGAACCTAAAAAAAGAAGATTGTAGATTGTTCGGAAGTTGACAGTTCGCATCCTCGCATGATAAAATAAAGACAATTTCGCCCGCGGGCGCCCCGAGGAGATGGTCCCATGTCCACCGCGCAGAAGACCGGGCAGCCGAAGCTCTGGTCGGTCAACTTCGTTCTGCTCATCGTCATCACGTTTTTGTGCTCGTTCTGCTTCCAGATGCTCAACGCCACGCTCGCTCTATACGTTGAGTCCATCATGCCCGGCTCGTCCGTCACCGGCACGGTCGCGGGCATCGCGAGCCTGCTGTTCACCGTCGCGATCATCTGCTCGCGCTCGTGCGGCGCGCGGCTTCTGGAAATGTACGGCCGCAAGCCCATCGCCGTCATCGGCTGCGTCATTCTGGCGTTCGGCTGCCTGCTCAACGCCTGGATCCCGACGGTCGCGGCGCTGCTCATCCTGCGCGCGGTGCAGGGCATCGGCGCCGGCGCGTTCGCCACGACGAACTCGATCGCGAACATCCACGTCGTCCCGACCGAGCGCCTGTCCGAGGGCATGGGCAAGGTCTCCGCGGGCGGCACGCTGTCCATGATCATCGGCCCGTCCATCGCGCTGCTGCTCGTCGCGGGCGGGGACTACCGCGTCCCGTTCTACGCCGTCGGCGTCTGCTGCGCCATCGGCGTCGTCTGCGCGCTCGTCATCACGACGGAGCACGACCGCGCCATGCAGAAAAAGCTGGCCGAAAACCGCAAGGCCGGCGTGAAGCAGCATTTCCGCCTCGGCCGCCTGCGCGACATGATCTGCACGGAGGTCATGCTCCCGTCGCTCATCCAGTTCCTCGTCATGGTCTCGTTCTCGAGCTTCACGACGTACCTGACGATCTACGCCAACGACCGCGGCTACGTCTTTGAGTTCGCCAGCCTGTCCACGGCCGGCGCGTTCTTCGGCCTGGCGAGCGTCGTCATGGTCATCACGCAGTTCGGCTTCAGCCACCTCGGCGACAAGTACGGCCCCATCCGCGTCGCCATCCCCGGCATGGCGCTGGCCGTCATCGCGTTCATCATGCTCGCCGCGACACATTCGCTCGCGCTGTTCTTCGTCTCGGCCATCTTCTATGGCATCGGCTCCGGCCTCATCATGCCGGTGCTGAGCGCCGCAACGATCAAGGGCGCGCCGCGCGACCGCACGAGCCTCGCCTCCTCGACGTTCTACATCCTCTACGACGCCGGCCTCGGCCTCGGCGCCCTCCTCTGGGGCGTCGTCCGCGACATCACGGGCGTGAGCGGCATGTACGCCGGCGCCGCCGTCACAATGTCCCTCGCCGCGTACATGACGTGGTACGTGTACGGGAAGAAAAAATGGCTGGAGAAGAATCAGAACGCGTGATTTTGAGATCGGATGCAGCCCACCCCGGAGGAAGGTCCTCCGGGGTGGTTTTTTGTTATGCGGGATGCGACGAAATAGAAGCGCGCACCCAAGCCTCCCCTTTCAGGGGAGGTGGCACGGCCGTGAGGCCGTGACGGAGAGGTTTTTGCGGTCTCGAATTCTCGACGCACCCGTAGGGGCGACCCTTG
>CAVFYN010000208.1:0-24911 GCA_963626425.1 Bacteroidaceae bacterium
GCTGTGGTGGTCTTACCCACGCCGCCCTTCTGATTTGCCAGTGCGATTGTTTTCACGGGTTCGATGCTCCTTTCAGTCGTAAAATGGGTTTCAAAAAAGCAGAGCTGTTTGATATGCCTATCCGCTGTCATGGAAGTCGCGATTCACTTTGGCGCGGTAGTAGCTGCCGCAGGTAGCTGGGGCGTTGAACAGCATCTCCAGCAGATAGGCTTTGATGTTACGAATGTCCGCGGTGCTCTCCCGCAGGCAGTCCAGCACATACTCGATGTGGGAGGAATCCAGCTTCAGAAAACGCTCCTTCACTAACGCCGTATAAAGCTGCTTTCCGCCGATCCGCATGAAGCTGCCCTGTGTGCAGAGGACCTCCAGCATGAGGTCCGCGATCTCGTCGATGTCGTCGTAGGGATGCTGCCGGCGCAGGTGGTCGTACTCGATGTTCTCCCGAATCTCTTTTCGGTATCCCTCGATCACCTCATCCGGCTGCACACCCGGATGGATAGATGAATCAGTATTATTCAACTCAGTATTATTCTTATCAGTCTTATTACACTCGGTTTTTCCGAGGTCTTGACTTCTGATTTTCCGAGGTCCAGACTTCGGTTTTTCAGAACTCTTGACTTCGGTTTTTCCGAAGTCTGGATTTCGGCAGCTCGGAGGCTCCGGTTTCGGTGTATCCTCGCCTGGTTCGTCCTCCATGCCCATGAAGCGGAGAACATAGATTTTCGCCGGTCTGCCAAGCCCCTGCTTGACCCGCCTAATGAGGCCAACGCCTTTGGCACTGTCCAGCTCCGCGAACAGCTTGACCGCCTTATCCGTCTTGCAGCAGAGCTGTTCGCACGCCTCCTCCAGCGTAAAGTAGATGTACACATGGCCGTCATCGTCCATCCAGCCGTTTCTCATGGACAGGCTCATGCGGTCCAGCATGAGGCCATACAGCAGCTTCGCGTCGGTGGAGAGCCGCCGAAAGTACGGCTCGGTGATCAGGAGCTTGGGGATACGGAAAAAGGCGTATTGCTCGGCGTCCATGCCAAGATGGTACGCAAAGATCGCCTGCGGCATATCTGACACCTCCGTTCTGCCACAGATTTTATCTATCTCTCAACGGCGGTCTGTGGTATAGTAAAAGGGAGCACTGCCACGCAATGCTCCCTTGCCGTAACCGGACCTGCCGGTGGATTCTTATTCAGTTTGACTTAACACATCACTGTCAGCCGTTTGTCAAATAATTGTGTTTCCCACATGGGGTTTTCCCTTGATTTTGCCCTTATCAGCTCACGCGGTCAAGGGTAACAGCGTATAAAGGAAGATAATTTGGGATGGTTTTGATTTCTCAATAAATCCAGTAATTTCAATGCTTTGCGCCGATTTTGACGGTTGTTTATAACCGCCAATAACGGGTGAAATATTTGGGCGGTGCGAATTCCATTTTGATTTATAAAAACACAGCGGTGCATCTGTGCTTTTAACGACTTAGTAGGATATGTTCGCGGTGACGTCCGTTTTGACCGGCGGCGCATAGCGCAGGTCGACGACGAGCGAATCGGAAAACAGCTGCTGCGTCATGGCCTTGTCGCGGTAGATGCGCGCCGTGACCGTGACGGTCGAGCCGCTTATGACATAGCTGAGCCTTGCGCGGAAGCCCATGTAAAAGCCCGAGCCATACGGCTGCGTCAGCGCGCGGGCGACGGCCGTGCTCGTGTTCTGCCAGTAGGCGTAGCTGCCGTTGGACGCGGCGTAATAGCGGACGACGAGATAGCCGGCCTCGATCGGGTCGACCGTGGCGACGGCCGTGTCGCCGCCGCTTGATGCGCGGCGAAGGACGGTCTCGATCGTGCCGCCCGAGGAGAGCAGGACGACGTAGCCGTTTTCGTCGAGGAATTCAAGGCCGTAGCCCTCGGCGCCCTCGGCAACGCCGCCCTGGCCGCCGATGCCGCTGTTCGGGTCGTCGCTAGCGTAGCATTTGATGTAGCCCTGCGCGCCCTCGATCTGGCTTTTGGCGGTCGAGAGCAGGTCGTCGGCGATCGTCTGCGCCTCGTTCTGCTCGCGAAGCTGCTTGGTGATGCGCGCGGCGGGCTCGAGGCACGCCGCGGCCATCGCGATGAGCAGGCACATGAGCGCGGCGCTGACGATCATTTCGACGAGCGTCGTGCCCGCGCGGGTGCGGAGGAGGTTTTGGAGTTTTTTCATGCTCAGCCGCCTCCCGTCCCGGCCGAGGGGCCGAAGAGATAGAAGCGGATGGTGCCCGCGTCCACGTCGGCGTCGACCGCGCGTAGCCGCACGGGGACGCGGAAGAGGACGTTCACGCCGAGCTGCGAGCCGGAGCTGTTCGTCGCGCGGAACGCGAGCGACGCGGGCGCGTCCGAAGCGTAGGCCCCGGCGCTTAAGCTCGTGCGGAGGCTGCTTTGCGCCTGGCTCGTCTGCGCGCGGAGCGCGGCGGCCTTGCGCTGGGCATTGGCCGCGAACTGCACCGCCCCGCCGAGCGCGGCGAGCAGCATCAGCACGAGCACGCACGCGACGATGACCTCCACGATCGTCTCGCCGCGGCGGGAGGAGAGCGCGCTACGGAGTCTGGTCATCGCTGCCACCTCCGCTCGGCTGATTGTTCAGGCTTTCGTAAGTTGTCTGGTAGATCTTCTGCGTAATTTGATTTGTATCGTAGGAATAGTAGATGGTGACTTCTTCAGGCGTCTGCTCGCCGTCCTCATCTTCCGAGTCGATCATCATACGCTTCATCAACGTGTTGTGCGAGCTTTCTCGATACCAGTTTCCCTGATACCAATAGACCGGCTGTGTTCCCGACTTCTCGCCGACCCATGTGTAGTTCACAGCGAAGCTGTCCTTGCGGTAGTAATCGGTGTAATAGGTATAGCTCTCGTCGTCCAGCTCGACGGTCGCGCCGATCTGGACCTGATAGCGGATAAACTGCGCACTTTCATGCGCCGTGACCTCCGCGCTGGACACGTCGTAGTCAAACTGGCCGCTCGTCGTGTCCTCCGCCTCGTCCGGGTTTTCCTTGCGCAGGCGGATGGTGACCTTGCCGTACTTGTCGCCGTAGCCCGCGTCGGCGACGTAGTAATACGTCGTCGCGGTCGGGTTGTCGGGGTCGTACTGCGCGTACTCGTCGCGGTCCAAAAACCGGCTGACGTAGGCGTAGAACGTGTCGTTCGTCGCGGATGTGGAATCGGTCGTGTAGGCGCGCAGCTCCGCGTCGAGCGACTGCCCGAGCGAGCGTGAGAGCTGATAGCACCGCTCGCGCGTGAGCTTGCGGTTCGACCGCGCGAGCAGCACGCCCGACGAGTAAATGAGGCTCAGCGCCAGCCCGAGCAGCAGCGCCGAGGCGCACAGCGCGACGACGAGCGTCACGCCGCCGCGCGGATTTTCGCGCAGCGTTTTCCAGCCAAGCCGAATGCGACGCATCGCCGCCGCCCCCTTTCCCGTTAAAATTTTCTTCAGAACGTCAGCTCGCGCGCGCTCGACGGCGCGAACGCGTCGCTCTGGCCCGTGAGGTTGTCCGCGACGTCGGCCGTGATGGTCAGGCGCTTCGTCTGCACCTTTTCCGCGTCGCCGATGGTGATGACCTGCCCGTCGTTCGTCGTGATGGTCGTCGCGTTGGGCAGGCAGATGCGGTAGACGCCGTTTTCGATCTGCAAAAGCGTGTCGAGCGAGTACGTGTACACGAACGAGTTGGCCGAGCCGGTCGGCGTGTACGCCGCGCGGACGTCCGCGCCCTTGTTCAGGACGTACTGCCCGTCCGCCTCCGCGGTGATCTCCTCCCAGCCGTCCGCCGTCTCGCGCTCGACGATCGCCCCGTCCGCCGTCTCGCGGACGCGGTAGCGGCTCTCCGTCGTGCCGTCCGACAGCGCGAACGTGAACACGTCCGCATTCTCAACGGCGCTCCACGAGACCGTCGTGCGGTTGACCGACCAGGTGTACTCGTCGCCCGCGAGCTCCGGAGACGTGCTCACGAGGACGGCGAGGTCCATGGACGCCGAGTCCGTGACGGCCGTCGGCCGGTCGAGCTGCACGCGCGGCAGGCGCTGCACGGCGCTCTCGACCCAGGCCGAGCTGACCTGGCCCGCCGAGTAGGAAATTCGCGTATAGAACCGGATGTACTTGCCGGCGTAGGCCGTCGCAAGATCCGTGAGGCTGAGCTGGTAGGCGCTGCCGCCGCCCGCGTCGTTCATGGACAGGACGCCGGAGGCGGGATATTCCGCGATCTGCTTCGTGCCGTCGGCGTCGTCGTAGATGACGGCCTTGAGCAGGTACGTGCTGCCGCCGGCCGGGCGGCTGGCGTCGTCGGCGGGCGTGACCGTGACGGTCAGGCGGCCGCCGCGGTAATCGGCCGCGGGCGTCGGGTTCGCGCTGTCATACGTCCAGGAGAACGCCCAGGAGACGTTCGGCTCTGCAAGGCGGCTCGGGACGGTCAGCGTGTAGCTGACGCCGTTTGCGCTGTCCTCATAGCCGCTGCTTGCCTCGGCGACGGCGACGACGTAGACCGTGACGTCGCGTCCGGCATAATCCTCAAAGTCGCACTGCGTCTGGTACATGACGCTGCCGCTCGCGGTGAGCTCGGCGACCTTGTCGGTGACCGTCTGCGTGCCGTCCTCGTACTGGACATAGACGGCGTAGCTCGCGCAGCCGGTCTCGCTGCTGATGGCCGGCCACGAGATCTCGTAGCGCAGCTCGTTCGTGTCGATGTTCTCGACCGTCGGCTGGCCCGGCCGCTCGAGGCGGCTGCGAACAGCGTATTCCTTCGTGGAGGGCAGGCCGATCTGGCCCGCGGCCGCGCTGCCCTGCCGCGTGACGGTCAGGATCACGGCCGTATAGCGCCAGTCGTCGGCGCCGATCTTGAACGAGCGGGCGGTGGGATCGGTGTAGACGCCGTCGGTCAGGATGTCGACCCGGTTGCCGTCGGCCGTGACGCCGACGAGCGAGACGGTGTAGCGCGCGTTGGCCGTCGCGGCCAGCTGTGCATCCCACGAGAACGTGTAGTACAGCGAGCCGTTTTCCATGCTCGCGACGGCGTCGTCGGCGAGCACCGGCGCGGGCAGCGCCGCGAGATTCAGGCCGACGGAGCGGTTATAGGCCGCGCCGAACGTTCCCGAATTGGCGATGACGGTGCTGTAAAGGTAGCTTTCGGTGTAAGCTTCGTCGTCCGTATACGTGCGGATGGCGACGTTGTGCGTGTCCGCGCTCGTCGCGACGGGCGCGTAGGTGTACACCGGGCCGAGGCCGGACGCCGCGTACCACGCGCGCACGCGCAGGTTGGAGACGCCGTCGCCGAAGATCGCGGCCGGAAGCCCGGAGAACCGGACGGACACGGCCGAGTTGGCCGAGAGCAGCGCGTCGTCGTAGGCAAAGACAACGTCCTCGCCGCCGACCTGGCCGATGAGCTCCACACGGTAGACCGGCGGGGTGGTGAAGCCGCTGTCGCTCGTGGCGAGCGTCGCGGTGATGGTGAGATCGCCGAGCGTGTCGCCGCTGACTGCAGCCGTAAGGCTCGTCAGCCGCGCGTCGGGCAGCCAGCCGGACGGCGTGTGCGTCGCGACCGTCATAAACGCGGGCGTCGGGGTGACGCCGTCCGAGCCGGCGTCGGCCGTAGCCGTCGCGGTCAGCTCCTGCACGCCCTGTCCGCCGATGTCAAGATACGGCTGATTCGCCGTGATCCGCTGCGAATACGTGCTGCCGCCGATGGTGATGGCGACCTGCCAGTTCGTAAACGGCGCGTAGCTGTCGATGTTGTTCAGGGTGATGCGGTAGACATAATTCGTCTGATAGGCCGTCGACCGGTCAACGAGCTGGATGCGGATGTCCGGCGTCGGCAGGAACGCCGTGTCGACGAGCTCGCCCTCGTGCCAATCGGACGACTTGCGGTCCTCAAACAGGCTGACCGAGCGCACGCGAAGCGTGAGCTTCCTGCCCGTGAGCTGCTGGCGCAGGCTCTCGGGGATCTGGAACATGCCGGTCGTCGTTCCGGTGGTATACACATGCGCATTGGCGTCCCACTTGCCCTGATCGAGCTGCGTCGGGATGAAGCGCAGGCCGGTCATGACGGCCACGCCGTCGGCCAGCAGCTCGCCCTCGTAGTACAGCGGGCGGCTGTCGTCCGTAATGGTCACGCTGACGCGGCCGTCCGTTCCGCGGACGACGCTCACGCCGTCCGGCGCAGCCAGCTGCGTCCCCGCCGCGTCGGCAAGACGCTCAAGGTCGCGGTAGGTCTCGCGGACGTAGGTGTCAAATTCGGGATCGGTCTTGATATACTGGCTCAGCTCCGAATTGGAGCCGATGTGCGAGTTGTACTCCGTCGGGATCATGAACAGTCTGCGGGCCGCGATGACCGCCGTGGAATCGTACGTTGCATGGATCATGCCGTACGAATCCATATAGGCCTTATCCGGCGTGCAGCTGTGGTACAGCGTCACAGTCCCCTGGTTGGCTGCAACGCTCCCCTGTGGGCCGATCGCCGCCGCGAAATACTGGCCGCCGATCGTGCCGAAGCCGACCTCGCGCGCGCCGGCTTTCGTGTCCTCTCCCCATGTAGAGGCCCCGATGTCTCCGCTGATCGTCTTTTCCCCGTCCGCAACAGCGCCAAGGCCCCAGGTGCGGTTGAAATAATAGTTGTTGCCGACGTTGGAAAGATCCAGTGCGATGGAGTTGCCGCCGCTGGAGAGCGAGACGAACTGATGGTTGCTCGGCGACGGTCCATTGTTCCGCAGGCAGACCGCGAAGCTGTTTTGGATATACGTGTTTTTCGACGCCGCATTGGTTCCGTTCGTATAACGGTCGCCAAACAGGCCGCCCTGGAAATCCTGCTGGCCCTGGTAGAGCCCCTCCGCGTAATTGCGGCAGCGGTCGATGTTGATGACGACGTTGTTTGTCGACGCCTTGATCCTTCTCAGCGTTTCCCACCATTCTCCGTCAGCCGGTCCGTCCGTCGACAGATAGCCGATCACGCCGGACGCCATGGATTTGGAGTAGATCGCCACGCCCGCGCCGTTGACGCAGTCGACGGCGTTGATCGTAAACTGCTGGCCGCCGCCGGAGATGGCGTTGAACGTCGTGATGTTGCCGAGGATGCCGGCCGAGTCGTTCGCGCCGTCGCCGTATGTACCATAGGCGCGGTAGAGGCTGCCGTAGTTCTGACAGCTGAGGATATTGAAGCTCTGGCCGCTCGTCGCGTGATAGAGCTGGGCGACGATGCCGCCGGACGCGCCGTTGGAGCCGATGGCCGCCGACGTCTGGAGCACGCCGTAGTTATAGCACCCCTCGATCGTGCCGCCGTTGCCGGTCCACTGGCCGAGGATGCCGCCGGAATAGTGCGTTTTGAGGCAGTAGACCGTGCCGTAGTTGATGCAGCCGCGGATGGTCCAGTCGCTCGTTGTGGAGTTGACCTGGTTGCCGATGATGCCGCCGGCGAAGCGGTTCGTCTGCGGCGAGGCGAGCTGGCGGCCGACGAACGCGCGGTTGACGAGGAATTCAAGGTCCTTTTCCGACTCATTCATGCCGATGATGCCGCCCGTGCCGACGCCGATGCTCTCGGACCGGTTGACGAGCAGCCACTGGCCGCTCACGCAGCGGTCGAGCGCGCCGGTCGGCGCGTTGTAGCCCGTGATGCCGCCAAGGTTGCCGTTGCTCTCGACGATGATGATCGCCGTACGGTTCGCGCTGACCTTGGTGCTGGTGCCGTTGTAATACTGGTCTTCCAGATTGCTGCCGAAATTCGTGTTGATGTAGTTCGTATCGGCCTTGAAGCCCTCCGCCTTCGTCTTTTCCAGAAGCTTGCTGACCTTCTGGACATTGCTTGCCACAGACACGCTCTGCCCGCCGCAGCCGGAGATCGTGCCCTTGTTGTAGCCCGCAATGCCGCCGACCATGCCGTAGTTGACCGTGATACGGCCCGTTTTCGTCGGATCCTTCGAATCAGGGACGAGCATGCAGCCTTCGATGGTGCCGGTCTCGTTGTTCTTGCCCGCGACGCCGCCGATGTGGGCCGAGAGGGCCTCCTTCTGCGCCGCCGTGCTCGTCGGCGTGGCGGTGTAGGTGCCGGTGATGGTCATCGTGAGGCCCGAGACGGTGCAGCCGGAGAGCGTACCGGAGTTCAGGCCGGCGATGCCGCCGTAGCAGTCGCCCGCGGCGCTGGCCGTCTTGCGCGTGATCGTGCCGGAGAATGTGCAGTTTTTGACGACCGGCGTCGTCGCGCCCGTGCTGTTTTCGCCGACGACGCCGCCGAGCAGGCGGTAGCCGGTGAAGTTTTCAAAGCTGGCGCTGACCGTGACGGACTCGACCGCGCCGCCGCTGCTGTTGCGGCCGACGGCGCCGCCGACGGTGAGCGCGGCAGAATTGGCGCGGTAGGTCGGCTGATAGGAAATGGACGAGCTTCTGACCGTGCCGTAGTTGTCGCCGACGATCGCGCCGAAGATGCGCGCGTTGTCGCTCGTGACGCGCACGCCGGACGTGGGCGCGCTGCCGGAGATGACGGCGCCCGTGCGGTTGACGGCGCAGACGGCGCCCGCCGCGGCCACGCCGCGGCTCGTGATCTCGACCTCCGACGTGCCGCCGCTGCGGACGAAGCAGGTGTCGACCGTGCCGAAGTTCTCGGCACAGATGCCGCCGGACAGGCCGGAGCTGCTCGTGACGCTGCCGCTGCCGACGCAGTCTTTTAATGTATTGCCCGCCGCGTTCACGCCGATGATGCCGCCGGCCGTGCCGGTGTTCGCCGTGACGAGCGCGCCGGTATTTTTCAGGCGGGAGAGCGTGACGCCCGTCCCCTCCTGTGCGCCGATGACGCCGCCGGCTTCGCCGTTGGTCGCCTGGACGCGCTGGGCGTTGTTGACAAGGTAGCCGGGGTTCGTCGCCGTGCCGGCCGGGACGCTGATCGCGCCGGCGTTGACGCCGATGACGCCGCCGACCTTCTCGCTGCCGGTGACGGTGAGATTGGCGTCCGTGACGCGGACGTCGCCCGTGCCGCGGACCTCGAGCGTGCCGGTTTTCGTATTGAGACCGATGACGCCGCCGACGCCGCTGCCGCCCGTCAGGCCCGTGACGCGGCGCGCGCGCGTGCCGGACGCGCCGGTGACAACAATGACGCCCTCGTTCTCGCCGGCGATGCCGCCGACGGCCGAGGAGCCCGTGACGTTCGCGTTGCTCGCGCTGCCCTGCACGACGCCGCCGAGCAGGTTGCAGCCGACGATGCCGCCGACGCCGCGCTGGCCCGTGACGGTGCGCCCGGCGTCCGTGGAGCAATTCTCGATCGTACCGGGCGTGTAGGTGTAGCCGTCCATGGCGCGCGTCTGGCCCGTGCGGCCGACGTTCAGGCCGGCGATGCCGCCGACGTAGTCCTGCGTCGCGCTGCCGAGGTTGCCGGAGAGCACGCAGTCGACGATCAACCCTTCGTTCAGGCCGACGACGCCGCCGAGCGCCGTCAGGTTGTTCATGGCGCCGGTGTTCACGCATCCGTCGATGACCTGGTTTTCGCCGTTGACGCCGATGACGCCGCCGATGATGCGCGCGCGGAACTCTTTGCCGCCGAGCTCGTCCGTGAGCGCGGCGGCCGCGTCGGCGTAGCCGTGCTTCTGGAGCATCGCGACGATGTCCGCGCCCGTCTCAAACGGCGTGCCCGTGAGCAGCTCCGCCGCGGGCAGGGCGAACGAGCCGGTGTTGCGGCAGTTTTTCAGGACGAGGCGGCTGTCGCCGTCGCAGTAGCCGACGATGCCGCCGACGTATGCGCCGCCGCGCAGGCTCATGTCGTTCGAGGCGTTGGCCGCGCCCGCGTCGTTCCCGTCCGGGTGGATGGTCAGGATGTAGGTGTTCGCCGTTTTCAGGACGTCGTTCGGGACGCCCGTGCCGTCCGCCACGGAGGGCAGGAGGATATTTTTGTTGTTCTCATTGGCCCGCAGGTACTCGAGCATCGTGGCATAGCCGAGCTGCGTGGCCGCATACGTGCGGTGATAGCCGATGAGGCCGCCGCAGAACGCCGTGGCCGAGATCTGGCCGAGGCGGTTGGAGACGGTCAGGCCGGAGACGGTCGTGTCATCGCTGAGGGCGACGACGTTCGCGCCGATGACGCCGCCGACATACTCGTCGCCGAGGACGTAGCCGCCGGCGAGCGTGGAGCAGTCTCGGATGCGGCTCGTCTCGCCGTAGCCCGCGATGCCGCCGACGTAGCGGCCGCGCAGCTTCGACCGGTGGTCGATGCTGTACACGAAGCCCTCGGCCTGGCCCGAGCGGCTCGAGCAGGCGGAGATGAGGGCATATTTTGCATAGCCGACCACGCCGCCGACGTACTGGCCGGTGACGGTGCCGTCAATATAATCGTCAAAGTCCGCGAGGACGAGGCCGTCGTTGCTGCAGCCGGAAAGGTCGGCTTCGCCGTCCGCGCGCGTGCCGAGCACGCTGCCGGCGATGCCGCCGACGCAGACGTTGCCCGTGACGGACGCGGCGTTGTGCGCGCCGGAGAGCGCGGCGGCCGAGCCGTCGGAGTACACGCAGCCGGCCACGCCGCCGATGCCGCTTGTGACCGCGCCGCCCAGCGGCAGCGAGCCCGTGACCGAGCCGGCCATGGACAGCGACGCGGCCGTCGTGCCGTCTTTGAGGTCGAGCGCGCCGACGACGCCGCCGATGCCCTCGGCCTTTGCGTTGTCCGTCAGCGTGACGGCAACGGACGCCGCGCCGTCGACGCTCACGTTTTCCAGCGCGCCGTCGCTAAGGCCGCAGAGCGCGGCCGCGGCGTACAGCCCGCCGGTGTATTCGACCGTCGGCGAGGTGAGCCGGAGCGAGGCGATCGTCCCGTGGTTCTGCGCCACGAGGCCGAGGTAGCGCGCGCCCTGCGGCAGGGAGTCGGACGCGAGGCGCACGTTCGCGATGCTGTTGGACGCGTCGTCGCCGCGCAGCGTCTGCCCGGCGGCGATCTGCGGGATGACCGGGAAGGCCGCCTCCTGCGGCGTGCGCGCGATCAACTGGCCCGCCGCGTCCGTATCATAGAGCACGACGGAGTCGCTGAGATAGTCCATGGAGCGCGACGTGACGGTGAACGCCGCGTCGGTGTCGATAAAGCGGATGTTCGACAGGTGGCGGAAGAGCGTGATGCGGCAGTCCGTCCCGCTCGTGCCGTCGGCGAACATGGTGTTGGCCGTATTGGACTTTGTGACGGTGCTGGCCGTGTACTCGCTCGTATCCGTGCCGGTGTTTTCATACGTCGGCAGCGCCTGCACCGTCGCGTAGATGTCCAGCGGCGAGGCCAGCGCGCCGCCGAAGCGCGTGATGCTCGTGCTGCTGGCGGCGGCCGTCTCGGGCGCGCGCGCGAGCGAGTCCATGAGATTTGCCGTCATCATGGCGTCGAGCGTGAGGGTAAAGCGGCCGTCCTCGTAGCGCAGCGGGAACGTATAGGCCTTCCCTGCCGCGCCCTGGTTTTCGACCGTCATGGCGATGGTGCTGCCCGTGGTGCTGCCCGTGCCGCGGACGAAGTCCGTTTTGAGAAGCAGCTGATCGTCCGACGCGCGGTAGAAACAGAGCGCAAAGCGCACATCGCGGTCGTTGTGGCGGGAGTTCGACGTCCAGCTGAGCGTGAGCTGCTCGCTGTTGACGAGGCTGATGGACGTGATCTTCAGGCGCGTGAGCTCCAGCTCGACGACGTTGGACACGTCCTGCACCGAGTAATAGCCCAGGCGCACGGCGCGGCGGGCGTCATAATCGCGCGCGTCCATGTCCAGCCATGTGCCGTCCGCCGGGTGGTCGGCGCCGTAGCACAGGCCGTCGCACGCCGTGCCGTAAAAAACCGAATAGACCTGCCCTGCGACAACGTCGACTTCCAGGCAGATCGCACCGTTCAGGATGCTTTTATCATAGGTATCGACCGCGAGCAGCTCGGCCACGAGCGCGCCGTCGCCGGTCAGGCCGTCGCCCGAACCGTACTCGTCTTTGTCCAGGCGCAGCGCGTAGATGCGGCCGGCGAGCGTCTCGTCGTCGGCGAAGCTGCGGTTGAGCGTCCCCTCTTCGCGGACAAGGTGTTCAAAATCCTCCCATTTGCCGCCCGTGCGGTAGTCCGTCAGGGCGGACTCGGCCGAGAGGTACATCGTCTTGGCATAGGATTCATTCCGGCGGAACTGCGAAAGGTGGATATACGCCGTCAGGCTCGGGACCGCGATGGCGACCAGGATGCCCATGATGACAAGCACGACGATCAGCTCGATCATGGTAAAGCCCTTTATTTGCTTTAATTTCCTTTTCAAGGCGATCCCTCCTTTCCGCATCTTCTTTGCCGAATTTCGCCAGAAAAAACTGGCTGCAACCCGGAATGCACGCATTCCGAAAATTGCAGCCAGTCAATCATAGCAGCGACCGGGTGACGGGCTGCCTTAGACACTGAACTTTGCGTCTCCACTTTTCAATGGATTTGCCGAAATCATTCAGATTTTCTGCCGGGCGGCCCGAGTTGACGGGATGCCCGCAACCGCAAAAATGCTACCAAAATTCCGCTTTGCTGTCAAGCAAATGCGTGCATATTCTCGCTTTTTCCCAATCATTCGACTGGGTTTACTTGAATTTTTTCCTATTTTACGCTTCAGACGCCAATTTGTCAATGGCGGCGCGGACCTCGGCATAGTCGCGCTTGACGTTTTCCCAGAGCGCCGGGTTCGTCATGGCGCGCGGGCCGCGCAGGTCCTCCGTCAGCGCGGCGGCCGACTCGTACAGGCGGTCGAGCCCCAGGTTCTGCGCCACGCCCTTGAGCGTATGCGCCGCGCGGAACGCCGTCTCGTCGCCGCCGGGCAGCGCGGCCTCGAGCTGGTCGTACGTCGGGTCGGCCGGGAACTTGAGGACGAACTTGCGGATCATGGCTTCGCTCGGCAGACGGCTGAGCGTCTTTTCAAACGAGCCGCCGACCTCCTGATAAAATTTCTCCATTGTCATTTATGAGACTCCCTTTCCAGCCGGGGCTTGTTCGCTTTATCCCGGTACATTTTCCAGTCTGCTTTGCGGACCGCCTCTCCGAGCGGTTCGACCTGATATACGCCGCCGAGGCTCACGGACAGGTGGATGTCCGGGTAGCCCTCGACCTTTGCCTCGCGCACGGCCGTGCGGATCTGCTCGATGCGGTCGCCGAGCGCCTGCTCGGGGATCTGCGGGAACAGGAGCAGGAATTCGTCGCCGCCGTAGCGGATGAGGATGTCCGAGCCGCGGACGCACGAGGAGATGGCGTTTGCGATCGTGCGCAGCGCGGCGTCGCCGATGGGGTGGCCGTACATGTCGTTGATGTGCTTGAAGTTGTCCGCGTCGATGACGACGACGCCGTCCATGTGCTCCATCCCGGCGATGTATTCCTCATAATAATGACGCGAGCGCACGCCCGTGAGCGTGTCGTAGTATGCCGCGTCGCCGTTCGGCGCCGAGCGCTCGAGCAGGAGCCTTGAGCCGTCGACGTCGACCCAGCGGCCGCCCTCGACGCGCGAGACCATCTCGAGCACGCAGGGCTTGTCGTCGATCTCGATGTACTGCGCGATGACGAAGTAGACGTCGTCGTCCGCGAACTCGAGCTTGTTGCGCCGGTCCTTGTGCGTGATGGCCTGCATGGAGATGCAGTTCTCGCAGCGGCTGTCGCGGTCCCAGATCATGTGGCACGACGTGCCCGACTGGTGCAGCAGGCCGTCCTCGCCGAGCTCGAGCACGCTCGACGCGCGCGGATCGACGAGGCGAACGGTGTCGAAGATCTCCTGCAGCGCGCGCACCGTGGCGCTCGCGCCCAGGCTCGTGCTGTGCAGGTCCATCGTGAGGATGTCGCCGCGGATGACCTGCTCGTGCACGTCGATGAACTGTCCGGCCGCGCCGACGAACTGCGTGTGCGGCACGATCTGCCAGAACGTGCGGACGACGAGCCGGTGCCATCGGAACTCCTGCCCGACGGAGATGAGAACGGTCATTTCAAAATCCGGATTTTCCGGCGTGGCCTGGTCAAAATGTCTGCGGAGCAGCTTCTGGTCCTTCAGGCTCAGGAGCTTCGCGTGGCCGGGCTCCTCGAGCGTGCGGACGGCGCGGCGCGTCGACTCCGGCTCGTCCCAGTTCGAGACGTAGAACCGGTCCGTCGCGCGGTTGTAGTCAAACTGCAGCCCGCCGCGCTGCTCGGCGAAGAAGTTCGCCCGCGCGCGCTCGAGCTCGACGCGGCGCTGGATGCGGCTGCTATGCGGAAGCTCGGCGTCGTTGAGCAGCTCCTCGGTGCGAAGGCGCATCGGCCCGTGGTCGGCCTCGCCGTAGACCGGCGCGCCGGCGGCCGCGGTCAGCGCGGTCGGAAGCTCCGACTCCACCTCGCCCAGGCACTCGAGCAGCAGCGGGCTGAACGCGCCGCACTCGCCGTTTTGGATCATGCGGATGGCCGTCTCGTGCTCATAGGCCGGCTTGTAGCAGCGCTCGCTCGTCAGCGCGTCGTACACGTCCGCGAGGGCGACGACCTGCGCCGAGATCGGGATGGCGTCGCCGCGCAGCCCGTCCGGGTAGCCGCGGCCGTCCCAGCGCTCGTGGTGCCAGCGGCAGATCTCGTAGGCGACCTTCATCAGCGGCTCGTCCTGATAAAGCGGCAGCTCGCGCAGGATCTTCGCGCCGATGACCGTGTGGGTCTTCATGAGCTCGTATTCCTCGTCCGTCAGCTTGCCGGGCTTGTTGAGCACCTCTTCCGGGATGCTGATCTTGCCGATGTCGTGCAGGGCCGAGCCCGTGCAGATGAGCGAGATGTCCTGCTCGGAGAGCTGGTAGCGCGTCGTCTTTTTAATGAGGTGATGCAGCAGCAGATCCGTGATGGTGCGGATGTGCAGCACGTGCAGGCCACTTTCGCGGTTGCGGAACTCGACGACGTGGCTGAAGATGTTGACGAGCAGGTTGCTCGTCTTTTCCATCTCGCGGACCTCCTGGTCGACGAGGCTGGCAAGGCGCTTCTGCTTGGCGTACTGCAGAAGCGTGTTGCTCACGCGGCGGCGGACGACGAGCGACTCGAACGGGCGGCGGATATAGTCCGTCGTGCCGAGGTCATACGCCCGCTCGATGAACGACAGGTCGTCCTCGGCCGAGATCATGATGACGGGGATGTCGTCGATGAGGTGCTGGCGGTTCATGACCTCCAGCACGCCGAAGCCGTCCGTCTCCGGCATGTTGACGTCGAGCAGCATCAGCGCCACGTCGACGCGCTGCTCGAGATACGCCAGAGCCTCCCTGCCGTTTTCCGCGTAGAGATAGTCGTAGCCCTCGCCCAGGATCTCCGCGAGCAGCTCGCGGTTCATCTCCGAGTCGTCTACGATGAGGATCTTTTGCTTATCGCTGCTCATAACTGTCCTCCCATGCCGGCATCTGCCGGGCAATATCAGCTGTTTTCGCCGCGGTCCTTCCGCTTCAGGCTGCACCGGTGGATGGCCGTCAGCAGCTTCGGCGCGTCGACGGGCTTGGCCAGGTGGGCGTTCATGCCCGCGGCCAGGCTGCGGTCGATGTCGTCGGCAAATGCGTTTGCGCTCATGGCGATGATCGGGATCGTCTTTGCGTCCGGCCGGTCCATGGCGCGGATGGCCCGCGCGGCCTCAAGCCCGTCCATGCCGGGCATCATGATGTCCATTAAGATCACGTCGATGGAGCCGGGCTCGCTCGCGGCGAAGTAGTCCACGGCCTCGCGGCCGTTCCAGAGCTCCGTGACCTCGGCACCGTCGCGCCGGAGCATGAACGAGGCGACCTCCATATTGAGCTCGTTGTCCTCGACGAGCGCGATGTGCAGGCCCTTTATGCTGCGCGCGAGGTCCTCGAGCGCGGTCTGCTGCTCCGGCGGGTTCGGGTCGATGCCGAAGCGCAGCGTGAGGTAAAACGTCGTGCCCTTTCCGAGCTCGCTTTCAAAGCGGAGGTCCCCGCCGAGCTTTTCCGCCAGCTCGTGCGCGATGGCCAGGCCGAGGCCCGTGCCGCCGTAGTTCGTGCGGGCGGTGCTGTTCTCCTGCGCGAACGGCTCGAAGGCCGTTTTCTGGAACTCCTCGCTCATGCCGAGGCCGGTGTCTGCGCAGATGAATTCAAATTCCGCCGTCTTGCCGTTCGCGCTGAGCTCGCGGCACGTGAGCGTGACGCTGCCGCCCTCGCGGTTATATTTCACGGCGTTGACGGCGACGTTCTGCAAAATGCGCTGCAGGTGGACGGGGCTGCCGACGAGGTAGCGGTGGCGGATCTGTTTGCCGTCGCAGCGGACGGTGATGGAATGCGCGGCCGCCTGCGCCTCGCACAGGCTCGCGACGACGCTGAGCACGTCGGCAAGGTCAAACGGCCGGCGCTCGACGAGCACGGTGCCGGACTCGAGCTTGCTCATGTCGAGGATGTCGCCCACGAGCTCCAGCAGATACCCGGACGCCTGCATGACCTTCTCGCGGCATTCCTCCTGCTTGCGCTCGTCGCCCTGATAGTGGCGGCTGATGGCGACCATGCCGCGGATGCCGTTGATCGGCGTGCGGATGTCGTGGCTCATGCGGCGCAGGAAGTCCGTCTTGGCGCGGCTGGCGCGCTCGGTGTCGGCGAGCGCCTGCTCGAGCTGCTGCTGGTAGGCCGTCTCGCGCGCGTGCTCGTCGGTGATGTCGCGGAAAATGAGCAGCACGCCCGCAAGATGACCGTCCTGGTCATAATGCTGCGGCACCAGAAATGCCTGGAACCACTGGCCGTACAGGCTGGGATAGTTGAAATTCAGATACGCCTGGCCCGCAAGGCGCGCCTCGGCGGTCGAAAGATCGCAGAATTCTGAAAATGCTTCGCGGTAGCTCTCCGCGACGTGGCGGTCGCGGATCTGGGCGATCATGGACGCCGCGCCCTCGGCCGGGTTCAGGCCGGTCGTGACGTGCTCGGGCGCCTTGATGATCTCGGCGCGGTCCGTCTGCGGGTCGAACAGCAGGTTGGACGAGTAGATCTTGCCGATGGCGTTGATCGTGTCGAACTGCTTTTCGATCTGCAGGAGCCCCGCGTGGCGCGTGCGCTGGCGCAGCCACAATAGCAGCACGCAGAACAGCACGTACACCGCCAGCCCGACGGATAGTCCCATAAGCCCGCCGCGGGCAAGCGAAAACGCCGGGAACAGGACGTAGATCCCGTAGCCGCGGCTGAAGATCTTGCCGCCAAGGAACGTGCGCGTGCCGTCCGTCCAGCGCGTCAGGCCGTTTTTCGTCTCGTGCTCGGAAAAGTCCCGCGCGAACGCGGTCAGATCCGCGCCGGCGAGGCTTTCGCGGTTCGTGCCGATGATGGCCTCGCCGTCCGTGACGGCGATGATGCCGTCCATGCGGATGTCGTAGCCGGAAAAGAGCGTGTCGAGCGTGATCTCGCCCGGGTCGGTGTCCGGCTTGCGCGCGTAGGCCACGACGATGCCCGGCGCGTCCCGGCGGCCGACGGCCGCGTAGTCATACGTCACACCGTCGAGCACGATCTGGGACAGGTAGGATTTTTCGGGGTACTGCGGAATATTGTCCACAAGGCTGCTCTGGACGAGCGCCATGGCGAACTCATAGCTGTCGCCGGACGTCTGTCCGGCCGGGGTGAGGTCCGCGTTCAGCACGGCCGCGCCCGTCAGGCGCTGGTCGTAGGCGTAGCGGTCCAGCTCGTCGGAGGAAAGGCCGCCGGACTCCAGCCGCGCGGCGAGCTCCTTCGTTTTATCGAGCAGACGGACGAGGCTCTTGGTCTTGTCGTTCGCGCGGCTGACCTCGTAGCGGCCCATCTGCTCGGTGACGAACGCGAGCGTCTGCTTCGACGCCGCGCGCGCGACGGCCCGGCTGCGCGCGAAAACGAGCGTGCAGCCCAGCGCGAGCAGCAGCAGTCCGATGCCGATCGGCAGATAGACGGCCGCGCCGCGTATATGACCGGGCCGGTCCTTCTTCTTCATGGTCATAACCCTCCCAGGGCTTCGTCGGCGTCGATGCCGTAGCGGGCGACGATCTCGCCGGCCGTCCCGTCGTCGACCATCTCCTGCAATGTCAGGCGCAGCTGGTAGACGATGTCGCCGTGCGTGCCCTTTTCAAACGCGACGCCGAGCTGCGAGGAATAAAGGCTCTCGGGCAGCAGGCGGTATTCGCCGGGCTCCGTGTCGCAGAATACGCGCAGCGCGCGCTCGTGGCCCGCGATGGCGTCGGCGTAGCCCTTGCGCAGCGCGCTGTACACCTCGTCCATCGTGGAGAAGCAGTACAGATCGCCGACTTCGGGGATGCGCGCATCCGTGCGCTCCAGAAATACGCTCTCGGGCTTGCTCGTCGCCTGGACGGCGACGCGGCGGCCGGCGAGGTCGGAAATTTCTTCAATGTCGCTGTCCGCGCGCACGCAGACGACCTGGCGGCTGTTCAGGTACGGGCCCGCCCAGTCGTAGAGCGTCTCGCGGCCGGTCATGGTGAAGCTGCCCCAGAGGCAGTCCACCTCGCCGGAGGACAGATAGCTGTCCTTGTTCTCCCAGACGATTCTCCGGAACTCCGGCTCGTAGCCCATGCGGCGGAACGCCTCGCGCGCGAGCTCCACGTCGATGCCGGCGAACTGGCCATATTCATTTATATAATTGTATGGCTCGTAGTCGTCGCTGCCGATGACGATGCGCGGCAGCGGATCGTCCGGGGCCTCCTTCGCGCAGGCGGCGAGGCCGAGCACAAGCGCCGCGATCAGCAGCGCCGCGGCACAGGTTCTTCTCATGGCCGTCCCTCCGGGGATCGCGCGGCGTGCGGTTTGTATTTTTCTGTATTTATACGGAATTTTTCCCTGTTTTTGTGTGTTTCTTCACACAATCTACAAATTTCCATCATATAGAATACCACTAGTGAAAGTTATTGTCAACGAAAGCGATGAAATCCGCGCGGTTTCCTGCGAAATGCGCATGCGCCCGGCGGTTGGTTCGACCTGATTTGTTGGTTATCTCCAATTTTCCCCTTTATTTTTCAGCAAAAACGCACCCGGCCGCCGTCCGCGGCCGGGTGCGCTGCCCGGTTTGCATAATATTCAGAATTTCGTATAATTATACTTCCATGGCCGCCCAGAACGCCGTGCTGACGGCGTCGCGGATCTTGTGCGGGCGTATGGCGTCGCCGACGATCCAGAAGCTGTCCGCGCCGATGTCGTTGTAGGCCATGGCCTCGTCCGACCGCGCGTCCATGCCCGCCGCGAGGACGACCGTGTCGCCCGGGACGAGCTGCTCCTGCCCCGTTTTCACGTCGCGGATGCGCACGCCGCCGTCCGTGATCGCGACGGCCTCGGCGCCGTTTCGCACGTCGAAGCCGTATTCGTCGAACCACTGCAAAAACGTCGGGATGGGCGAAAAGACGGCCGTCGGCATCATGCGGAAATTCTCATGATAGCAGATGGCGTCGCGCCGGCCGATGATGGCGATGTCGTACCCCGTCCGGTGCAGGTGCAGCCCGACCTCGCAGGCCGTCAGGCCGCTGCCGAGCAGGATGACGCGCTTTCCGAGCCGCTCCGGGTGCAGGTAGCTGTCCATGATCGTCAGGACGTTTTCGCCCCGCACGCCCGGGATGTCCGGGATGCGCGGCTTCGCGCCGACGGCGACGATGAGCGCGCACGGCAGCTCCTGCCGCAAAAGCTCCGGCGTCGCCGTGACGCCGAGGCGCAGCTCGATGTTCGGATGCTCCTCGCAGCGGCGGATCATGTTGTTTTTATACCGCCGGATGTCCGTCTTGTACGTGTCCGTGTCGGCAAAGCGCAGCTGGCCGCCGAGCGACGGCTCCTTTTCAAACAGGATGACCCGATGGCCGCGCTCGGCCGCCGTGAACGCGGCCTTGAGGCCCGCGATGCCGCCGCCGACGATGCAGACCTTGCGCTTGTGCTTCGCCTCGGGCAGCTCGTACGAGCTTTCATACGTCTTGTACGACGCATACGGGTTCACGGAACACGGCCCGTCGACGTCGTAGCAGCCGTGGCAGCGCAGGCAGCCGTCGATGAGCCAGGGCTTGTTCTCGCGCAGCTTGCGCGGATAGTACGGGTCGGCCAGGTTGATCTGGCGGCTCATGACGACGAAGTCCGCGATGCCGGAGGCGATGATGTCCTCGGCCACGTCGGGGTCGGCGAGCGAGTTGATGAGCGCGAGCGGCGTGCGGATGCCCGCCTCGCGGATCTTCCGGCAGTCCTCGCGGAACGTTGCGGGCGGGAATGTCGCGGGCGAGATCGTATAGGCGTTGCTGCCCGGCGCGATGTGCATGCCGCCGCTGACGTGGAAAATGTCCACGGTGTGCTCGGCCTCGAGCAGCTTCAGAAATTCGATCGTCTCGTCCAGCGTGATGCCGCCGGGGACGTACTCCTGCGCGCTGAAGCGGTACTCGATGAGCATATCCGGCCCCGCCGCCTCGCGGACGGCGCGCAGCAGCTCGAGCGTGAAGCGGCAGCGGTTTTCGAGGCTGCCGCCGTACT
This sequence comes from Bacteroidaceae bacterium, assembly GCA_963626425.1. GTDB lineage: Bacteria > Bacillota > Clostridia > Oscillospirales > Oscillospiraceae > CAKTOF01. The sequence continues at coordinate 20,383 of CAVFYN010000208.1, forward strand.
CGTCCGTGCGGCGGTTCATCAGGCGCGAGCGCAGCTGATCCTGGATCTTCGCCGCGTGGCCGCCGTGGATGAGGATGCCGTCCACGCCGCCGAGGCGCAGGTTTTTCACGCAGCGCACAAAGTCGCCGATAATGCCGTGCAGCTCGTCGACCGTCATGGCCGCAAGGCGCGGGGCGATCTGCTCGGCGACCTCCTCGGCCGTCACGGCTTTTTCGACCTCCATGGGCCCGAGGAAGCCCGCGCCGTTGTGCCCGAGCTGGACGAAGGCAAGACAGTTGTAGCGGTGGATGGTGTTCACGTACGTCTTGATGGACGAGAGCACCTCCATGGGCGAGGCGTAGAACTTCGGCCGGCCGCCGCCTCCGCCGTAGCCGGCGTCGTCGCTGACCATGCAGTCGCCCGTCGTGACGCGGGCCGTGCCGCCGCGGGCGAGCGCGCCGAAATAGTCAATGTTGTCCTGGCTCATGGCCGCCGAGAGGTTGACCTGATTGTAGCCGAGCGGCCCGCACAGGATGCGGTTTTTGAACGTGTGCCCGTTCACCGTGAACGGACTGAGCAGATGCGGATAGAGATACGCCATGATCGTCACCCTTTCTTCCCGGCGGCCGCGCCGCCTCCTGGGAAGATCATACCATACTCCGCCGCGCCGCGGTGATACATCTTGCCGCATTGTTGATAGATAATTTTGTTCAAAGCCTTGTATTTTCGCACTGTATGAAATAAAATCTACTCAAAAGGAGGCGTTGGGATGACCGTCACGCAGCTTCGCTATTTTCTCTCGCTGACCGAGACGCTGAACTTCCGCGCGACGGCCGCGCGGTTTTTCGTCGCGCAGACGTCCGTCAGCTACAGCATCCGCTCGCTCGAATCCGAGCTCGGCGTCCGGCTTTTTGAGCGGACGACGAAATCCGTCACGCTGACGGACGCCGGGCGGTCGTTCGCCGCGCGCGTCCGGCCGGCCGTGGACATCCTCGACCTGGCGCAGGCGAACATCGCCCATGACGTCAGCCGCGTGCCGTACACCGTCGGCGTGTCGCGCCTTTGCTCCGGGCCGACGTTTTACGCCGCCGTCGCGGCGTTTCAGGCGCAGGATCCGCACTTTCGCGTCATCCTCGACTCCGACGAGCAGGAGCTGACGCTGCTGTCGCAGCTGTCCAGCGGGCGCATCGACGCGGCGGTGTGCTTTCTCGCCTCGCACGTCGAGCTGCCATCCGGCTGCGCCGTGCGCAAATTTCCGGCCAGCGCCCGGCGGCAGGCCATCGTCGCGCGCACGCATCCGCTGGCGGGAAAGGCGATCGTCACGCCGCAGGAATTTCTCGCCGAGCAGACCGTCTCCTACGGCGACCTCGAGCGCAGCCGCGTGCTCTTTGACCCGCAGCACCGCGCGCTGGAAGAGCGCAGCTCGCGCAACGCCATCATCGTACGCGACTTTGCCGCGATGCTCGAAATGATCGGCGCGGGGCTCGGCGTGGCCTGCCTGCCGGTGCTCGACCGCATCGACACCGCCGCCGTCGTCTCCGTCCCCTATTTTGAGCCCGGCGCGGAGCCGACGACGCTCGGCCTTCTGACGATGGACGACGGCCCGGCCGCGCAGGCGCTCGGCGATGCGCTCGGGCAGGCGCTCGCGGCAAATAAAAAGCGCCCGCAGGACTGATCCTGCGGGCGTTTTTGCTGTTTATTATTTCCTGCCGCAAAGCCGCGCGAGCGTCTCCTTGACCGCCTTCATGTACAGCGGCTTGGCCAGGTGGGCGTTCATGCCCGCGGCGAGGCACTGCCGCGCATCCTCGTCAAAGGCGTTTGCCGTCATGGCGACGACGGGGATGGTCTTAGCGTCCGGCCGGTCGAGCGCGCGGATGGCGCGCGTCGCGGCCAGGCCGTCCATGACCGGCATCATAACGTCCATCAAAATGGCGTCGAATTCGCCCGGCGCGCTTTCTTCAAATCGCGCGACCGCCTGGCTGCCGTCCGTGACGGTCGTGACGGACGCGCCCTCGTCGGCGAGCAGCAGCTCGGCGATCTCGGCGTTGAGCGAGTTGTCCTCCGCCATCAGGAAGTGCATCCCGCGGATGGACGCCTCCTCAGGCTCCGCCGCCTCCGGCAGCGCCGCGGGCTGCGGCGCGACGTCGAACGGCAGCGTGATGATGAACGTCGAGCCCACGCCCTCGCGGCTTTTCACCTCGATCGTGCCGCCCATGAGGTCGATGAGGCTCTTGACGATCGTCATGCCGAGGCCCGTTCCGGCGTAGACGGTGCGCGCGTCGGAGCGCTCCTGCGCGAACGGCTCGAACATGTGCTGCAAAAATTCCTCGCTCATGCCGACGCCGGTGTCCGTGATCGTCCAGCGGTACGTCACGACGCCATTTTCCACCCCGAGGCACTCCGTCGTCGTCTCGACGCTGCCGCCGCGGTGGTTATACTTGACGCAGTTGCCGTACACGTTCAAAAACACCTGCCGCAGGTGCAGCGGGCTGCCGTAGACGTACTCCACCGGCAGCTCCTGCCTCTTGACGGTAAACGTGATGCCCGCCTCGACCGTGCGCGTGCCGATGATCGTGCCGACGTCGCGCGAGAGCTCGGCCAGGCTGATCGGCTCGTGCGTCAGCTCGACCTTGCCGTCCTCGAGCTTGCCCATCTGAAGGACGTCATTGATGAGCGAGAGCAGATGGTTGGCCGACACGAGCATTTTCTCGTGATTTTCCAGCACGAGCTTCGGGTCCTGGAAGTGCGTTTCGTCGATCTTCAGAAGGCCGATGATGCCGTTGAGCGGCGTGCGGATATCGTGGCTCATGCGCGAGAGGAAGCGGCTCTTGGCCGCGTTGGCCTCCTCCGCCTCGGCCACGGCGCGGCGCAGCTGCCCGTTTTTCTCCTCGAGCTTTTCCGTGTACGCCTGCTGGTCGGCCATCTGGCGGTCGGCATACACGCGCTCGGTCCGCCAGAGCAGCATCCGCAGCAAAATGATGACGAGCACGTAGGCAAACAGCACGTAGAGCATGCTGCGCGGCGTTGTGGAAAACACGTCGCGCGCGGTCATGTACGCGTAGACGTAGTAATTCTGGCTCTTTTCCATCAGGCCGAAGTCATGCGAGAGGGCGTGCGCCGTGCCGTGCGCGTGGATGAGCTTTGTCCCGCTCGCGCGGGTCATGATACGGCTGAGGATCGGAACGTCCTCCGTATTCTGGCCGACGAGCGAAGCGTCGTTCGAGGCGATGATGCGGTTGCCGCTGCTGATGACGATGACGCCGTCGTGCTGCGTGAAATAGCCGTTGACGAGCGAGCGGATGGAGTCGTTGAACGTCTGCGTGTACGCCGCGCTCGTCACATAGTACCCCAGCACGACGCCAAGCCCGCCGCCGCGACCGATCGCGGCCACGTCGAGGTGGCCGCCGTCCGGCCGGACGATGCGCGCGGCGTAGGTTTTCTCCGGAAATTCGGCCGTGTCGAGCACCGCGGCCGTGTCGAGCTGCGCGAGCAGCTCGTCCGTCGTCAGGCCGGCGGCGTCAAAGCTCGAGCGCACCGCGCCCTCGGCGCTCAGCAGGACGATGCCGGACAGGTAGCTCTCCGAGGCGAGCGTTTCGAGCGCCGCGGCGTCATAGTCGTCCGTCTCGCCGTCGTATTCCAGCTTCCAGCGCACGAGGTCGACGCTCTCGCTCACGCGCACGAGGCTCTTGGCCTCGCTGGCGAGGTCGCGCAGCTGGCTGCTGTTGCACTGCTGCTTCATATATTCGACCGTTGCGGTCAGCTGCGTCTCGGCCGCGGCGATGTCCGCGTTCGCGGAGATGAAAAACACGATCACGAGCAGCACGATCCCGACGAGGATCTCCAGCGGCACCAGCCGCCGCCAGCTGAGCATTCTGACTTTCTTATCCATCGACGCCCTCCAGATACCGGTCCGCATCGGGAAGGTACTTCCCGATGATCTCCCGCGCCGTCCCGTCGGCGATCATCTCGCGGAGGGTCAAATCCAGCGCCGTTTCCAGCCCGCGCGTGTCGTCCAGGTCGAACGCCGCGCCGAGGCCGACGGTGAGCAGCGGCTCGTCGAGGATGCGGAACTGCGACCCGGACTCGGCCATGAACTGCTCGACGGCCGTGTCGTGCGCGGCGATGTCGTCGACGTAGCCCTTGCTGAGCAGGATGAAAATAAGGTCGCGCTTCTGCACGGACAGCACGCGGCGCAGCTGCGGCACCGTGCCGTCGTGGCTGCGGATGATGTCCTCCGGCTTCGTCGTCGACTGCACGGCGATCGTCCGGCCCTCGAGGTCGGACAGCGCGTAGATGTCGCTGTCCGGCCGGACGGCGACGACCTGACGGCTCGTCATATACGGCCCGGCCCAGCGGTATTCGTCCTCGCGGCCGTCCATGGTGAAGCAGCTCCAGATGCAGTCGATCTGGCCGGAGTGCAGGAGTTCCTTTTTCTCCTCCCAGTTGATGATGATAAACTCCGGCTCGTAGCCCATGCGGCGGAAGGCCTCGCGCGCCAGGTCGACGTCGATGCCCGTCAGGTTGCCGTCGACGTCGGCATAGCTGAACGG